>NZ_JBEXYN010000006.1:0-310659 GCF_040630935.1 Streptomyces sp. NPDC005722
AAGGCCCCGCGCATGGCCACCCGGCTGATCGACGACGTCTTCGACGCCTTGGACGAGCAGACCGTCGTGGTCCCGGGGACCGGCACCCTCGACATTGTCGTGCCCTCGCTGGCCCGCTCCCTCGCGGCCGTTCACGAGCAACGACGTGCCCTGGAAGCGCAGATCGAGGCCCTGCTGGAGGCCCACCCTCTTTCCGAGGTCCTGACGTCGCTGCCCGGCGTCGGCGTCAGGACCGCCGCAGTCCTTCTGGTCACCATCGGCGACGGCAGCTCGTTCCCGAGCGCCGCCCACCTCGCCTCCTACGCTGGCCTGGCCCCCACCACCAAGCAGTCCGGCACCTCGATCCACGGCGAACACGCACCCCGAGGCGGGAACCGGCAACTCAAACGGGCGATGTTCCTGTCCGCGTTCGCCGCCCTCCACGATCCCGCCTCACGCGCCTACTACGACAAATGCCGAGCCCGCGGCAAAACCCACACCCAAGCCCTCCTCCGCCTCGCCCGCCACCGCATCAGCGTCCTGTTCGCCATGCTCCGCGACGGCACCTACTACCAACCCAGAACCCCCCGCCTCGCTTGACGAAAGACATAGAGGCACCCCCCCGCGTCCGCCTCCCCGCCCCGCAATGGGCCGAGATCGCCGCCGTGCCCGCAGAGCGCAGACCGTCCCTGGCCGAACGTGCCGACGCTTTGCGGCGCATGGCCACCACGTGCTTTCCCGACCCCTTCCTCCTCGGCCTGGCCAGACATGCCGACAGCCAAGGCCTCGGCGGTCCGCCCGCTCCTCAAGGCCGCTGACCGGGCAATCGCACGGAGCCGTAGAGGTTGTTGACAGCCGAATGGAGCAGACCTGGTCGCAGCCACGTGGATCCGGCGGCCGGCGGAACAGCGCAATCGAGAGACGACAGCGCGTGGGTCCTCAGACGGGAGCCGGAACCGTACGCGTGCGGAATTCGGCCCCGCACCAGGCCATGAAGCGAGGCTGGATCCCACTCGCCACGACGACTGGATGGGACTCGCCGGCGTGAATGGCACGGAAATCAACACGAATTCAGTGCCACTCTTGCGAAGATTCCGATTACACAGCCATTGCGGCGAGTGACAGTTCCCACAGGCGCTCGGCGGCGTCCGGGTCGACCGCGTACGGGGCAACGCCGCCGGGGGACTTCCCCACGGCCTCGGCCGACAGCTTCTCGCCCTCGTTGTTGTCCTCGAAGTAGCGGCCCCCGATGCCTTCCATCTGGGGTGAGGTCGCGACCAGGACGCTCGTCGCAGCGCCCTGAGCGACCGTCTTGAACCGGAAGGGCGCGCCCTGGAAGGTGCCGAATTCCCCGGCCGCCGCGGCTTCGCGCAGCTGGGCGAGTTGTTCCGGCTCCATGTAGCGAGTCAGGTTCGTCCCCAGGATCACCCCGGGGTGGACGGCGTTGGCGGTGATCCCGTCGGCGGCCCAACGGTTCGTTACCCCCACCGCGAAGAGGACGTTGGCGGTCTTGGACTGCCCGTAACCGAGCCGCGGGTCGTAGGGGCGGGAGGTGAAGTTGATGTCGTCGAACTCGACAGGTGAGGCATGGTGGCCGCGGGAGCTCAGCGACACGATGCGCGCGCCGCCGGCCGCCGCGAGCGCGTCGTGCAGGCCGAACGCGAGCGCGAAGTGGCCGAGATGGTTGGACGCGAACTGCAGCTCCCAGCCATCCGCTGTGCGGCTGAGCGTGGGCAGCTGCATCACCCCGGCGTTGTTGACGAGGATGTGCAGGGGCCCCGTCCACGCACTCGTGAAGGCGGCGATCGACGCCTTGTCGGTGAGGTCGACCCGGCCGACATGGACGGCGTCGTTGCCGGTGGCCTTGCGTATGCCGGCCGCGGCCCGCTCGCCGGCCTCCGTGTCGCGGACCGCAAGGGTGACCGACGCGCCGGCCCTGGCGAGAGCGCGCGCGGTCTCGGTACCTAGGCCCGAAGCGGCGCCGGTGACCACTGCTTGCTTGCCGGAAAGGTCGACACCCTCGACGACCTCGGCGGCCGTCGACTCTTCTCCGAACGGGGTGCGGATGCGCTGGGTGGATGTCACGATCTCAAGTCCTTGTCAGTGGGGTGATCAGGGATGCGGAGCCTCGGTGGATTTGGGTTCGGATTGCATCTCGGCGAATCCGGCGAATCCGGCGAATGGCGGCCCATTTGCCGGAGAGAATGTGACTCAAGCAAGCGGCCGAACAATTCCGATCCCAAGGATCGGATCCGCCACGCCAATCCTTGGTCCGGAATCTTGCGGCAGCGGGGCGTCCACTACGCATGAGCCAGAGTAGACGAACGGTCGCCTATTGCACGCTACCAGAACCCTTGCCGCGTGGATCCACATGTGACGCCCATCCCGCATGTCACGTCCACCGACTGTCGCCGCGTGACTCCAGTCAGTGAAAAGGGTGCCCTCGGCGCGGTCGGCCCCCACCGCCCGCCGACACAACGCCGCCCCCGACGACCTCGCCCGCGTCTGACACCAGCGCACACAGCACCGCCCACCCGCTGAGCAGGAAGGGCGAACAGGTCCGAAGCTGTGTATGATCAAAAATAGGCGACCGGTCGTCTGGCATACCGACGGCGCAGCTCATGGGATCGACGCCGTAACGACCTCCTTTTCGGAGTGGCCGCCATGGCGCGGCATCGGCATGGCCACCTCGACGTGCGCACGAACGGCCCTCGACTTCGGCCATCCACCGGCCGGTACAAGGCATCCCGACTATTTCGAAGCGAGACCATGGCAAAGATCATCGTCACCTCGAACCCGTTGCAGGGGCACTTCGCCCCTCTCGCGGCGATCGCATCGGACCTCGTCGAACGTGGCCACGAGGTGGTCTTCTACACGAGCGCTCGGTTCCAGGAGCAGGTCCGGCGAACCGGGGCGCGTTTCACCCCGTTTGCGGCAGAAGTCGACCTCGACACACGTGACCTGGCCGCGCTGTACCCCGAGTACGACGAGCTCTCGCCGTTCGATCAAGCGAACTTCAACAACAAGCACCTGTTCTTCGAACCGGCTCCGCTCCACGACGCGCGCCTGCAGGAACTGCTGGCCGAGTTCCCGGCCACCGTGGTCATCGGTGAACTGTCGCTCCTGGGGACGCTGCCCATGGCTCTGAGGGCTCCCCGGCACCAGCGCCCCCTCCTGGTGCAGATCGGCATATCGGCGCCCACCTTCGAGAGCGTGGACGCCGCTCCTTACGGCCCTGGCCTACCGCCACCCACCACCGACGAGGAGCACGCCGCATACGCCGACCTACGTGCCCGGACACGGGAGATGTTCGGCGAGGTCCAGAAGTACGGCGAGGAGCTCTTCCGCTCGATGGGCGTGGATTTTCCTGACTTCTTCCTCAACGTCTGGGCCACCGTCCCGGATTACTACCTCCAACTGACCGTGCCCTCCTTCGAGTACCCGCGCGGCGACGCCCCGAAGGGCTTCCGCCTCATCGGCCCGGTCCCGTCAGGGACCAGTGCCGGTTTCGAGCGTCCCGACTGGTGGGCGGATCTGTCCTCCGGCCGACCGGTGGTCGTCGTCACCCAGGGAACCCTGGCGAACAACGACCTCTCCGAATTGCTCGTCCCCACCATCCGGGCCCTGGCGGACACCGACGCCATGGTCGTCGCCGCCACTGCTCGCCCCGACGGGCCCGACATCGTGCGGACCATGTTGGGCGGCGACGTCCCCGGCAACGTACACCTCGCCGGCTTTGTGCCCTTCGATGAACTCCTGCCGCTGTCCGACGTCCTCGTCACCAACGCCGGCTACGGTGGCGTGCACACTGCACTGCGTCATGGCGTACCTCTCGTCGTCGCCGGCGAGACGGAGGACAAACCAGAAGTTGCCGCACGGGTGGAATGGAGCGGTACAGGCGTCAACCTGCGCACCGGTCGCCCGGACATTGCAGCAGTCGGCGCCGCCGTCGAGGCCGTGCTCCATCAGCCGGGCTACCGCGATCGTGCTCGGGCGCTGCAGAGCGAAATCCTGGCATCCCGTCCCTTCGAGCGCATCGCCGAGATCGTCGAGCAGGCCTAGCCAGGTGGTCCATCACGGACACTCCTCGACACTTGGACCCTCCCCCACCTGCACTCGGTGTCGAGGTCGTCAGGGCCGGGCGACGGTACGGCGGTGGTACGGCCGCGGTACGCGTCAAGGCTTGCGAGGGCCATGAACGCCCGGACGGCGGCGATGGCCAGGCCGCGGTGAGCAGCAGCAGCGGCCCAAACGCCGAGATCCCGGCCTGACGGTGACCGTCGGACCGGGATCTCGTGGGCAGTTCGCCGGTGAACCCGTGAACCGCCTTGTTGTTGTGGACCTGAGGGGATTCGAACCCCTGACCCCCTCGATGCGAACGAGGTGCGCTACCGGACTGCGCCACAGGCCCTTGCAACGAGGAAAACTCTAGCATCCCGGTGGGGGTGCTCCGCGCCCCCGGCGCCGGGAGGTCACTCGTTGGCGGCGCGGGGGCGGTCGCGGTCGGCGTGCTGGTCGAACAGCGGGGTGCGGGAGCGGTCGCGGGAGCGGCGTGGGGTGACCGGGGCGGTGGAGAAGGTGGGCCGGGGGGCCGGGACTTCCCAGGTGTCCTCGGTGGGGACGCGCTGCTGGTCGACCCACTCGGCGTGGTCGGTCTGCTCCACGAGGGCGCGCCGGCCGGCCGTGGCGGGCTCCTCGGCGGGCGGCGTGGGCTCGGGCACGTCGGGCACGTCCGGGGCGGGCTCACGGGTCGTACGGGCCTCGCGCAGGCGCTTGGCGGCGTCGGCCGCACGGCGCTGGTCCAGCTTGACCTCGAAGCGGCGCCGTTCCTGGGCGCGCAGGTACGCGATGTAGAACGTGAGCAGCACGGCGGGGGCGGCCGGGGCCCAGAGGAACGCCACGCCGCCGACGGCGGCAACGATCATGCCCGCGGTGAAGGCCAGGAAGAGCATCGTGATGGTGCGCCGGCGGGCGGCGAGGACCTGGGCCCGCGGATTGGGCTTCTTCGCCTTCCCGGGGTTCAACGGGCCGCCGTGCTTCGCCGGCTTCCCCTGCTTCCCCACGTTCGCGCTCTGCCGGGCCTTCGGCTTCACTTCCGTCGCGGGTACGGCGAGGGCCCGGACGTCGACCGCGGGCTCCGCCTCGGCCTCCGATTCCGGGTCCGCCGTCTTGGCGTACCTGCGCTCCAGGGCCGCACGTCCGGACAGGAGCCGGATGGCGGTGCTGAAGCGTTCCGTCGGGCGCGCTTCGTTGAGCTCGTCCTGCCTACGGAGCCACATCGGCACCAAGTAGGCAGCCCAGGCCCCGACGATGACTGCGTAGATGAGGCCGCTGCTGCTCACGCATCACACGGTAGGGGGGTTCACACGGGGGGATACGCAATTTGGCGCGGTGTGTCGCACGATCTGGCTGATACTCCGAAATTTTTTTCTGATTGCGTTCAAGTCGGAGTCGGATCGGCGGTCATTTTCGAACAGACTTTTTATTTGTGAGCCGTGCCAGGTCGGGCCTGGTGCCAGCGGTGGAGCATGCCCTCCGGCACCTCCTCCGCCGTCAACGCGAAGACCAGGTGGTCACGCCAGGCTCCGTCGATATGGAGATAGCGGGGCCGCAGCCCTTCCTCGCGGAAGCCGAGTTTCTCCACCACCCGCCGGCTGGGCATGTTCTCGGGCCGGATGCAGACCTCGACGCGGTGCAGTCCCACCGCGCGGAAGCAGTGGTCCACGGAGAGCGCGACCGCGGTGGGCATGACCCCGCGCCCGGCGACGGCCTCGTCGACCCAGTAGCCGACGTGGGCGCTGCACATGGAGCCCCAGGTGATCCCGGCGACGGTGAGCTGGCCGGCGAGCCGGCCCTGGTACTCGATGACGAACGGCATCATGCGGCCCGCCGCGGCCTCGTGGCGCAGGTGCCGGACCATCTGCCGGTAGGTGGGCCGCTGGGTGAGGTGACCGGGCGGCGCCGGGGGCACGGTGGCCTCCCACGGACGCAGCCACTCGCGGTTGCGCCGGTTCACCTCGCGCCAGGCCCGCTGGTCGCGCATCCTTATCGGGCGGAGGAGGACGTCCCCGTCCGCCAGCTCGGCCGGCCAGGACCCGTTCAGCTCGGTCTCCCAGACGTAGGGTGGTCGCCGCCGTGGATCTGCTCGACGGCATGGACGAGGATCGGGGCCAGCACGGCCAGGCCGTCCTTGACGCCGCCGGTCGACCCGGGGAGGTTCACCACCAGGGTGCGCCCGGCGACACCGCAGACGCCACGTGACAGCGCGGCCGTGGGCACCTTCTCGCGGCCCGCGGCGCGCACCGCCTCGGCGACCCCGGGGACCTCGTAGTCGAGGACGGCCCGGGTGACCTCAGGGGTGCGGTCGGTGGGCGAGATGCCGGTGCCGCCGGTGGTGACCACCACGTCGTAGCCCTCCGCCACGGCCTCCCGCAGCACGCTGCCGACGGGCTCGCCGTCCGGGACGACGCGCGGGCCGTCGACGGTGAACCCCATCTCGCGCAGCCCGGCGACGACCAGCGGGCCGCCCCGGTCCTCGTAGACCCCGGCGGCCGCGCGGTTGGAGGCGGTGATCGCGAGCGCCCTCATCGGGTGCGGCTCCAGTCGCCGGACTTGCCGCCGGTCTTCTCCTCGACCCGTACGTCCGTGATGACCGCGGCCTTGTCGACGGCCTTGACCATGTCGACGACCGTGAGCGCGGCGACGGTCACCGCCGTGAGGGCCTCCATCTCGACGCCCGTGCGGTCGGTGGTCCTCACGGTGGCCGTGATGTCCACGGAGGAGTCGCCGACGGCGAGGTCGACCTTCACCCCGGAGACCGCCAGCGGGTGGCAGAGCGGGATGAGGTCGGGGGTGCGCTTGGCGCCCATGATCCCGGCGATGCGCGCGGTGGCGAGGGCGTCGCCCTTGGGCACGCCCTCGCCCCGCAGCAGCTCGATGACGCGCGGCGACACCAGGACCCGGCCGGTGGCACGGGCGGTGCGGGCGGTGACGTCCTTCTCCGAGACGTCGACCATGCGGGCCGCCCCCGCGTCGTCGATGTGCGTCAGATGCTGCTGTTCTGTCATCGGTCCGGCACTCCCACTGCTCGCCGCGTGCTCGCGTGGGCAGTAACGGTACCCGCTCAGTCGAGCAGCACGACGTCGACCTCCGAGCCCGCCGCGACCTCCGTCGTGTCCTCCGGCACCACGATCAGCGCGTTCGCGTGGGCGAGTGCCTTGACCAGGTGCGATCCGGCGCCGCCCACGGGGGTGACCCGGCCGGAGGAGGGGTCGTGGCGGCCGCGCAGGAACTGCCGCCTGCCCTTGGGCGAGGAGGTCAGCTCGCCCTCGCACACGGCCCGCACGGTCGGCCGGAACACCGGTTCCACCCCCATGAGGGTGCGGATGGCGGGCCACACGAACATCTCGAAGGAGACGTAGGCGCTGACCGGGTTGCCGGGCAGGGCGAGCAGCGGGGTGCGCTCGGGCTCCGGCGGCGCGGCCTCCGCGCCGCCGGCCTCGCCGTCGCCCTCGTCCTCGGCGCGGGCCCCGACGTCGATGAAGCCGAAGCCCTGCGGCTTGCCGGGCTGCATCGCCAGCTTGCGGAACTCGATCTCCTCGCCGAGGGCCTCCTTCACCACGTCGTACGCGCCGACACTGACGCCGCCGGTGGTGACGACGAGGTCCGCCCGGATCAGCTGGTCCTCGACGGTGGCCCGGAAGGTCTCGGCGTCGTCCGCGACGGCGCCCACCCGGTACGCCTGGGCGCCGGCCTCGCGGGCGGCGGCGGTGAGCATGAAGCTGTTGGAGTCGTGGATGCGCCCCGGGCCCAGCACCTCGCCGGGCGGGACCAGCTCGCTGCCGGTGGAGACCACGACCACCCGCGGCCGGGGCCGCACCCGTACCGTCGCCCGGCCCACGGCCGCGAGCAGGGCGATCTGCGGCGGGCCCAGCACCGTGCCGGCGCTCAGCGCCAGCTCACCCGCCGCGACGTCGCTGCCCCGGGCGCGGACGTGGTCGCCACGCCCCACGGGCCGGTAGACGCGCACCTCGCCGCCCACGGCGTCGGGGCTCCGGCTCGCCGCCGGCATGCCCACGACGGGGGCGCCGCCGGTGCCGCCGTCGGTCCACTCGACCGGCACGACGGCCTCGGCGCCGGGCGGCAGCGGGGCACCGGTCATGATCCGGGCGGTCTGCCCGGGGCCCACGGTGGGCAGTTCGCCACTGCCGGCCGCGACGTCACCGATGACGGTGAGCACGGCCGGATGTGACGCATCGGCGCCCTGGGTGTCGGTGGTGCGGACCGCGTAGCCGTCCATCGAGCTGTTCTCGAAGGGCGGCAGCGCGACCGGCACCATGACGTCCTCGACGAGGACGCACCCCTGGGCGTCGAGGAGTTGCAGCTCGATGGGTTCCAGCGGCTTCAGCTGCCGCAGGATGTTGTCGAGGTGCTCCGAGACGGACCAGACGCGGTCGGCCGTGCCACTGCTCAATCTTGCATCTCCTCGTTGACATACGTGCGCAGCCAGGACCGGAAGTCCGGCCCCAGGTCATCACGTTCGCATGCCAGTCGGACAATCGCACGCAGGTAGTCGCCGCGGTCTCCGGTGTCGTAGCGCCGGCCGGTGAAGATGACACCGTGCACGGGCCCGTCCGGGCCGTCCTCCTGGGCCAGTTCGCGCAGCGCGTCGGTCAGCTGGATCTCGCCGCCGCGGCCGGGCCGGGTCTTGCTGAGCACGGCGAAGACCGAGGGGTCCAGCACGTAGCGCCCGATGACCGCGTACGTGGAGGGGGCCTCGCCCGGCGCGGGCTTCTCGACGAGGTCGGTCACGCGCACGACGTCGTCGTCACCGGTGGGCGCTATGGCGGCGCAGCCGTAGAGGTGGATCTGGCTCGGGTCGACCTCCATCAGCGCGACGACGCTGCCGCCGTACTGCTCCTGCACCTCGATCATGCGGCCGAGCAGCGGGTCGCGGGGGTCGATCAGGTCGTCGCCCAGCAGCACCGCGAAGGGCTGGTCGCCGACGTGCGGCTCGGCGCAGAGCACGGCGTGGCCGAGGCCGCGCGGGTCGCCCTGGCGGACGTAGTGCATGGTGGCGAGGTCGCTCGACTCCTGGACCCGCGCCAGGCGGGCCTCGTCGCCCTTGGCCGTCAGCGCCGACTCGAGCTCGTAGTTGCGGTCGAAGTGGTCCTCGAGCGGCCGCTTGTTCCGGCCGGTGATCATGAGGACGTCGGAGAGGTTCGCCGCGACGGCCTCCTCGACGACGTACTGGATGGCGGGCTTGTCGACCACCGGCAGCATTTCCTTGGGCGTCGCCTTCGTGGCGGGCAGGAAACGGGTGCCAAGGCCGGCGGCAGGGATGACAGCCTTGCTGATCCGGGTACGCGCGTGAGTCATGGGGCAACGATAACCGCTGTATATGAGGTGAAGATGAAGTTCCGGTTGCTTGATGACGATAGGCGGCGGTTGCACGTCAAATGAGTGACGACGACGTTAGCAAGAGGGAATTGCGAGAACGCCTCCTCCAGGTGAGGCGCAGGTTGACGCCGGGTGACCGGACGGAGGCCGAACGGGCGATCGCGCAACACGCCGTGGGCCTGTCCGAGTTGTCACGGGCCCGGACGGTGGCCGCCTACGTGTCGATGGGCGCCGAGCCGGGCACCCGCGCGCTGCTCGACGTGCTGCGCGAGCGCGGGGTGCGGGTGCTGCTGCCGGTCCTGCTCCCCGACAACGACCTGGACTGGGCCGCCTACGAGGGTCCCGGCGCCCTGCGGCCCGCCGCCCGCGGCCTGTACGAGCCCACCGGCCCCCGCCTCGGCCCGGACGCGGTCACCGCGGCGGACGCGGTCCTGCTCCCCGGGCTGGCCGTCGACGGCCGGGGCCTGCGGCTGGGCCGCGGCGGGGGCTCGTACGACCGGGTCCTGGCCCGGCTGGACGCGGCGGGGGCGACGCCGGCACTGGTGGTGCTGCTGTACCCGCACGAGGTGCTGGACCGGGTGCCCGACGAGCCGCACGACCGGCCGGTCGACGCGGCGGTCACCCCCGGGGGCGTACGGCGTTTCGGCGACGGCTGAGGGCGGCGGCGTGCGGACCGGCAGCCGGCGGGCCGGAGACGGCAGGGGGGCGGGCCCGGCGGCCCGCCCCCCTGCCGTCATGCTCCGGCCGCGCCGGCTACGGCGTCAGCGTGAGGCTGTCCTCCGTGGCCCCGGCGACGCGCTGCTCGGTGAAGACCCACGGCAGCATCTCGCCCTTGGCCCACTTGGTCGTCTGGTCCGTGTAGTGGGAGCTGTAGGCGTGGCCCGAGGCCCCCGTCAGGTTGATCCACCGGGACTTGTCGAAGTCGTCGAGCGAGACCACCATCCGCATCGACGGCACCCAGACCACCTCGTAGCCGCCGGCCGCGTTCCAGCCGGTCGCGTTCACCGCCGCCTCGCCGCCGCCGAGCTGCCACGGGCCGCGGTTGAGCAGCCAGCGGACGAAGGCCGGACCACCGGTGCCCAGGGTCTGGTTGCGCAGTTCCAGCGTGTGGAGGCGGCCCCAGCTCCAGGTGTCGATGTTCTTGCCGAGCTTCGCGGTCAGCTCGTAGCGGGCGTCCTTCATGGCCCGGGCGAACAGCTCGTCGCGGGTGGTGCGGGTCTTGCCGCTGTCCTTGTCGTAGAAGGCCGAGGGGGAGTCCGTCCACCACGGGTTGTCCTCGTCCTTCAGGATCGTGCGCACGACCTCGAACCAGCGGTCGCCGCCGTCCGGCTGCGCCTGGTCCGCGGCGCGCCGGCCGCACTCGCGCACCAGCTTCGACTTGCCGTCGAGGTCGTCGACCGGGCCGGAGCGGTCCGCGGCCGGGACGGTCAGGCACTGGCCCTCGGGGCGAAGTTCCTTGGGCAGCTTGTTGCCGAAGGCCAGCTTGAGGATGTTGCGCCAGACGGCGTTGAAGTAGGCCGCGGGCGCGGAGTCGGAGTCCTGGTTGTAGTCCCAGCCCTCCAGCAGCTTCTGGGCGTTGCGGACGTAGTCGTCCTTGTCGTCCTTTATGTCGATCTTCAGCAGGTACGGCACCAGGAGCTTGGCGATCTCGCTGCTGTTGTCGCCCTGCATCTTCTGCATGTCGTCCATGGAGATCAGGCCGCCGTCCTTGATCTTGGACTGGATCAGGTCGTTGATCCGCTGGCTGCGGGTGCCGTAGCCCCAGTCCTGCGTGAGCAGGTAGGGGTACTCGCCCTGGTCGACCACGGCCTGGTTGGCGGTGACGATGTAGCCGCGTTCCGGGTCCGCCTCGTACGGCATCGCCGAGAAGGGGATCCATTCCTTCCACCGGTACCGCGGGTCCCAGCCGGGGGCGGGGTAGGTGCCGTCGTAGCCGCTGGCGCGGACCGGGATCCGGCCGGGGGCCTGGTAGCCGATGTGGCCCCGGTCGCCCTTGTCGTCGGCGTAGATCAGGTTCTGGGACGGGACGGCGAAGTCGCGGGCGGCGGCCCGGAACTGCTCCCAGCCGGTCGCCGCGTCCAGCTCGAAGACCGCGTCCATGGTGTTGGACGGGTCGAGCGCGGTCCAGCGCAGCGAGACCGCGTAGCCCTCGCCGCGGTCGGGCGCGGAGTTCGGCACCGGGGCGCGGTCGCCGACGCTGCGCAGCTCGGCGCTGCGGTCGGAGATGACCGGGCGGCCGTCCTCCGTGCTGCGCACGGTGATCGTGCGGTCGCCGCCGCCGGCGACCTTGATGGTCTCCTTGCGGGTCTTGAACGGCTGCTGCTTGCCGTCGTAGAGGTACGTGTCGGCGGTGACCTTCTCCAGGTAGAGGTCGGTCACGTCGGCACCGAGGTTGGTCATGCCCCAGGCGATCGACTGGTTGTGCCCGATTATCACGCCGGGCATGCCGGAGAAGGTGTAGCCGGCCACGTCGAAGGGGCAGGCCTTGCCGACGCTGGTGCAGTGCAGGCCCATCTGGTACCAGAGCGAGGGCATCTGCGGGGCCAGGTGCGGGTCGTTGGCCAGCAGCGGCTTGCCGGTGGTGGTGTGCTCGCCGGAGACCACCCAGGAATTGGATCCGATGCCGTTGCCGTTGGGGCCGAGCAGCGCGGGGATCTGGTCGAGGGTGTCGGAGAGCGAGGCCAGCTGGGACTGGACGTTCTGCGTCGCGTCGGAGGTGTCGGCGGCGTTGGTGCCGGTTCCCGTGCCCGTCCCGGTTCCTGTGCCCGTGCCCGTGCCCGTGCCGGTGCCGGTTCCTGTGCCCGATCCGGGGGTCCCGCCCGCTTCCGTGGCGGATCCCTGCGGAACGTACTCCCCGGAGACGTCGTCGACCTTGCCGCCCTCGACGATCGGCGTGTTCCGGTCGTACGGGTAGGCGGGGTAGAGCTGTTCGATCTGCTTGGGGCTCAGCCGGCTCGACAGCAGCGAGCGGTCGATCTCGTCCTGCATGTTGCCGCGCAGGTCCCAGGCCATCGCCTTGAGCCAGGCGACGGAGTCGACCGGGGTCCACTTCTCCGGCACGTAGTCGTTGCTGAACTTCAGCGCCGCGTACTCGACGGACAGGTCGGCGCCGGAATGGCCGTCCAAGTAGGCGTTGACCCCGTCCGAGTAGGCCTGGAGGTACGTCTTCGTGGCGTCCGACAGCTTGGTGTCGTACTCCTGCTGCGCGACCCGGCGCCAGCCGAGCGTGCGCAGGAACGCGTCCGTCTCGACCTGGCCGCTGCCGAACATCTCCGACAGCCGGCCGGCGGTCAGGTGCCGGCGCACGTCCATCTCGTAGAAGCGGTCCTGGGCCTGGACGTAGCCCTGGGCGCGGAACAGGTCCTCGGCGGTGTCGGCGTAGATCTGCGGGATGCCGTTGCCGTCGCGCTTCACTTGGACGGCTCCGGTCAGGCCCTTGAGCTGCAGGGTTCCGGTGGTCTGCGGGAGGGAGGCGCGGACGGTGGCGACGCTCCAGTACGACCCGTAGACGATGCCCGCCACGAGCACGAGCACGACCCCGATCACGATGAGGCGCGTGCGGCGGGACTTCTTCTTGGCGGGCATCGATGTCCTTCGAACGGCAGGGTGGACCGATTGCTAGGGGCCACCTTAGGCGTACCGGCCCGTAGCTCCCCACGCGGTGTCCTGACCTGTGGATGGAGATCGCCACAACCCCAAGCACAGGTAAAATGTTAGGTAAGGCAATGAACTTCGTTGGAAGGACCGGCTCCTGACTGTCGACCGCCTCAATGAACTCCTGCTGGTGTGCGCCCTCGTGCTGCTCATAGCGGTGGTCGCCGTGCGCCTCTCCTCGCGCAGCGGCCTCCCCAGCCTGCTCCTCTACCTGGGCATTGGGGTCGCCATAGGACAGGACGGGCTCGGAGTCGCCTTCGACAACGCCGAATTGACCCAAGTGCTGGGATATGCCGCACTTGTGGTGATTCTTGCCGAAGGTGGTCTCGGCACCCAGTGGCGGGAGATCAAACCGGCCGTCCCGGCGGCGGCGGTCCTCGCGACCCTCGGCATCGCGGTCAGCGTCGGCATCACGGCCGCGGCGGGGCACTACCTCGTCGGGTTGGACTGGCGGCAGGCGCTCCTCATCGGCGCGGTCGTCTCGTCCACCGACGCGGCGGCCGTGTTCTCGGTGCTGCGCAGGGTGCCGCTGCCGAGCCGGGTGACCGGCGTGCTCGAGGCGGAGTCCGGGTTCAACGACGCCCCGGTCGTCATCCTGGTCGTCGCCTTCTCCGAGCACTGGCCGGTGCACAACTGGGGCGTGCTGCTGGGCGAGATCGCCCTGGAGCTGGCCATCGGCGCCGCGGTCGGCCTGGCCGTCGGCATGCTCGGCGCGTTCGCCATGCGCCGCGTCGCGCTGCCCGCCTCGGGCCTCTACCCGATCGCGGTGCTGGCCATCGCCGTCCTCGCCTACGCGGGCGGCGCGCTCGCGCACGGCTCGGGCTTCCTCGCCGTGTACGTCGCCTCCGTCCTGCTCGGCAACGCCAAACTCCCGCACCGCCCCGCCACCCGGGGCTTCGCGGAGGGGCTGGCCTGGCTGGCGCAGATCGGCCTGTTCGTGCTGCTGGGCCTGCTGGTCACCCCGCACGAACTCGGCGACGACATCGTGCCGGCGCTCGTGGTCGGCCTGGTCCTGACGATGGTGGCGCGGCCGCTGTCGGTGACGGCGAGCCTGCTGCCGTTCCGCACCCCCTTCCGCGACCAGGTGCTGCTGTCCTGGGCCGGGCTGCGCGGGGCGGTGCCCATCGTCCTGGCCACGATCCCGATGGTGGCGGGCGTCCGGCAGAGCGAGCGCATCTTCAACATCGTCTTCGTCCTGGTGATCGTCTACACCCTCGTGCAGGGGCCGACGCTGCCCTGGATCGCCCGCAGGCTGCGCCTCGGGGACCCGGGGGCCGCGGAGGACCTGGGGATCGAGTCGGCGCCCCTGGAGCGGCTGCGCGGGCACCTGCTGTCGGTGCGGATCCCGCCGCGCTCGCGCATGCACGGCGTGGAGGTCAGCGAACTGCGGCTGCCGCCGGGCGCCGCGGTCACCCTCGTCGTCCGCGAGGACAGGAGCTTCGTCCCGTTGCCGACGACCGTGCTGCGGCACGGTGACGAACTCCTCGTCGTCGCCACCGACCCGGTGCGCGACAAGGCGGAGGCACGGCTGCGGGCGGTGGGACGCGGCGGCAAGCTGGCCGGATGGCTGGAATCGGGCGGTGGGGCCGGCCGTTAACATGGCTGTCGACAGTCACCACCAACTCTGTCTGATGCAGAGCTGGCGCGACCGCCCGGCGGCCGGACAGACCCGGTATCTACCTCGGTCATGCGCGAGAGGACAGCTCTCGGCGCACAGGAACGCGACCAGGCGTCCAGGGTGCGCTACCAGGCGGCGGAAAGGCCCGGCCGTGGGATCCACGGTCACTCGTACGTCCCGCTCGTCCCGTTCATCCCACTCGTCCCGTCCTGCGGGCTCCTCCGGTCATTCCCGCACCGCGGCGCGCCCCGGGTACGGGCAGCTGCTGCGCACGCCGGGCGCGTGGGCGTTCCTGCTGCCCGGCTTCGCCGCGCGCCAGCCCTTCGCGATGCTGACCATCGGCATCGTGCTGCTGGTGCAGCACACCACCGGCTCCTACGGCACCGCCGGCGCCGTCTCGGCCGTCACCGGCGTCTCCATGGCGCTGTTCGCCCCGCAGAGCGGCAAGCTGTCCGACCGCTTCGGGCAGGGCGCCGTGCTGCTGCCGGGGGTGCTCGTCCACTCGGCGGCCGGGACACTGCTCGCCGTGCTCGCGCTGGCGCACGCCCCACTGTGGGCGCTCCTGGCGGTGGCGGTGCCGACCGGCGCCTCGGTGCCGCAGGTCGGGCCCATGGTGCGGGCCCGCTGGGCGGCCGCGCTGCCGGCCGGGTCGCCGCTGCTGCAGACGGCGGCGGCCTTCGAGTCGGTCACCGACGAGTTCACCTTCGTCATCGGGCCCGTCCTGGCCACGGCACTGGCCACCGGGGTGCACCCGGCGGCCGGGCTGCTGTCCGAGGCCGTGCTGACGCTGGCCGGCGGCCTGCTCTTCGCCGCGCAGCGGCGGAGCGCGCCCGCTCCGTCCCGGGACGTCGCGGGGGCCCGGAAGCGTGAGGTCTCGGCGATGAGCGTGCCGGGCGTGCGCGTGCTGGCCGTGGCCTTCCTCGGGATCGGCGCCGTCTTCGGCGGCATGCAGGTCTCCATGACGGCCTTCACGGAGGAGATCGGCCGGCCCGGCATCAACGGCCTGCTCTACGGGACCTTCGCGGCCGGCAACATGCTCGCGGGCATCGCCTGCGGCGCGGTCGCCTGGAAGTCCGGGCCCAAGAAGCGCATGGTCGCCGGCTACACGGCACTGACCCTGGCCACCTCGATGCTGTGGGCGGCGCACGCCGTGCCGCTGCTGGGCGGGCTCGGGCTCCTGGTCGGGCTCACCATCGCCCCGGCGCTGATCACCGGCTACACCCTGGTCGAGTCGCTGGTGCCCGCGGGGATCCGCACGGAGGCGTTCACCTGGCTGACCGGCGCGGTCGCGCTGGGCCAGGCGGCGGCCGCCACGGCCGCCGGGCGGCTGGCCGACGGGCTGGGGGCGAGTGCCGGGTTCACCGTGCCGCTCGTGGGCACCGGGCTGGCGCTCGTCACGTTGCTGGCACTGCGCGAACGGCTCGTCCCGAGGCCGTCCGAAGTGGTGGCGGCACGCGGCGACGGGACCGGCCACGGCAGTGGCATCGGTCACCGAGAGCCGGTCACGGTGGACTGACGCCGCGGAATACTGCACTATTGACCGTCGTTAGCACTCACTGAGTCAGAGTGCCAGGAGGAGCAAGTGCCGACGTACCAGTACCAGTGCACCGCCTGCGGCGAGGGCCTCGAGGCGGTGCAGAAGTTCACCGATGACGCGCTGACCGAGTGCCCGGCGTGCAACGGCCGGCTCCGCAAGGTCTTCTCCGCGGTGGGCGTCGTCTTCAAGGGATCCGGCTTCTACCGGACGGACAGCCGCGGCTCGTCGTCCAGCAGCACGCCGGCCGCCAAGAGCGGGGGCTCGGAGTCGAAGTCCTCGGAGTCGAAGTCCTCTTCGGACTCCAAGAGCAGCGGTTCCGCCGGCGCCGGCAGCGGCTCCTCCAGCGGTTCCTCCAGCTCGGCGAGCACCTCGGCCGCCTGAGCGGAGCCACCGGCACCCTCGCCTGGTGAAGGCCCCCGTCGCGGGCGACGGGGGCCTTCGGCGTGCCCGCACGGGCTGCTCCGTGCGCGCCGGGCGCTCCGTGCGCGCTGCCGGCTTCGTGCCCACGGCCGGTTTCGTGCTGCAGCGCCGAGGCCTCCGGTCGCAGACTGGAGACATGCTGAGTGGTTGGGTCGTCGACCGGCCCGGGCCCATGATCACGGAGCCACTGGTACGCGTCGGGCGCCCCAAGCCGGTGCCGGGACCGGGCGAACTGCTGCTGCGCGTGGAGGCGTGCGGCGTGTGCCGTACCGACCTGCACCTGGCGGAGGGGGACCTGCCGCCGCGGCGCCGCGAGACCATTCCCGGGCACGAGGTGGTCGGGCGGGTGATCGGCACCGGTGAACTCGTCAGCCGCTTCGCCGAGGGCGACCGGGTGGGCGTCGCCTGGCTCCGCGGCACGTGCGGCACGTGCGCCTACTGCCTGACCGGCCGCGAGAACCTCTGCCCGTACTCGCTCTACACCGGCTGGGACGCCGACGGCGGCTTCGCGGACTTCACCTCCGTGCCCGAGGACTACGCCTACGCCCTGCCCGAGGACACCGACGGCCACGACGCCGTGCACCTGGCGCCCCTGCTGTGCGCGGGCATCATCGGCTACCGCGCCCTGCGCCGCAGCGACCTGCCGGCCGGCGGTCGGCTGGGCATCTACGGCTTCGGCGCCTCTGCGCACATCGCCGCCCAGGTCGCGCTGGCCGAGGGGGCCACCGTGCACGTGCTGACCCGCTCCGGACAGGCGCGGGAACTCGCGCTGGAACTCGGTGCCGCGTCCGCGGGAGCGGCGGCGGAACGGCCACCGGAGCCCTTGGACTCGGCCATCCTCTTCGCGCCGGTCGGCGACCTGGTGCCACCGGCCCTGGAGGCCCTCGACCGGGGCGGGACCCTCGCGATCGCCGGCATCCACCTCACCGACGTCCCGGCACTGAACTACCAGCGCCATCTGTTCCAGGAGCGCACTTTGCGCAGCGTCACCTCCAACACACGGCAGGACGGACAGGAGTTCCTGGACCTGGTCGCCAGGATCGGGATCCGGGTGACCGCCACCCCGTACCCCCTGGACCACGCGGACCGAGCGCTCTCCGACCTGGCCGCCGACCGCGTCAACGGTGCGGCGGTGCTGGTCCCGGACTGAGAGGTGGGGACGGGGCGGGGGCAGGGGCCGACCGGGTGGAGCCGGCGCCGGGGCGCAGCGCCGGCCGTTCCGACAGCGACACCGTCAGCGACACCGACAAGGAGTCACCGCCATGGACACCAGCCACGGACCGGTCGTGGTCGGCACGGACGGCTCGCCCCGCGCCACCGCCGCGGTGATGTGGGCCGCCGGTGAGGCCGTGCTGCGCGATCGGCCGCTGCACATCCTGCACGCGGCCGGTCTCGAGTCCCGTTCCGGCAGGAACCTGTCTCCCGAGACCGCACAGCTGGTCCTCGACGGCGGCCGCGCGCTGCTGGACGAGGCGGCGGCCTCCGCCACCGCCCGCTACCCGGACCTCGCTGTCTCCACCGCACTCGACAAGGGCAAGCCCACGGACACCTTGCTGGACCAGTCGGGGTCCGGGGGCCTGACCGTCGTCGGCTGCCGTGGAGGCGGTGGCTTCCACGCGCTGCTGCTGGGCTCGGTCGGGCTGCGGGTGGCGGCCCATGCACATGGGCCCGTGGTCGTCGTGCGGGGCAGCGAGCAGCCGTCGACGGGTGTCGTCCTGGTCGGGCTCCGGGGCGAGACCGACCTGGCCACCGTGCGCTTCGCCGCCGACGAGGCACGGCTGCGGAAGGCCACCCTGCGCCTGCTGACCGCATGGAGCCTGCTCGGCGCGGTGGGCGAGATGGTGCCGGGGCTGGACGACGCCACGTCGGTCGGCGACCGGGAGGCAGCGGCCGAACAGCACGTCGCCGCCACGATCCGCGAGGAGTACCCGGACCTCACCGTGACCGTGGACCTGGTCAAGGCCTCCTCCGCGAGCGGCGCCCTGGTGAACGCCTCCGCCCACGCCGACCTGCTCGTCGCGAGTGCCCGGCGCCGGCAACACGCCGGCGGCCGGCTGGCCCATGTCACCCACGCCGTGCTCCACCACGCACACTGCCCCGTGGCGGTCTTCCACGGCTGACGTGCCCGCGACTGCCACGAGGGCCGCGCCGACCGCGCCCGATCAACCGCCCCCGAGCGACCGCAGGCTGAATCCGCGACGGCTCCGGCAGCTCCTGCTCTAGACGGTGCGTATGAGGCTGCCGGTGACGTGGGTCGGCACGATGCGTATCCACAGATCGTCCTCACCCACGGACCACGGGCCGGGGTGGGTCTCCAGCGCGCGGGCGTCCTCGGGATCGACAACACGCTCGGCGACCCCGAGGACCAGCACGCTCCATCCCGCGCTGAGACAGGCGTCGAGCTGGTCGACCTCGAAGGCGACCTCGATTCCTTCGGCCAGGGACGGAGGCGCGTCCGCGGCCGTGCGGTAGACGATGGCACCGCCGACGACCGCGTAGTTCACCGGGACGACCGCGGGGTGGCCGCCCCCGGTGGTGAGCGCGATCCGGCCGACGTCCTGGCCGGACAGCCGGGTCCAGCACTCCTCCGAGGGCATCTCCCCCATCACCGGCGGACCGGCCGGCTCCGCCTCGCCGGGCACGTGCTCGGCGTCACCCCCCAGCAGATGACTCGCGGTGGTCCTCAACGCGCCTGCGAGCCGGAGCAGGGCGTTGGTGCCGATGGTGTGGTGGCACTGCTCCTCCACGTAGCGCACGTAGCTGGGCGTCATTCCGGCCTTGGCGGCCACTTCCTCACGGCTGAGCCCCAGCTGTTCCCGCCGCTGCGCGACGCGGCGGCTGACGTCCCCCGGATGGGCTCTCGACCTCTCGGACGGGCCGTCGCGCAATGACTGACCGGGCACGTCGACCACCTCCCACTCTCGGGCTCGGACGCTTCGTTTCGTTATGAGCAAGCACACCACCGCGGACGCCGCACCGCCAGACCCGTCCGGCCCATCCGCTCGAACGGGCGACCGAGTTATCCACAACCCCTCGGTTATCCACAGGCCGCCGAGGCGCCGCGGCGGGATGCGGCATGGTGGTCCTACCAGGCCGGATGCGCCGGTGGACGAGGAATTGACGACGGGGGTCGGTCGAGATGGTGGAAAACTGTGGAGCCACGCTGTGGACGGACGGCGGCGCTCCGGTGCCGCCGGCAGGTGCGGGAACGGGGGCGCCCGCGCCGTGCGCGGTCCCGGTGTTCGCACCGATCAGGGCGGGCGGCGGGCGGCACCGGTTGCGCCGTGCGCTCCGTCGGCGACGGAGGATGACGGCCGCGGGGCTGGCGATGGCCGCCGCCGCGCTCGCCGCCGCGGCACCCCGGACGGAGCCTCAGCCCCGCCCGCCCGGGCGGGAGGACGCGGCTCCCGCTGCCGCCGCCACGCGGGACATGGTGCGGGCGCCGGTGCGCATCGCGGACGCGGCGGCGGCCGGGCTGGTGCGGCCCGGTGACCGGGTGGACGTCCTCGCCGCGGCGCGCGTGGTGGCGCGCGGTGCGCCCGTGCTGGCGGTCCCCTCCCCCGCCCCCGGTTCCCAGGGCCTGCCGGCGACCGGCTCGGACGGGGGCGGGAGCGGGGACGGGGCGCTGATCGTGCTGTCGGTGCCGCGCGCGACCGCGGCCGCTCTGTCCGGCGCCGCCGCCTCCTCACCCCTGGCGGTGGCACTTCGCTAGCCGCTAGCCGTACGGCACGAGAAAGGCAACCGGCGGCAGGGCCGTAACGCGCACCCCTTACCCTCGGAGGCCGAACCGCTCACCCACCTCCGTCACCGCCGGCCCCGCGTCGGCGGGCGCCCGCGGACACCACCGGCCCCACGGGTCCCCGGGCCGAACTGCACGGTCGTTCTTCGAAAGGAAATCGTCCCTTGAAGGGCTTCAAAGCCTTCCTGCTGCGTGGCAACGTCGTCGAGCTCGCTGTGGCGGTCGTCGTCGGCGCCGCGTTCAGCAAGATCGTCGACGCGTTCGTGAAGGGCCTGATCAATCCGGTGATCGGCGCCATCGGCACCAAGAACCTCGACGGCTACATCTTCTGCATCGAGGACCCCTGCGTCGCCGTGAACGGCGAGCTCAAGCAGGGTGTCGGTCTCCTGTGGGGCGCCGTCGCCGGCGCGGCGCTGACGTTCCTCATCACGGCCGCGGTCGTGTACTTCCTGCTGATCCTTCCGATGAACAAGCTCAACGAGCGGCGCAAGACGGGCAAGGAAGAAGCCGTAGCCGCCCCGACGGAGCTGGAACTGCTGACCGAGATACGCGACCTGCTCGCCCGCCAGCAGCAGGGTTACGGCGGCGCTCCCGGCATTCCCTCGCCCTACGGCCACGGGGGCACCAACCGGACGCACCAGTAACGGCCGTCCGCCTCAGATGTGGTGCGGGGGCTTCTCGTCGAGGAAGCGCGCGAGATCTCCCGCACCGCCCTGGCCGGGGCGTTCGCCCCAGCCGGTGTCGGTGTCGTCGGACGACTGCCGGTCCAGCGGGTCGTCGAAGACCAGCGCCGCCGCGGGGTCACGGGGCACTCGCGGGGCGGGGGCCTCGGTGGGCCCGGTGGCGGGGTCGGGGGTGCTGCTCATGCCGTCCAGGGTACGGGGGCTGTGCTCGGCGCCCGGCGGCGCAAGGGACCCGGCCGCACGCACGCGGGCGACGCGCGACCGGGCCGTCCCGGGAAGGGGTCGAGCCCCGGCACAGGGGGGTGGCGCCGGGGCTCGAGTCTGTGGGTGGTGGCACGGGCGCCGGCAGCGGCGCCCGCCTGGGTCAGGCCGCCTCGATGGACAGCCCCGTCGCGCGCGCCATGCGCTTGAGGTCCGCCAGCGCGTGCTTCTCGATCTGCCGGATCCGCTCACGCGTCAGCCCGTGCTGCTTGCCGACCTCGGTCAGCGTGCGCTCGCGGCCGTCCACGATCCCGTACCGCGCCCGGATGATGGACGCCGTCCGGTCGTCGAGCCGGTCGATCAGGTCCTCCAGTTCCTCACGCCGCAGCATGACGAGTACGGAGTCCTCCGGCGAGGCCGCCGAGGTGTCCTCGACGAGATCGCCGAACTGGGTCTCGCCCTCGTCGTCCACCGACATGTTCAGGCTCACGGGGTCGCGCGCCCAGTCCAGGACGTCGGAGATCCGCTCCGGGGTGGAGCCGAGCTCGGCCGCGATCTCCGCGGGCTCCGGGTCGCGCCCGTGCTCGCGGTTGAACTCGCGCTGCACCCGGCGCACCCGCCCCAGCTCCTCCACCAGGTGGACGGGGAGCCGGATGGTGCGCGACTGGTCCGCGATGGACCGGGTGATCGCCTGACGGATCCACCACGTCGCGTACGTGGAGAACTTGAAGCCCTTGGTGTAGTCGAACTTCTCGACGGCGCGTACCAGGCCTGCGTTGCCCTCCTGGATCAGGTCGAGCAGGGGCAGGCCGCTGCGCGGATAACGTCGCGCGACGGCGACGACCAGGCGCAGGTTGGACCGGATGAAGACGTCCTTGGCCCGCGCACCCGCGGCGGCTATCGCCTCCAGTTCCTCTCGGCCTGCGTCCGCTCCCTGACCCAGCTCCTCGTCCGCGAGGAGCTGCTCGGCGTAGACGCCGGCCTCGATCGCCCTGGAAAGCTCGACTTCCTGCGCGGCGTCGAGCAGCGGCGTGCGCGCGATCTCGTCGAGGTACATGCCGACCAGGTCACGGTCGGCCATCTCGCCGTGGCCTGCGCGAGCGCTGCTCTTCCCGCCTGCGGTGCTGCGGGCGACGGCACGGGTTGCCATGCGTGCTCCCTTGCGAAGGTTCGGTCGGGTGTCGGATCGAGTGAACTGCCCCTCCAGCAGCTTCACGCGTGCCTTTCGGCTGCCCACTCGAAAAGAGATAACGACTGGAATCCGGACACAATTCCCAAGCGCAGCCCCGTTTTTTACGATCTTGCAGTACCCTGTCGGGCCACAGCCGGAGGTGGATCATTGTCCGAGTCCGTCGAAGTGCAGGTCAGGCCGGGTGGGGAGGAGGACCTGCAGGCCCTCACCGACCTCTACAACCACTACGTCCGCGAGACTCCGATCACCTTCGACCTGGTGCCGTTGTCACCGGAACAGCGCCGCCCTTGGCTGCTCTCCCACCCGGAAGACGGACCGCACCGCCTTTTGGTTGCCCACGGGCCCGGACCGGACGGCCCGAACGGCCTGCTCGGATACGCCACGAGCAGCCCGTTCCGCCAGAAGGCCGCGTACTCCACCTCCGTGGAAACCTCCGTGTACTGCGCCCCGGAGGCCGCCGGCCGCGGCGTCGGCACCCTGCTCTACGCGGCGCTCTTCGAGGCGCTGCGGGGCGAGGACCTGCACCGCGCGTACGCCGGCATCGCGCAGCCCAACGAGGCGTCCGTCCGCCTGCACACCCGCTTCGGCTTCCGCCCGCTGGGCGTCTACCGCGAGGTCGGCCGGAAGTTCGGCCGCTACTGGGACGTCGCCTGGTACGAGAAGGACCTGACCTGACCCGACGCGCTCAGCGCAGCCAGGGAAGGTCGCCCACCGCGCCGTTCTGCGGCTGGAGCCCCTCGGCGACGATCCGGCAGATCTCGCCGAGCTGGCGCACCTGCTCCTCCGACAGCCGGTCGAAGATCGCCCCGCGCACCGCCTCCACATGGCCGGGAGCGGCCGCCTCGAGCGCGGCGAAGCCCTCGTCGGTGAGTACCGCGAGCTGGCCGCGCCGGTCGGAGGGGCAGTTCTCGCGGCGGACCCAGCCGTTCTCCTCCAGGCGGGATATGGCGTGGGAGAGCCGACTGCGCGTAATCTTCGAGCGTTCCGCCAGCTCCGTCATGCGCATCCGGCGGTCCGGGGTCTCCGAGAGCCACACCAGCAGCGAGTAGTACGCGTGCGGCATCCGCGCGTCGCGCTGGAGCTGCCGGTCGAGCGCGTCCGAGACCAGCTGCGTGGACGCCATGTACGCGCGCCAGGCGCGCTGCTCCTCCTCGCTCAGCCAGCGGGGTTCGGGGGCACTCGTGGTCATCCCCCCACTCTACGAATTCGACCTTGAACTTTCAAGCAATCAGGGGTACCTTCCCCCCTGCCAGCTTGAAACTTCAAGGAACGCAGGCGAGGGACCCGTATGACGACCACCCCGGACGCCCTGACCGCCCCGACCGCCCCCGATTCACCGGGCACGGTCCCCGCCCCGCCGCGCGCGTCCGTCCGCACACGGGTCCGGATCCCGTTGCGGTTCCCCGACGGCTGGACGACCCCCGCCGACGTCTTCACCTTCACCGGCCTCGTCGACGGCGAGGAGCACCTCGCACTCGGCCTCGGCGCCCACGAGGGCACGGCGTCCCCGCTGGTCCGACCGCACTCCGAGTGCCTGACGGGCGACGTCTTCGGCTCCGCCCGCTGCGACTGCGGCCCCCAGTTGCGCGAGGCCGTGCAGCGCATCGCCGAGACCGGCGGCTACCTGCTCTACCTGCGCCAGGAGGGCCGCGGCATCGGCCTGTACGCCAAGCTCGACGCCTACGCCCTGCAGGACGAGGGCCTGGACACCTACGCCGCGAACCGCGCCCTCGGCCGCCGCGACGACGAACGCGACTACACCGCCGCCGCCCAGATGCTCGGCGCCCTCGGCGTCAAGGCCGTCCGCCTGCTCAGCAACAACCCCGACAAGGCCGCCCAGCTGACCGCGCTCGGCGTCACCATCACCGAGCGCGTGCCCACCGGGGTCCACCTGTCCGAGGACAACGTGCGCTACCTGCGCGCCAAGGCCGAGCACACCCACCACACCCTCGACCTCCCGGCCTGAGGAGGCCCCCATGCGCATGCCCGCCCTCTACCTCTCGCACGGCGCCCCGCCGCTCGCCGACGACCCGGTGTGGCCCGGCGAACTGGCCGCCTGGTCCGCCGGGCTCCCGCGCCCCACGGCGATCCTGATGGTCTCCGCGCACTGGGAGGAGGCCCCGCTCGCGCTCGGCGCCACCACCACGGTCCCGCTCGTGTACGACTTCTGGGGCTTCCCCCGCCACTACTACGAGGTGCAGTACGCCGCCCCGGGCGCGCCCGCGCTGGCCGAGTCCGTCCGCAAGCTGCTCCGCACCGCGGGGACGCCGGTACAGGACATCCCCGACCGGGGTCTGGACCACGGGGCCTACGTCCCGCTCGTGGAGATGTACCCGGACGCCGGCATCCCCGTGCTGCAGGTCTCGATGCCCACCCTCGACCCGCAGCGGCTCATGGACATCGGGCGCAGGCTCGCCCCGCTGCGCGACGAGGGCGTGCTGATCGTCGGCAGCGGCTTCTTCACCCACAACCTCGCCGCGCTGCGCCACTCCGGCGGGGTGCCGGGCTGGTCGGCGGAGTTCGACGACTGGGGGCACCGCGCCCTGGACGCGCACGACGTGGACGCCCTGCTGGACTTCGAGCACAAGTCCCCCGCCGGGCGGCTCGCCCACCCGCGGACGGAGCACTTCGCGCCGCTCTTCGTCACGATGGGCGCGGCCGAGGACGACCTCGGGGACCAGCGCAGCGTCATCGACGGCTTCTGGATGGGCCTGGCCAAGCGGTCCGTGCAGTTCGGCCGGTAACCACCCCGTAGCCGGCAGCGGTAACCGGCCGGTTGCCGGTAGTCTCCGCAACGCGACGGCGAAGGGCCCCGCCTCCTCGCATGAGGCGGGGCCCTTCGCCGTGCTCGCCGTCCGGCGTGCCGTCGTCGTCGACGTGTCCGTCAGTGGGCGATCACCGGGACGGCGACGTCCTCAGCGCCCTCGGCGTCCTTGGTGCCGGAGGTCGCCACCACACCGCCGCCACCACGGGTGGTGACGAAGGTGAAGGCGATGATCGCGGAGAGGGCCAGGATGCCGACCGCCCACCAGATCGCGGTGGAGTAGCCGTGCACGGCCGCGGCGTTGACGAAGCCCTGCTTGCCGAGCGTACGGGCCTCGGCACCGTGCGCGGCGACCCACGCGGTGGTCGCGCTGGCCGCGATGGTGTTCAGCAGCGCCGTGCCGATGGCACCGCCGACCTGCTGCGAGGTGTTGACCATGGCGGAGGCGACACCCGCGTCACGCGGCTCGACCCCGTGCGTGGCCAGGCTCATGGCCGGCATGAAGGCCGTACCCATGCCGAGGCCGAGCAGGATCTCCGCCGGCAGGACCAGGCCCGCGTAGGAGGTGTCGACCGACAGCTGGGTCAGCAGCAGCATGCCGAGGCCCGCCACCAGGAAGCCCGGGGTCATCAGCAGGCGCGGGGCGACGCGGGTCATCAGGCGCGCGCCGATCTGCGTCGAGCCGGTGATCATGCCCGCGATCATCGGGAGGAAGGCGAAGCCGGTCTTCAGGGCGGAGTAGCCCTGGACGACCTGCAGGTAGTAGGTGAGGAAGAGGAACAGGCCGAACATCGCGATGATGGCCAGGCCCAACGAGAGGTAGACGCCACCGCGGTTGCGGTCGGTCACCACGCGCAGCGGCAGCAGCGGGGCCTTCACGCGGGCCTCCACGGCCACGAACGCGACGAGCAGCACGACCGAGGCGACGAACAGGCCGATCGTGGTGCCCTCGCTCCAGCCGTGGGTCTCGGCCCGGGTGAAGCCGTAGACCAGGGAGACCAGGCCGGCGGTGGCCAGCACGACGCCGGGGATGTCCAGGCCGCTGCTGTTGCGGCTGCCGGCGGGCTCCTGGACGAAGCGCATGGCGCCGAAGGCCGCGACGGCGGCGAAGGGGATGTTGACGAAGAAGGTCCAGCGCCAGTCCAGGTACTCGGTGAGCACACCGCCGAGGATCAGACCGACGGCACCGCCACCACCGGCGATGGCGCCGTAGATGCCGAACGCCTTGGCGCGCTCCTTGGCCTCGGTGAACATCACCGCGAGGAGCGACAGCGCGGCCGGCGCGAGCAGCGCGCCGAAGGCACCCTGCAGCGCGCGGGCACCGAAGAGGACCCCCTCGTTGGCCGCGGCGCCGCCGATCGCGGACGCGGCGGCGAAGCCGATCAGGCCGGTGACGAAGGTGCGGCGGCGGCCCCACAGGTCGGCGATGCGTCCGCCGAAGAGCAGCAGGCCACCGAAGACCAGCGCGTAGGCCGTGATGACCCACTGCTTGTTGGCGTCGGAGATGCCCAGGTCGGTCTGGGCGGAGGGCAGGGCGATGTTCACGATGGTGCCGTCGAGGACGACCATCAGCTGGGCTATCGCGATGAAGGCCAGCGCCTTCCAGCGCTGGGCGTGTGCCGTGTCAGGCATGGGTGGACTCACTAACGGTACGAAGAGATGACGACATTGAAGACGAAGAGGACATACGGTACGTAAAGGAAATGTTGTGGGCGAGTGAATTACGCGGGGGCGCCCGTTCGGCAGGCGGAGCTCAGCGACATTGCCGAAGGTCCTCGAATGTGGCGGAGCTACCCGGGAGTTCGGAGCGCGCCGGCGCCTCCAGGCCGTCCACGAACAGCTGCAGATGACGGCGGATGAAGCGCTCCATGCTGCCGCAGTGCTTGCCGGGCAGCGGCCGCGTCAGCTGGCTGACGGCCACCATCACGTCGCCGACGTCGATGTCGGTACGGAGCCGGCCGGACCGCCGCCCGGCGGCCATCAGCTCCTCGATCGCGTGCTGCAAGCGTACGCGGCCCTCCGTGAGCCGCGGGTCCCCCTCGCCGAATCCTGTGGAGAGCATCGGGCACAGCGCGCCCACGCGCTCGTCGGCCGCCTCGTGCACGAAGCGGCGCAGCGCGTCGAAGGCGTCGGCCTCTTCGGCCAGCGCCTCCTCGGCCCGCTGGGTGAGCCGGTCCATCACCGACAGGGTCACCTGGAACGCGAGTTCCCGGCGGTCGGCGAAGTGCCGGTAGACGGTGGCGTTGCCCACACCGGCCCGCTTGGCGATCTCGTCGAGCGGCGCGTCGACACCGTGCTCGAGGAGTGCCTCACGGGCGGCGACGATGATCCGCTCGCGGTTGCGCGTGGCGTCCGCGCGGAGCTTCACGGAGGCGGCTACTGCCATGACGGGCACTCCTCTCTGTCCTTCGGTGGTTCCGGTTCCGGGGAGCGAGTCCCCGCTTGTGCGACGTAGGTGTAAACGGGGAGCCGTTCCCCGGATATTTCGGCGCCGCTTGTGAGCTGAGTCACAATCAACGGGAGCCGGTAAGACGCCGTTTGGGAGGCGCCTCCGTACCGGCCCCCGCGCACACGCGAAGGACCCCGGACGCCAATGCGCGCCCGGGGCCCTTCCGCACTTCCGTGACCGGTTACTCCACGACGAGCTCGACCGGGATGTTGCCCCGGGTCGCCTTGGAGTACGGGCACACCTGGTGCGCCTGCTCGATCAGCGCGCGGCCGGCCTCGTTCTCCAGCTCCGAGGGCAGCTCGGCGCGGAGCACGACCGCCAGGCCGAAGCTCGTGTCGTCCTTGCCGATGGTCACCTCGGCGGTCACGGAGATCTCGCTGGTGTCCACCTTCGCCTGCCGCCCGACCAGGGCGAGGGCGCTGGCGAAGCACGCGGCGTAACCGGCCGCGAAGAGCTGCTCGGGGTTGGTGCCCTGACCGTTGCCGCCGAGCGCCGGCGGCATGGCGAGCGCGAGGTCGAGCTGACCGTCGGAGCTGACGGCACGCCCGTCGCGGCCGTTGGCGGTGGCGACGGCGGTGTAGAGCGGGTCCATGGAACGTCCTCTTTCGATCGGTTGCGATCTCGTTGACGACAAGTAGAGCACACAACTGAGTTGCGCACAACTAAAACGTGGACGGTAGAGCTACCCTGTATCCATGACCGCCACCGCGCCCGCCCGTGCCGGGGACCACCTCCGGCTCGAGAACCAGATCTGCTTCTCCCTGCACGCCGCCTCGCGCGCCTTCGGCGGCGTCTACCGCGTCGTGCTCAAGGACCTCGGCCTCACCTACCCGCAGTACCTGGTGATGCTCGTGCTCTGGGAGCACGGCGCCCTGCCGGTCAAGAAGATCGGCGAGCACCTGCGCCTGGACTCGGGCACCCTCTCCCCGCTCCTCAAGCGCCTCGAGGGCACGGGCCTCGTACGCCGTGAGCGCTCCGCCGACGACGAGCGCTCCGTGACGGTCCACCTCACCGACGCGGGCACGGCCCTGCACGAGAAGGCCCTCCAGGTCCCGCGCCGCATCTCCGCGGCCACCGGCCTGGGCCTGGACGAGATCAACGACCTGCGCACCCGGGTCGACCGCCTCACCGCGGCCCTCACAGCGGCCGACCTCGCCGACGGCCCGCCCTGTGCCTGACACCCCTCACCCCGGCGCCACACCCCCGGGGCCCGGAGCGATCGCCGGCACACCCCAGACCCGCATCCGCTAGGCTGTCCCACGCTTCCGCCTCAGTAGCTCAGGGGATAGAGCACCGCTCTCCTAAAGCGGGTGTCGCAGGTTCGAATCCTGCCTGGGGCACAAGGGAAAAGGCCCTGGACCGATCATGGTCCGGGGCCTTCGACATCCACTTTCGACATCAACGGCGGCAGTCAGCCGCGGTCGACACGCCTCTCCAACAGCCGGGTCCATGTGGCTGATGGCCCCGCGCTGAGTGTCCTCAACGACGTGTGTGTAGACGTCCATGGTGATGCTGATCTGACTGTGGCCGAGGATCTCCATCACCACGCGGGGAGCAACGCCGGCCGCGGTCGGCAGCGTGGCGCAGCCTTGCCGAGCGTCATGTAGCCGGATGGCGCGGAGCTGGGCGCTGTCAGCGACTCGGGTGAACGAGCGATAGAGGTTGCGGGGCTCGATCGATCAACCGGTCCGGGTGGTGAAGACGTAGCCGCCGTTCCCTGGCCACCGCGCCGCCACGTTGCGGGCCACCAGCTCCTCACAGCAGGCCGCTGAGAGCGCCGTGCGCAGAACACGGTGGGACCCCTTGGCGGTTGGGCCCGTGGTCTCACGCTCCAAGCCGTTCAGGAAGCGGCGGATGTCAGCGACGCTCAGGGACTCCAGGCGCCGCGAAGCAGTCCGCGACCTTCTCCAGTTCTCCGGAGACCGAGTCCCCGATCCCCTGGCAGGACTCGCCGACCGAATGGCGATCGCCTAGCGCTATCCCCGGTCGTCAGAGCTCCTGCGATGATCCGGCCGTGAGCTATGACCTTGCTGTGTGGGATGGCGAACTCCCACCCGATGACCACGAAGCGGGCTCCGTCTATGACGAGCTCTACGAGCGATATCTGGAGTCGGAGGATGTCGTCATCCCTCCGGCGCCGCGCATCGCGGATTACGTTGAAGCGCTCCTCGTCCGGTACCCCGACGGCATCGACGGCAAGATGGTGTGGGCGTCGGCACCGGTGATCAACGAGGCTTCGGGGCCGATCGTGTACCTGGTCATGTCCTACAGCAAGGCTGAGGAAGTGTCTGAGTACGCCGCATCTTTGGCTCGCGAACATGGGCTCGTCTGCTACGACCCGCAAGGAGAAACCCTGCGGCCGTGAGTCGCTTCCTCTGTCGCTACGCGAACCACTTGGGTGGTAACCGTAGAGCTGATCAGAGATCGCCACGCGTGGAGACCACGGAAGCTGTTACGGGTTTCTCTACCTCATCGAGACTCCCGGCGTCGCTCACGCTCCGCTGGGCGCGCGGCCCGCGTCCGGCCGCGCCCACGCTCCAGTCTTCGTCCCGCTCGGCGCGCCGTCCGCCGCCGCGCGCCAGCAAAGGTAGGCCGAGGGGCATGAGGTCAGAACCGCGGTGGCTGGGGCAGCCGGCGCTTCGATGGGTCATGCAGGGATCCAGCTGGGCCACCACGGCGGGATGTTGCTCGGAGGACACAGCCCGGAATCGCCGGGATAGCCGTCGATGGTTCCCTCCGCCATGAAGTACCAACCAGCCAGGAACGCCAGCGTCGTCACGATCAACAGCACCGACACACAGGCCCGCAGAACGGTCGGCGCTCGGGAGGCCAGCCACCAGCCGATTCTGTGCATGACGAGCGCACAGAGGCCGTAGCCGATGACACTCGCCGGGAGCTCGACGAAGATGAGCCCGAACTTGTGGCCGGGTTCGTACGCGGCATCGCAGTACGCGCGCGCGTTGACGACCAACAGCCAGGCGCAATAGCCCGCGAACATTCCGAAGACAGGTGCGCCGACCCACGGGATCCACGCGTATGACCTCGACTTGGTTTCGCTCATGATCAGATATGACGTCCGAGCGTGGCCCCCAGTTGCACGGATCGGGCCTCGGTGACCTCCCACCGTGTCGAGAGCGACTGGAGCATGAGACAGCACGCCAGCTCGGGCCGTCTGTGGGCCGTCCCGGGACGCGCAACGGCGACCAGCGTTGACAACCGTTGACCGCTCGATCGCAGGCCACAGCATTGATCGCGAAAGTAGACCCAGGTCAGCGTGCCCTCGAATCACTTCCAGAAGAACTTAAGAGGAGTTCCGGCTCCCCGACCACTGCCGTGTCGTTCGGGCGTGGCGGATAGGCTCCGAACCCGAGTGAGTCAGATCGATGTGGTAGAGGGGCATGGCGGTGGCAACGCTTGCAGAGATCAAAGTCCTGTTGGGTGAACCTCGGTTCAACTGGTCGGATCCGGCTCCGTGGAGCGAATTGGAGCAGGAACTCGGTATCGAGTTTCCTACAGACTTCCGCGAGATCGTGGACGCATATGGTTCGATCGAGGTCAACAAGCAGTTGTACCTGAAGCATCCCGCTGGCCATCTTCTGCATAGTCTGGGAAGAAAGATCAGGGAAGATCTTGAGTTCTGGCGCGAAGAGGACATGACAGAGTTCCTGCCCAGTCGGGCAGGAGCGGAGCCCGGGGAGTTGATTCCGGTGGCGTCGGCTACAACGGGGGAGCATGTTTTCCTTCGCGTTCCCGACGAGCCCTCGTCGCCCTGACATGTCGTGGTTCAGGAGTTCGACAGTCCGGCCTGGCACCTCCACGAGATGGCCTTCAGCGAGTGGTTGCTGGCTTATCTCAGGGGCAAGGACGTCACGGTGTGTTCTGGTGACCGCGCGCCTGACGGCCCGTTCTACGAATTCCTGCCCTGAGAACGACCACGTTGGTGTGCCTCCTGCCCTGACCTTGATTCGTCAGCGGGATCCGTTCGCTGGCTGAGTGTCTAACTGCGCTACAACAACCCCGCACGGACGCGGACAACCACGGATGCTTGCGAACACTTCTCGCAGGTCACGGATAGTTTCGCCCCAGGTCACAGAGCCGGTCCCATTGCTTCGGGACGAAGATGCGCATTCGAGTGGCTATGGCTGTCTGCGCCGCCACCAGCGTCGACGGGAGCGAGCTATGGAAGCTCGAAGTAGCCGGATCGCCACATCGTGCCCATAGTGCTCAGCCAGTGCGAGGGGCGTGGCCCCGCCGGGATCTTCCAACTCAGGGTCTGCCCCGAAGGCAAGGAGAATGGCCGTCGTGTGCACCCTCGGGGGCTGCCCGCTCTGCAGCGCAGAATCCCCCTCCACGTCGATTGCATGGGTGAGGAGCGTCGAGTTGCCGACTACCTCGTTGGGGTCGACCCCCGCACCGAGGAGACGGGCCAGTGTCTCCGCATCCTCCATCTCGACCGCCTGATGAGCCGGCGCGCTGGTGTTCTCCTCAATCACGCTCAGAGTGAATCGATGCCGGTCCGCCGCTGCAAGCCGGTACACCAATCACCGTGCCCGTTCCGTGCCCGAGTGGGCGGTAAACCGCGGTCAACGACTGGTCCCGGGGCGAGCTCATTGGTTCGCCCACACCGCCGTTGGCGCTGGTCAGGGCATGACCTGGACCGCAGGGACCGGTGATTCCCAAGCTCAGGGTTTGACTGTCCGAGACAGGTGCTAACTTCCGCAGTCCGAGGGAAGCGAGAAGGGAATGAAGACTGGTGGGGGCTTCGGAATGGGACTACTACGTGCCGTACCAGGAAGATATGAACGCGGCACTCCAGCAACTGCGACATGAGGTGTTCGAGGCCGGGGACTACTACTGGGTCAACGGCGGCGACTGGCGACCGGAAGCGGAGCGGGAGCCTCGGCCGCAGTCGCTAGAGGAGCTCTGGGCCGACGAGCTCGTCCAGGAGGCCGGCACGCACTCGATCCTGGACATCTTCCGAGTCGTAGGACCCGACGACACCCCGGACTACAACACCGTGGAACCCGTGACGACCGAGGAGGCGCGCAACTTGCTCGGCTCCGGCAAGCTGACGCGTGCACACGTCAAAGATTTCGATGTCTTCCCCCGATCGCGGTGGGTCGGACGCTGCGCAGTGCTGCACGACGACGTTGGCAACCCCCAAGAGATCTACTTCTGGGGCCACTCGGGCGACTGAACTGCAGCCACTGACGGCAGAAGATGACGGCAACGGGGCCAAACGCAGGAGGACCCTGGCGGTAGCCAGTTGCTGGGATGGTCGTGGCTCTCGCCATTCCGGTCGGTAGGCATCCGTGGCTATCGGACTCCGGTCGGCGTGGCCCGGGACGGTCACGGGTGGAACGGGGCAGGCGTCAAACTTCCTCGCCCACGAGTGCCCATTCCACGAGTGCCGGCAAGTAGGGCAGCAGAAGGACGAGAACCATCCCGACAACGAGCGCAAGTATCAGCAGGATCACACCTGCAGCTCCTCGAACGCCGATGGATTCGTGCACAGTTGGGTTTTCGTCAGTCACAGGTCCTCCTCGCAAGATCCTAGCTGGAGATCCCTCCCTCCAGCCCTGGCGTGCGGGCCCGTGCTGCTCTCATGGATCAGCGAACTGGTCGCCCGGATTCAGGGCCCGTAGTGTTCGCTCGTGCGTTACTTGGCGTAGCCCTTCATTGTCGGCGCCTTGAGAAGGGGCCGTTCAGTTGAACAGTTCCTTGGGCCAATCGGTTCGCCCGAGCGTCTCGGCGTCACCTACGTCGAGGTCCGGCCGACGAAGGTGGCCCACGAGGTCTACGTCCATGCCGTTGAGGACGTCGGACACGAGAACTTCTGTGATGTGGACGAGTTTCCGCCGTTCGACTTGGAAGCCGAGGAAGAGTCTTTCGGCTACCTCCTCGTCATCGCCGAGGACCCAGAGGCCGCGCTGGTGATGGCCGAACAGGGCACGGGAGCACTCCGGACGCGATGGGTGAACCAAGGCCTGGTGCAGGACGAGTACCGCGACTTCGTAAGGGCAGGTCGGCCCACGCGGCCTGGCAGCCCAGTGACGTCCCGATGATCAGGCAGTCCATGTGGCTGATGGCAACCTGCAGCGGCGCGATGCACAGCGCCGGCATCGGGACGACGCGGCTGCGTCGGCTTTTGGAGTTGTCGTCGTACATCGTCCCGACAGGGCGCTGCGTCCGCTGCCGGACGGCCGTACAGCCATTCCACCGCCCGTGACCGACCACCACCGGTCCCAGTCGGATGACGTGCCGACAGGGCCTCTGCGACCGTCGTGCCCCTGGGGTGCTGTCCGGAGCCTCAGCCATACGGCGGGACCGCTGACCGGGGTGACCGGCTCGGTAGGGGATCGTGTCCGAGGTCTGGTCTAGGTTCGGCCTGTGAACCACGACCCTTCCAACGCCGGGGCGCCCCGCGGGCCTGACCTGCCGCCGTACCAGGTAGTCCTGGCGGAGACTGATTGGGGTTCGCTCGAGACGGCCTTCGGGAACGGTGAGGACCTTCCCAAAATCCTCGCGCGGCTGTTGGAACCCGATGCCAAGATTCAGGTCACCGCTTTGTCGGAGCTGGGTGAGCTCGTCGGCCACCAGAACAGCATCTACGAAGCCACCGCCCCCGCCGCCATGTACATCGCCGGCATCCTCACCCACCCGGCGGCCATGACCCTCCGGCCCTATCGCAACGTCCCCATCCGCGCGGCGCTGTTGGACTGGCTGGTTTCCACGACCTACGACGCCTCCGACGAGATCGTCGAGCGCAACAAGCAGTACTACCCTGGCTTCCTCACCCCCGGCACCATCGTGGCGGCCTTCCGGGACCTGCGCCCGATGCTCTATCGGGCCGTCTCGCCCTTCGTCCAGGACAGCCACGAAGACGTGCGCGAAGCCGCCGTCATCGCCGGGCTCATCCTCGCCGAACACCCAGCGCTCACCGAACACCGCGATCACCTCGCCGTACACGCGCGCCGCATCCTTGACACCAGCAGCGACAACGCCAACCGGCGCGTTGCCTGGAAGGCACTCGAAGCATGGGGGCACGACGTCTCCGATCTTGAACCTGTCCGGGAGGAGACCTGGGACTGGGGGCCGCACAGCGATGGCCGCGGCGATCTCGAACCTCCCTTCTGACCGTGGTTCCGGAGCAGGCGTTGTCCAGGCCACCGGCGCACTGTCCGGTCCGGGCGGGCACATGGCGACCCAGCTGCGAACGCGGACCGGCACGGGCAGCAGGATTCCTCACGCCACAACCGATGAAGACGAGGGAGAACCCATGAGCAGGCCGGCCCCCCGCAGCGCCACGGCCTTGTACGCGACAGCTGCGACCTGCGCCGTCATAGGGGCACTGCTGTGGGCGCGCAGCCAGGGCGACACGCCCCTCAGTCTTACCTCCACGTCGTTCGGGGCCCTCCTGGCTACCGACAGTTACACCCCGTCGGCCTGGCGGGTGTGGTCTCCGGACGTACCCGAAGCCCGCCTTGGCCTGTACCTCCTCGGGGCCGGCCTGGTGCTGGCCGTGGTGGCGCGCCTCGTCTCCGTCTGGCGTGAGTGAGCGGCGGCCGACGCCCCACCGGAAGGAACCGATCGAGCAGCCGTGCAGGACGGGCCCGGCAAGAAGGGGAACTCATGATTGCCTGGAGCAAGGCGCTGGTCGACCTGGGTTACGGAATGGTCCTGATGTCGGTGGCGCTCAACGTGGGCAGCACCGCTGAGCGACTTCACCGCCGTGTGGCGATCCGTCCGAAGCTCAACGCCTGGGTCACGCCCCTGGTGTTGAGGGTCACGAGTGCGGTTGTCGGAGCGCTCGGGCTGACGGTCGGCGCCGTTCGCCTGGTCCACGCCTACGCCGGTTGAGGTTGCACTGGCCTCGGGGTCCGGCCCCACCCCGGAGTTCGGTGGCTCCGACGGGACGAACTCGGGTGATCCTGACTACCCCATGTGTCCGGAACCAGGGGGTGTGCTCACCTGGGGTGACAACGCTGGCTTCATCAGGACCTGGATTCCCCTGCCGGTCCCGCCTAGAGCCGTTCCCGTGGGTCGAGCCGGCTCCCACAGTCGAGCCGGAGTCCAAGCGGTCTCAAGAATCGGCTGAAGCCACACCGTCAGCCATCGACGGGACACAGGACCAAGGCACCGAGCGTCGCTCACCCTCCGCGGCGCGCGCCTGGAGCGGCGATGTCAACGACCTCGTACTCGCGAACGGCCGGTGCCATCCCGGGCGACCGTCCGGTGTGCGGCGCCAAGCCGTGTCCGTGGCCGAAGTGGTCGGTAGGCGGGGACGCAGAACCTACAGGCCGAGGCTCGTGACGAAGGCCGGGAAGGCGAGCGACCCCCGGTGGAGCGCCGTCGCAGTGCACGGGCGGTTCGGCATAGCCTGTGGGAGCGATCGATCCCGATGTGTCCCGCCGAGTGTCCGGTCGGAGTTCCATGCCCAGTCCCGGCGCGAGCCGTTCGTCGGCCGCCGCGTTCACATACGGCGCTGTCGGCGCGACGCGTCCCGCGGAGGAGCGGTGGTCGGTGGGGCGCACGGGCCTGCGTGCCCATTGCGGCACCGTTGTCGTCGGACACGGGGAGGCGGACTGGCGTGCCGCCGCCGACGCCGTGCTGCGGTGGGGAGTCAAGCGGCAAAGTGGGTTCTCCGTCGCGGGCTGCGGCGGGGCCGGGGAGCGGGTCAGCGTGGGCGCCGAGTACCGGATCACCGCCGGCTTCGGCCCCTTCGTCGTCCGGGAGCCGGTGCGGGTCGTGGCCGTGGTGGACCTGCCGGATCGTTGCGGGTTCGCGTACGGGACCCTGCCGGGGCATCCCGTCTGCGGCGAGGAGGCCTTCGTCGTCCACCGCTCCCCCGACGGCACGGTCGCACTGACGATCCGCTCCCTCACGCGTGCTGCGCCGAACGGTCCCTGGCGGCTCCTGTTCCCCGTACTGCTCGTGGCGCAGCGCTTCTTCCGGCGCCGTTATCGACGTGCCCTGACGGCGGCGGGCGCGAAGGCCTCGCACGGGAACTAAGGGGACGCCGCGCTCCCGTTGGCCAGCGCCGCTTCGACGATGCGGACTGCCTCGTCGGTGTCGAGGCCCACGCGGGCGATGACCGCCGCGTACTCGGCCGCGGCGCGGCGTGCCCGTTCGCGTCCCTGCTCACCGGCCGCCGACACGAACGAGCCCGCCCGTCCACGGGTCTCGATCAGGCCCGCTTCCTCCAGCGCCCGGTAGGCCCGGCCCACGGTGTTGACGGCCAGGCCGAGGTCCGCGGCCAGGCGGCGGATGGTGGGCAACTGGGTACCGACGGCCAGGGTGCGGTCCTGGATCTGCCGGGCGAGCTGGGCGCGGAGCTGCTCGAACGGCGGGACGGGCGAGGCCGAGTCGATGACGATCAACGGTTCACCGGGCCGTCGTGGCGTGCCGCGCCACCGTGCTGCTCTGCGCGGTCCGCGCGGTGATCAGGGCGAGCGTGACGGCGCTCAGGGCGATGAAGACGAGCCAGGCGGCGTTCCACCAGCCGAGCCCGGTGTCGAAGACCGACACGACCGGCAGCGACCACACCACGCTGGGCGTGGCGACCTCGCGGGCGTCCTCGACCCGCATCAGGACGTCGGCGGTCAGCGAGGCCTCGTCGTCGGCCACGACCGGGTGTGTCAGGACGTGGCGCAGTTGGACGACCGTGCCGGCCGCCGCGCCGAACACCCCGATGAGCAGGAGGAGTGCCGCGTAGCGTGCGGCGGCGTCGTCCACGGTCAGGGCACCGATCGCCATCGCCGTCGCGCCCGCGAACGTGGCCGCGGCGAAGGCGGCGCGCGGCGTGCCGAGCACGGTCCGCCAGCCGAGCCGGACCGGGTGGGCGGCCCGTCGCGGCAACGTCGCGCCGGCCCGCCGGTCGACCCGTCGCACCCACCGGTCCAGCAGCGACTGGGCCAGCACCAACGCCACCACCACCGCCGTCAGCGCCAGCAGCGACCCGTACCGGGGAGACCCGGCCTCGTCGGCCGCGGCGTCGGCGGACAGGTCACCGACACGGACGAGGGCGACCGCGATGATGAAGGCCGCCAGCAGCACGGCGGCTGCCAGGCGGGCACGTCGCCGGACCGCCAGACGCGTGGCCAGCAACGGCGTCGGCGGGACGTCGGTCAGGCCGTGCTGGGCCAACCACGCACCGGCCCGCTCGACTTCCTCCGGACGCACCGACTCCTCGTTCATCCGGGAACCTCCCTCCGGCACGGCACTTTATGTCGCAAGGCTTGTCGCAACATGGTGCGACAAGCCTTGCGACAAGTCAACGGTCGCGGCGCGGCGGCGTACGCTCCCGGCATCGCACGTCCCTACTTCCGCCCGCATGTCGTGCCGGCGGTCCTGGCGCTCGCGACCCCGTCGTGGCGGAGCGAAGTGTGGCTCGCGCCCGAGGAGTTCGGGAACCTCGATTTCGTGGTCCACGTGCTCTTCGGCGACTTCTGCGACGCGACCGCCCCTGAACAGTCCGGGCTGTGAGCCGGGCCGGCCCAGGTGATGGTGACCACGGCCCGCATGCGCCGGATGCGACCCGTCAGGGGCGCACATACGCTGTGAGGGGGCGTTCCTTCTCTTGTCGAGGTGAGAGATCGTGCCGCTCTACATCACGCTGCTGAGCTGGACCGACCAGGGGATCCGCGCCTACGCCGACACGGCGCGGCGGGCCGACGCGTTCGGTGCCGCGCTGGGGGAGGCCGGGGGCAGGCTGGTCGACATCTTCTGGACGGTCGGGCCCTACGACCTCGTCGCCCTCGTCGAAGCGCCGGACGACGAGACCGCCGCCGCGGCGCTGCTGCGGCTGGGCGCGGTCGGCAACGTACGGAGCACGACCATGCGGGCGTTCGGGCGGGACGAGGTGGAGGGCGTCATCGCCAAGGCCTCCGCCTGAGGCGGCGCACCGCCCGTTCAGGCGGTCAACCGGCCTCCGGGGCCGGGTCGAAGAAGGAACCGCGGCGCAACCGGTCGTACGCGGGCTGCGCCCGTGCCATCCACGCGTCCACGTCGGCGGCCATGGACGGGAACCGCTCCTTGAGGGGTGCGGCCAGTGCGGAGATCTCCTCCCAGGAGTCGGCGAGATACGTCTCGTTCTCCAGGCCGATGGCCACCGCCGCACGGAACGCGTCGTCGGAGCGCAGCCACCGCTTGGCCACCTGGACGACGCGGGCGACGTCCTCGGCGTCGATGATCCAGGACATGGACAGGAGTTGCTCGGAGACGTAGCCGGGCACGACGTTCGGGGCCCGGTGCTCGACGAGGAAGTCCATGACCTGTTCGACGTCCACGGCGCCCCCCTCGGTGTCGGCGGTCCCGGGACCAGCGGGATCCGCATCCTAAGGGGGCGTCCTGGACGGGCGGGAGACTTTTCCGTGGGTGCCCGAATCCCTGTCCGCGGGGCTGCCCGAGGAGATCCCGGTGTCCTGACGGGACACGCTCGCGGCGGTGGCCGACGGGTGTTTGTCGGCCGGGCGCGCGGCGGGCACCGCGCCGTGCTGCGTCGGCTGCCTCTGAGGAGCGCCCGGAGAACCCCCCGAGGTTCCCTCAGGGGGTCATGGGAATGGGGCAATTCGACATGTACTCCTACGCCGTTCGGCACTCCGGCTTCCCGCCGGGCTCCGGGTGTTGACCTGCGTTGCGGATCATCACAAGATGACCGCGTACGGCACTCTGCCGAGACCGCCGGCCGGGCCGTCGTCGACCGCCCAGCCCGCCGGCACGGGCAGGCCGGTGTGCGGTCCGGCGCGTCCGGAATCCTGGAAGGTCATGCGTTCATGCAGAGCTACGCCTCGGCGCAATTGGCATCCCCTCTCACCTACTTCCAGACGGCGGCGTTCTGCTGCCTGGTGGCGGTCGTGCTCATACGGGCGGGCCGCGTGTGGCGCCGCGCGGCCCGGGGCCTGCTCGCCCACGACGAGCCGGTGCCGAGGGAGTCGGCGCCGACGCCCGTCCCGGCGGCGTCGCAGGCACAGGGCAACCGCACGGTGGGGCGGGTCTACCTCTGCTTCGGCTGGTTCCTTGTGCTGGGGACGGTCGTCAACCTGGTCAACGGCTTCCGTTCGGTGTGGGGCTGAGGTCCCCCCGGCCGCAGGCGGTCACGGGTGCCGCCCGTCCCCCTGGGTCTCCGGGCGGACCGGCGGCGGCGTGACCTCGGGGGCACCGGTGAGCCGGGCACAGTGGGCGGGTACGGCGGCGGCACTCCCGGCGGCGCGCTCCAGCCGGGCCAGGGTGGACGCGTTGACGCTCTTGTGGTGCTCGGCGGCCTTGACGTAGGCCTGGCACAGCCCCTTCAGCCCGGCGTCCGTCGGCGCGGCGAGCGGGGGTACGGAGGCGTGCGGGCCGTGTGACGCGGCGTCCGGGGTCGTGGGCGTGGCGCCGGCGCCGCCGCCCTGCGGACCGCGCGGGGACGCGGTGCGCGTACCGCCGCCCGACCCCGTGGGGTTGGAGGGCGACGGGGCGGGCGACACCGGCCGGGGTCCGGCCGTGCCCGAGTGGAAGGGGCCGGGGAGCGAGCCGGACTGCGCCGCGACGGCCACGCCGCCGAGGGCGAAGACCGCGACGAGGCCGCCGACCGCCGCCCGGGTGCGCCGGCCGGAACGGACGCCGCGGGCCCGTCCGCGGCCGTGACCGCCGCTCGTGACGGCCCGGGCCTCCCGGAAGGCGGTCAGTGCGGCGCGCTCGCGCTCGGGGTCGCCCGGCAGGGGTGCCGCGGCGGCGGTGAGGAGTCGTGCGAGGGCGTCCGCGCGGCCGTCGCCCGCCGCGGCGGGGTCCCCGTCGAGGAGCCGCTCGGCCAGGGCCGCGTCCAACCGGTCGTCCATGCGGTCGTCCCTGCGGTCGTCGGTCCGGTCGTCGTGAGCTCGGCTGTCCTTCATCCGTCAGTCCGTCACTTCTCCATGGCGCCGTCGAGGCGCTCCGCGAGGCGTTTCAGCCCCCGGTGGGCGGCGGTCCGCACCGCGCCCGGGCGCTTGCCGAGGACCTTGGCCGCGGCGGGGGCGTTGAGCCCGACCACCACCCGCAGCAGCACGGCCTCGGCCTGGTCCTGCGGCAGGGCCGCTATCAGGTCGAGCGCGCGCCGCGTGGACAGGTTCTCCAGGGCGGCGCCCCCGGCGTCCTCGGGTGCCGTGGGTTCGGCGGTGCGCTCCTCAAGGGGCGCGGTGCGCGGCCGGGCCTTGATGCGGCGCAGGTGGTCCAAGGCGCGGTGCCGGGCGATGGTGGCGGCCCAGCCCCGGAAGGCCTGACCGCCGCCGCGGAAGCCGGGCAGGTCCCGTACGACGTCGTGCCAGGTCTCGGAGGCCACGTCCTCGGCGTCGTCGCCGACCAGGCCGTGCAGGTAGCCCAGGAGCATCGGGTGGACCTCCCGGTACAGGACCCCGAACGCGATCTCGTCACCGGCGCGGGCCCGCTGGACCGCGTCGCCCAGTTCCTCCTCGCCCAGCCGGTCGCGCCGGCGGACCTGCGCCTTCCCCACTGCGTCCTCTTCGTGCTCGATGGCCCCGTGCCGCCGGTCGCCGCGCCGCGGCGCGGCTGGCGTCACACCTCGGCTCGGCCCACCACCGACAGGCAGAAGAGGCGCAGGCTGTCCACCGGCCCGTTCTCGTACCGCTTGACCGCCCTGCCCAGCGGGTTCCACACCCGCCCGTCGGGCGTCCGGATGCCGAACGGCTGCCCGAATGTACCGCTCTGCTCGTCGTCGAAGTCCACCCAGGCCGCTCCGGCGGTGCGGACCAGCACCTCTCCCGTGTAGGCGCCGAAGCCGCGGAGCGTGGGCGCGACGGCTTCCAGGGGCGGCTGCTCGCCGCGGATGGCCTCGATGACACGGTCGACCAGGCCGAGGCTGGCCAGGGAGTAGTCGAGCCTGACCCGGGAACCCTCCCTGGCCATGGACACGACATCCGCGGCGAGACGAGGACCCAGAACCGTCGCCGGTGGACTGCTCACGCCCTGCTTCATCGTGCCCCTTCGCTCGTCGTCCCCGTCCGCGTGTGACGCGTGTGGCTACTGAGTGGGGCGCAGCGGGCCGCGAAAGCGTTACACCGGGCGGCGGAGGCGGCGGGGCCGCGCGGCGCGGACCCGCTTAGGCTGCGGTCATGGCGCATGCGACCGTACGCGAGTGGTACGAGGAAGAGGGCTGGGGCGTGCTGGACTGCCCGGAGACGCCCGGAGGCTGCTTCGCCCACTACAGCGACATCGAGATGAACGGCTTCCGCACCCTGTCCACCGGCCAGTCGGTGGCCCTGGAGTGGGAGGCGCCGGGCTTCGCGCAGGACGGGTACGAGTACCGCGCCCTGCGCGTCGTGCCGAAGGGCTGACCGGGCCCGCCGCTCAGCCCACGTCCCACAGGAAGCGGTGGGTGTGGATGCCGAAGTACGGGAAGGTGTCCACGCCCGCGACGCCCTCCGCGGTCCTGACGACGTCGTTGACGAAGTCCAGCAGGTCGGCCGGACCCGGGCAGACGACCTCGGCGAAGAGGGCGTAGGGCCCGGCCGTGAGGACCGCGTAGACGACCTCGTCCCGGGCCGCCAGCGCGTCCGCGACCGCCCGCGGGTCGCCGTCCACGCGGACCCCGAGCAGCGCCATCGACTGACCGCCCATGGCCATGGGGTCGGTGACGCCCACCACCTGCACGACCTTGCCGTCGATCAGCCGCTGCAGGCGCTGCCGGGCGGCGGACGGGGAGAGCCCGACCTTGGGGCCGAGGTCCGCGTACGGGATGCGGCCGTCGCTCTGGAGCTCGCGGAGGATGGCGCGGTCGATGTCGTCCACGGGCTCAGCCTGCCAGTTCGGCCAGGGCCGCGGCGAAGAGGGCGGTGTGGGTGTCGACGTCGGCCTCCGTGGTGGCCGGGCACATCAGGGCCATGTTGTGGAACGGCGTCATGAGGACGCCGCGGTTGGCCAGCCACAGGTGCAGGAAGTCCTCCAACTCGGGGTCGGAGACGGCCGCCGACTCGCTCCCGTCGCGCGGCGCGGGCGCGGCAAAGCGGTACTCGGTGCGGGCGCCGAGGCGGCTGACGGACCAGGGCACCCCGTGGGCGGCGACGGCGTCGGCGACGCCCCGCTCGAAGCGGGCGGCGAGGGCGGACATGGCGGTGAACGCGTCGTCGGTGAGGACGTGTTCGAGGGTGGCGCGCATGGCGGCGACGGACAGCGCGTTGCCGGCCAGGGTGCCGCCGACGCCGCCCATGTCGACCAGGTCCAGGTCGCCGCGGGACAGCAGGCGGTCGGCGAGGTCGGCGGACAGGCCGTAGGCGCCGGCCGGCACGCCGCCCGCGATGGCCTTGCCGATGGTGAGGACGTCGGGCTCCAGGGACCATGCGGCGGTGGCGCCGCCGGGCCCCGCGGAGAAGGTGTGGGTCTCGTCGTTGATCAACAGCACGCCGCGCCGCCGGGTGAGCTCGCGGACGCCCTCCAGGTAACCGGGCTCCGGGAGGACGATCCCGATGTTGGTGAGGGCGGGCTCCATCAGGACGGCTGCCACGTCCCCGTGGGCGAGTTCCCGCTCCAGGCCCTCCAGGTCGTTGAACTCCGCGACGCGGCTGGTCAGCGTCACGTCGCAGGGCGCCCCCACGTTGCCGGGGCGGCTCACCCCGCCGCGTCCGCCGGGGCCGGTGACGATCAGCGACTCGTCGACGCTGCCGTGGTAGCAGTGGCTGTTGAAGAGGATCTTCTGCCGTCCGGTGACGGCACGGGCGAGGCGGATCGCCCACCGGTTGGCGTCGGTCGCGGTCAGCGAGTACGACCAACGGGGGAGCCCGAAGCGGCGGGCCAGTTCGGCGCCGACCCACTCGGCGTCCTCGGTGGGGAGCATCGCGGTGGCGCCGCCGAGTTCGCGGTAGCGCCGCTCGATCGCCGCTGCCACGGGCTCGGGGGAGTGGCCGGCCATGGCTCCGGTGTCGCCGAGGCAGAAGTCCACGTACTCGTGGCCGTCGATGTCGGTCACGCGCGCGCCGCGCGCGCCGGCGAGGTAGCGGGGGAAGGTGCCGGCGTTCTTGTTCATCCAGGTCATGGGCACCCGGCCGAAGAGGTGGTCGGCCGCCTCGTAGGCGGCGCGCGACCTCGGGTTGCTCGCGGCGGCCTCGGCGGTCTCCCGCGCGAGCAGTTCCTTCAGGTGGGTGCGGTCGACGGACATCGGGCCTCCTCGGCCATGGGGGGCTCCGACCATACGCGTGATTCCGCTGCCTAACCATCCCTCGACACGCGATTCGATCGCGCGCACGATCGAATCCCCTTCCGATGGACGGCCTGCGGCTCCGGGGCCGCAGCGGGTGCGCCTGCCGGGGACCGGTGCCAGGGTGGCTTGTGTCGGTCCCGGGCGGGCCGAGTGGCGCGCCGCCGCGGTGGGTCGAAGCGCCCGGAGGCGGGCGGACACCGGGGACGGACGGCAGGGAAAGGCGGCGATGGCCATGGCGGGACACCCGCACGCCATGCTGGTCGAGAAGGTCTACGCGGCGTTGACCAGGGGCGACATGGACGCGCTGGCCGGCCTGCTGGCCGGGGACGCGGCCCACCACTCCCCCGGCGACCATCCGCTCGCCGGGCACTACAAGGGCCGGGACGAGGTCATCGGCTACTACCGCAGGCTCGCCGAGGAGACCGACGGCAGCATGCGCGTCCAGTTGCGGCAGGTGCTCGTCGACGGCCGCGGGCACGCGATGTCCCTCCACCACGTCACGGCCGAGCGCGGGAGCGGATACCTCGACCAGCCGGGCGGCATCGTGTTCCGCATCGTCGGCGACCGGGTCACGGACCTGGACGAGTGCGTCTGCGACCTCGAGGCCACCAACCGCTTCTGGGCCTGAGGGGCGGGGCGCCTCCGCGGCACGCCCCTGCCTTCTGACGCGCCGGGCCGCGGCCCGCGCCGTCCTCGCGCCTCACGCCGGTTCCGGCCGTGATCGCGTACGGCGCGCCGGCCGGCGGGGCGTCCTCAGGCGCAAGCGGCACACGCGACGGGCAGTGGACGCGGCCCGCCGCCGACGACGGCGGTGGTGACGATGCCCGGAGGCGGTGATCAGCCGTAGCCCCCCGAGGGGACCCCGCTCCCGGCGGAGGCCGCAAGGCCCCGCGTCGACGCGACGCGCACGACACCGGCCCGGGTACGCGGACCAAAGCCCTCCCCGCGCCGGGCACAGCCGGCCGGCCAAGGCGCGGCGCGGGGTGCCGAGTTGCCGGGGCCGGGGGCGCGGCGTGCGGCCGGGGGCGTGCGGAACCCCGCGCCACATCGCCCCCCGCTCCCTCACCCTCCCCTTTCGCAATACCCCTAGGGGGTATAGTTTGGTGGTGGGTGGACGGCACGGTTCCCGACGCCGTACACCGGAACACGCACAGAACGCACGAGGAGAACCCATGTCTGTCAGCTACAGCGTCTCCGGGATGAGCTGCGGTCACTGCGAGTCCGCGGTCAGCAAGGAGGTCGCGGCCCTCCCCGGTGTGACCGGCATCACGGTGGACGCCAAGACCGGCCTGCTCACCATCGACTCCGACGCGCCCCTGGAGGAGGCGGCGGTCCGCGCCGCCGTCGACGAGGCGGGCTACGAACTGGTCGGCCCGGCATGACCCTCCCGGATCAGCAGCAGGTCACCCCGCGGATCGCAGCGCAGGCCGCCCCGGCGGGCGTCACCGAGCTCGAACTCGCGATCGGCGGGATGACCTGCGCCTCGTGCGCGGCCAGGATCGAGAAGAAGCTCAACCGGATGGACGGCGTCACGGCCACCGTCAACTACGCCACCGAGAAGGCGAAGGTGGCGTTCGGCGGCGGGATCGGCGTCGGCGACCTGATCGCCACCGTCGAGGCCACCGGTTACAGCGCCGCGCTCCCCGTCCCGCCGCTCACCGCCGCACCCGGCGACGGGGAGGAGGCCGCGGAGTCCGAGCCGCGCGAGCTCACGGCGCTGCGGCAACGGCTGCTGACCGCCGTCGTGCTCGCCGTGCCCGTCATCGCGATGGCCATGGTCCCGGCCCTGCAGTTCCGCAACTGGCAGTGGCTGTCGCTGACCTTGGCCGCGCCGGTCGTGGCGTACGCGGCGTGGCCCTTCCACCGCGCGGCGTGGACCAACCTGCGGCACGGCGCCACCACCATGGACACGCTCATCTCCATGGGCACGCTGGCCGCCTTCGGCTGGTCCGTGTGGGCCCTGTTCCTCGGCGACGCGGGCGTGCCCGGGCTGAAGCACCCGTTCGAGCTGACCGTCGCCCCAGGCCACGGCTCCGCCGACCTGTACCTGGAGGTCGCCTCCGGCGTCACCGCCTTCATCCTGGCCGGGCGCTGGTTCGAGACCCGCTCCAAGCGCCGGGCGGGCGCCGCGCTGCGCGCCTTGATGGAGCTGGGCGCCAGGGACGTCGGCGTGCTGCGCGGCGGGCGTGAGGTACGCGTCCCCACGGGCGAACTGGCCGTCGGCGACCTGTTCGTGGTGCGGCCGGGCGAGAAGGTCGCCACCGACGGCGTCGTACGGGAGGGCACCTCGGCGGTCGACGCCTCGATGCTCACCGGCGAGTCCGTCCCCGTCGAGGTGGGGCCGGGCGAGGCCGTCACCGGGGCCACGGTGAACGCCGGCGGACGGCTGGTCGTGGAGGCCACCCGGGTCGGCGCCGACACCCAACTGGCCCGCATGGCCCGTCTGGTGGAGGACGCCCAGAACGGCAAGGCGGCGGCGCAGCGCCTCGCCGACCGGATCTCGGCGGTGTTCGTCCCCGTCGTGATCGGACTCGCGCTGGCGACCCTCGGCTTCTGGCTCGGCAACGGCTCGGGCCCGGCCGCCGCCTTCACCGCGGCCGTCGCCGTGCTGATCATCGCCTGCCCGTGCGCGCTCGGCCTGGCCACCCCCACGGCGCTGATGGTCGGCACCGGAAGGGGCGCGCAGCTCGGCATCCTCATCAAGGGGCCCGAGGTGCTGGAGACCACCCGGCGGGTCGACACGATCGTGCTGGACAAGACCGGGACGGTCACCACCGGCGCCATGACGCTGACCGCCGTCCACGCGGCCGAGGGCGAGAAGGAGGACGAGGTGCTGCGCCTGGCCGGCGCCCTGGAGCACGCCTCCGAGCACCCCATCGCCCGCGCCGTCGCCCGGGCGGCGGAGGAGCGCACCGGCGACCTGCCCGGCGTCACGGGCTTCCGCGCGCTGCCCGGACTCGGCGTCCGGGGCACCGTCGACGGCCACGAGGTCACCGTCGGGCGCCAGGAACTGCCCGAACCCCTGCCGGCGGAACTCGCCCGCGCCAAGGCGGAGGCCGAGGCGCGCGGCAGCACAGTGGTCACGGCGGCCTGGGACGGCCGGGCCCGGGCCGTGCTCGTCGTCGCCGACGCCGTGAAGCCGACCAGCGCCGACGCCGTCCGGATGCTGCGCGGGCTGGGCCTCACCCCGGTGCTGCTCACCGGGGACCACCAGGCGGTGGCCCGGGCCGTCGCCGCCGAGGTCGGCATCGACCCCGCCGACGTGATCGCGGACGTCATGCCGGAGGACAAGGTCGCCGTGGTGGCGCGGCTCCAGCGGGAGGGCAGGTCCGTCGCCATGGTCGGCGACGGCATCAACGACGCCGCCGCGCTGGCCCGCGCCGACCTCGGGCTCGCCATGGGCACCGGCACGGACGCCGCCATCGAGGCGAGCGACCTGACGCTGGTCCGGGGGGACCTGAGGGTCGCCGCCGACGCCATCCGGCTGTCCCGGCGCACCCTCGGCACCATCAAGGGCAACCTGTTCTGGGCCTTCGGCTACAACGTGGCGGCCCTGCCGCTGGCCGCCGCCGGGCTGCTCAACCCGATGATCGCGGGTGCCGCGATGGCCTTCTCCTCGGTCTTCGTGGTCGGCAACTCCCTCCGGCTGCGCGGTTTCCGGCCGCTCGCGCGCTGACCCCCACGGCCGCCCCCATGGCCGTGGGGGCGGTCACTCCCCTTCCAGGAGGGCGGCGACGACGGCGTCCATGTCGACGTGGCGCAGCTCCTGCCCGGGCGGCACGGCCTCGTAGACCCGGGCGAGGAAACTGCGCAGGGCGGAGGTGCGCACCTCGACGAGTGCGGTGCCCTCCTCGGTGCGGAACTCGATCGCGGTGTGCTCCGGCCCGCTCGGCCGGATGTGGACGTCGCCCTCCCCGGCGGGCTCGTACAGGCCGGTGGTGATCAGCCCCCGGGCGAACACCCAGGTCACCTCGGCGCCGTCGAGGGAGACCTCCGCGGGGAAGGTGATCCGGGCGGCGAGCGGGTCGTCGCGGCGGTAGCGCAGGGTCGCGGTGGTCTCGCGGCCCGCGGGCCCCGAGCGCGGTCCGCGCAGACGGGCCCTGACGATGTGGTCGATGTCGGTCAGCATGGCCTTCCTCGGCAGGCGGGCGGTGCGCTCCGGATGCGTTCCGGCGCATCTGGAGAGCGCGGACGGCCGCCGTCCTTACGCGACTTGGCGCCCCGATAGTGTGATGTACGTCACAGCCCGCCGGGGGCGTTGCGGTGGTGCGTGCCACGATGAGCCATGGACGCGGGACGGGCGGTGGGGGCGGAGGAGCGGCGCCGGCGCATGGCGGTGCGGCACCGGCTGACGGCGCAGCGGCGGGCGGCGGGCCCCGAGGAGGTGGCCGAGTCGCTGGTGGCGCTGCACGGCACGGACCCGGCGACGGTCTACCTGTCGGCCGCGGCCAGGATGCGCGAGCCCGGCGCCGCGGCCCTGGACCGGGCGCTGTACAAGGACGGGAGCCTGACGCGGCTGCTCGCGATGCGCCGGACGATGTTCGTGGTCGCCACCGCCTCGGCACCGGTGGTGCTCTCGGCCGCGGCCCGGCCGATCGCCGCGCGGGAACGGCGCAAGCTGCTCGGGTTCCTGGCCGACGGCGGCGGCTGGGACGAGGCGTGGCTGGCGGAACTGGAGCGCTCCGTGCTCGCCGCGCTGGCCGGACGCGGCGAGGCGACGGCCGCGCAACTCGCCTCCGACGTGCCCGGGCTGCGCGAGCAGGTCGTGGTGGCCCGCGGCAAGCCGTACGAGGCGACCCAGGCGGTGTCGACACGCGTCCTGCGGGTGCTGGCGGCGGAGGGCCGCATCGTCCGCAGAAGGCCGCTGGGCGGCTGGACGAGCAGTCAGTACCGCTGGGCCCCGGGCACGGAGGCCGAGTCGCCCCCGGCCGCGGAGGCGCGCACCGCACTGGTACGCCGCTGGCTGGCCGCGTACGGGCCGGGCACGGAGGCCGACCTGAAGTGGTGGACGGGCTGGACGCTGACCGAGGTCCGCAAGGCCCTGGCGGCCCTCGGCACCGAACAGGTGCTGCTCGACGGGGAGACCGGCCATGTGCTGCCCGAGGACGCCGGCCCGGTCCCGGAGACGCCGCCATGGGCGGCGCTGCTGCCCGCACTGGACCCGACGCCGATGGGCTGGCAGCGCCGCGACTGGTACCTGCCGCCGGACGCGCAGGAGCGGGCGGCCCTCTTCGACCGGTCGGGCAACATCGGCCCCACCGTGTGGTGGAACGGCCGGGTGGTCGGCGGCTGGGCGCAGCGCGCCGACGGCGAGGTCGTCCACCGCCTCTTCGGCGACCCCGGCGGCGAGGCGGTCGCCGCGATCGCGGCCGAGGCCGCCCGGCTGCGGGGGTGGCTGGACGGCGTCCGCGTCACGCCCCGCTTCCGGACGCCGCTGGAGCGGGAGTTGTCCGCGCCGGCGGCCGCACCGGCCTGAAACGCCGTCACCACGGGTATGCCGCCCATGACGCCTGGTGACCGGCCGGGTGCGGACCGTGCGGAGGTGGACCGATGGAACAGGTGGCGGTGTTCTGCGGCAACTGCGACTGCGGCTGTCCCACGCTGTACGTGGACGAGGCGGCGCCGGCCGACCAGCGGGTCGTGCTGACCGACGACTTCGGGCAGCGGGTGCGGATGAGCGCCGAGCAGTTCCGCTCGCTGGTCGAGGAGGCGAAGGCGGGCCGGCTGGACCACGTGTAGCGGTCCGGCCGGCCCGTACGCCCGATCGCCCGCGCGCCGCGGGCGGGGCCGACCCGGGTCAGGAGACCCGGGTCAGCTTCGAGCCGAAGGAGGGCTGGACGAGGGCCGACTCCAGCAGCACCGGGACCCGGATCGTGCTGTCGCCGTTGCCGACGACGAGTTCACCGACCTGGTCGCCGGCGTTCGCCTGGTGCGGGAGGCCCGCCTTGCCGGCCTCCACCGCGATGTCGACCTCCAGGCCCGCCCAGCCGATCGCGGTGACGTCCTCCCCGGCCACCACCGGCGTGTGGCCGCCGAGGCCGTCGTCCACGTAGCCGACGACGTCGCCCTTCTTGATGATCGTGGCCGAGGCGAGCGCGTCGCGCGTGCCGTCGATCAGGGTGTGGCTGCGGCCGAGGACCGTGTCGATGATCGGGGCCTTCTGCTGGTCGAGCATCGCGCCGACGATCAGCTGCCGGGTGCCGCCGATCTTGCGGTAGGCGGCGAAGAGCAGGTTGCCGCCGGCCTTGGTGCTGGTGCCGGTCTTGATGCCGACGATGTCGTTGTAGCCGGACAACTGGTTGTAGTTCTTCTGGATGTTGCCGTTGATGTCCGTGTACTGGATCTTGCCGGCGATCTCCGCGAAGACCGGGTCCTTCATCGCCGCGTGCCCCAGTTTGACCTGGTCGCTCGCGGTGCTGACGGTGGTCGCCTGCAGGCCGCTCGGGTCGGTGTACGTCGTGTCGTCCATGCCGAGTTCCTTGGCGGTGGCGTTCATCTTCTTCACGAACGCCGCCTCCGAACCCGCGTCCCAACGGGCGAGCAGACGGGCGATGTTGTTGGCCGAGGGCAGCATGACCGCTTCCAGCGCCTCGTACTCGGTGAGTTTCTGCCCGGCGGTCACGGGGACGACGGACTCCGACTCCTGCACGCCGCTGTGGTACTGGTCCTGGGCCTTCTGGTCGACCTCGACGGTCTTGCCCTTGCCGCCCTTCCTGATCGGGTGGTCGCGCAGGATGACGTAGGTCGTCATCACCTTGGCGACGCTCGCGATCGGCGTCGGCTCCTGCTCGCCGAACTCGCCCATGCGGCCGAGGCCCTCGGCCTCGACGACGGCCTGGCCCTCGCTGGGCCACGGGAGCGACAGCTCGTCGCCCTCGAAGGTGTACGAGGTCTCGGCGGTCGCCACCAGCTCCGGCTCGGGCAGCGGACGCAGCGCCTGCGCCACGCAGACGACCACGATCAGCAGCAGGACCAGCGGGGTCCAGATCTTGACCCGCCGCACGGTCGTGCGCAGCGGCGTCTGCGGCGGCGGCGGGGTGTTGGTGAGCTCCGCCAGCAGCCGCAGCGGCTCGTCGGGGTCGGGCGGCAGCGGCATCTGCTTCGTCCGCGAAGCGCCGCCGGGCTCCGGGGTCTCCGGGGTCCGCGTGGTCTCCGCGGGCAGCGGGGCCCGCGGGATCGCGGCCGGCCGGTCGTCCGTCCTCAGCGGGACAAACGTTCCGCTACCGCGTGGAGGCGTCGCCACGGGCGCGGAGGCGGAGGGTGCGGGCGCCGGTGCGGGTGCGGGCGCGGGCGCGGGTACGGAGGGCGCGGGCGCGGAAGCGGAGGACGTGGGTGCGGGTGCGGAGGGCGCGCGCAGGGTCATGGTGCGCTCGCGGACGGGCGTGCCGCCGCCTTCGGTGCGGGGCGCGCGCAGCGTGAGCGTGCCCTCCACGGCCCTGGGGGCGTCGTGTCCGCCCCCGGACGCCTCGCGCGCCCCGGGTCCGCCCTTGACGCCTCCGGGGCCCTGTGAGGGGCGTTGGGGGCCCTCGCCCTCGGACCCGTCCGACGGGGTCCCGTCCCGGGACTCCCCGGCGGTGTCCTCCGGATCTTCGTCCGGGGCCTCCGCGTGCGTCTCCGCCGGGACTTCGCCCGGCGTTCCGTCCCGGGTCCCGTCCGGCTCTCCGCCGGGGCCGCGCCCGCCCGCGTCGCCGGCGGGGGTGTCCGCGGGCTCCGCTTCGGCGTCCGCCGCGGCGGCCGGCTCATCGCCGCTGCCGGGTTCCGCGGCGGAGGAGGACTCCTCGGGCTCGCCGCCGGACTCCGCGGACTCCGCGGGTCCCACCGGCTCGTCGGACGCGGACTCCCGTGCGGGCGTCGCGTCGTCGGCGTGCTCCTCGCCCGCGTCCGCGTCACCGTCCTCGCCCGCCTCCGCGTCCGCGTCCGCGTCTCCGTCCGTGGCGGAATCCTCCGCGCCCGCCTCCTCGGTGACTGCGTCGCCGGTACGGGATTCCGCACCGTCCCCCGCGTCACCGGCCGGAGGGGCGGCTTCCGCGTCCGGCGTAGCGTCCTGCGCCGCGCCGTCCACGTCCGCTCCGGCGTCCGGCGTACCCGGGGCACTCGCCCCCGGCTCCGAAACGCCCTCCGCTTCGGGCGGCTCCGGCGCGAACTCCGGGTCACCGGTGGCCGGTTCCGATGCGCCCCGAGGCGCTCCCACAGACCCGCGGAAGACCGTCAGCCGCGGATCCACCGCCCCGCCTCCGGTCGCCTCCCCCGACAACTCCTGCTGCTCCGCCCTGCCGGGGGACTCGCCCGCCACCGGACCTCCTCCACACTTCGCGCGGTGCGCCGCCGCGGCGCCCCGCTCACCCTTACACCAGTTTCCAGGCCCCTGCTGTGAAGCCCCCGTGGGACCCGCCGGACGACGCTCCGGCCCTTCGCGAGCCACCGCCGCCCTCGGTGCTAGACGAGAACGACATATGAGTCGGTTCCCGCACGAACGGGCAAGGCGCTCTCGACAGGCCGGTGTGAGAGGCGTCACCCTGTCATTCATCCACGCGGGGAGGCATGGATGGGCAGGAGCCGCAGAACACTTCCGGAGGAGCTGTTGCTGCTCGCCCTGGACCCGGCCACGGGTACCACGGCGCAGCCGCAGTCTCTCGACCTCGGTCTTGCCGGGGCACAGCTAGTGGAGCTGTGCCTGGCCGGACGAATAGCCCCTGACGGGGATCGTATCGCCGTGGTGCACCCACGGCCGACAGGAGATCCGACCCTGGACTCCGCGCTCGAACTGCTGCGCCGTCGTGGCAGCCCCGTGCGCGCCGTCCACTGGATCGGCGGGCCCCGCCTGGGGCTGCGCCAGACGTATCTCGCGCATCTGGAACGGTGCGGCATGGTGCACGCCGTGCCGGGGCAGATGTGCGGGGTGCTGCCGACCACGCGCTATCAGGCGACCGACAGCGAGGTCAGCCGGGAGATCAGGGCCCGGCTGGACAGCGCGATCCGCACCGGGGTGCCACCGGACCCGCGGACCGCGGCCCTCGCCGCGATCGCCCATGCCGTGGGGCTCGGCAAGCACCTGTACCCGGGCAACGAGGGCCGGTCGTCCCGATCGCGGCTCCGTGACCTGATCAGGTACGACCCCATGGGCGGCCTCGTCGCGCACGCCGTGATGGACGTGCAGAACGGCGCCGCCGCGCAGCCGAAGCGCGCCCCCGCCCAGGGGCGTCCGGCGGCTGCCAGGGCGACGGGCCACGGCATGGTCCGCGCCGGCGTGCGCTGAACCGGGGTGTCCGGGGGCAGGGCCCGGACACCGTGAGACCACGACCCCACCGCAACCGCCGCGCGCGGGGCGGCGACCGGCACCGGCCGGCCGCCGCCCCGCGCGCTGCCGTTTGTCCGCTCTTTTGAAGAGCGCAGCATATGACCAATTCCCAGCGGCGGGATGACCGATAGTGGCACTCTGCTGACCAGCAGTACATATCTGCAGAGAACACGGACCAGTCCGGAACCCGGAGGTGCACATCCCGTGGCCGCCAACGTCAATCCCACCGTCAGGCGACGCCGACTCGGCTCGGAACTGCGCAAGCTGCGCGAGCAGAAGGGAATGACCGCGGAGGAGGTCGCCGCCCGGCTGCTGGTCTCCCAGTCGAAGATCAGCAGGCTGGAGAACGGGCGCCGCAGCATCAGCCAGCGCGACGTGCGCGACCTGTGCAGCGTGTACGGGGTCGACGACAGCCGCCTCGTCGACTCCCTGATGAACATGGCGCGCGAGTCCCGGCAGCAGGGCTGGTGGCACGCCTTCGGCGACGTCCCGTACAGCGTCTACATCGGCCTGGAGACGGAGGCCGAGTCCCTGCGCGTCTACGACTCCCTGGTGGTGCCGGGCCTGCTGCAGACCCGCAACTACGCCTCGGCCGTCATCGAGGGGACGCTCCCCGAGGCCACGCCCGAGCAGATCGAGAAGCGCATCGAGATCCGGCTGCGCCGCCAGGAGCGGGTCACCGACCCGGACGCGCCGCTGCGCTTCTGGGTGGTGATGGACGAGTCCGCGCTGCGCCGTATCGTCGGCAGCAAGGACGTGATGCGCGAACAGCTGGAGTACCTGACCCAGATGAGCACCCAGGCGCACGTCACCGTCCAGGTCCTGCCCTACGACGCCGGGGCGCACCCGGGCATGTCCGGCAACTTCGCGATCCTGGAGTTCGCCGACGCGACCGACTCCAGCGTCGTGTACATCGAGGGTGTCACGAGCGACCTCTACCTGGAGAAGCCGACGGACGTGCACGGCTACAGCGTGATGTACGAGCACCTGCGGGCGCAGGCGCTCAGCGCGGAGCAGAGCCGGCAGTTCATCGCGGACGCCGCCAAGGAGTACGCACGCTGATTCTGCGACAGGGAATGCCGCAGAGTACACCTGTGCCCCGTGGGGTGGAGGACCTCCTGGAATATGCCACTCGTTGGAGGTAACAGCCGCTGTGGGCAGTGATGTTGGCGAGTAGCTTCGATCACGTCAGAGCTGCACAAAAAGAAAGCTCGGAGCGATCATGGCTATTCAGCTCGGTAACACCAATGCGTGGACCAAGTCCACCCGTTCCCAGGGAAATGGCGCCTGCGTGGAGGTGGCCTCCCGTACGTCGTCCGCCGTCGACGTCCGCGACTCCAAGGACCCCGACGGCCCGACGCTCGCCTTCTCCCCCGATGCCTGGACGGCGTTCGTCGCGGACATCGGCCACGGGACCTACGACCTCGACTGAGCACCGGCGCAGTACCCGTACGGGCCCTCTCGACCGGCACGCCGTCCTGGCCGAGGGGGCTCACTGCCACCCTGACGTCCTCTCCCCGCGGCCGTCACCGCAGTTCGTCGACGTACATGTCGGTCCCCGGCACCGTGGGCACGAAGGGCGCGACGAGTTCGACCCGGCCGAGCCCCGTGCCGGCCACCTCGGCGTCCAACCCCGTGAAGTGCTCCTCCCACACCTCGCGCGGGTCCCGCTGCAGGAACCAGAGCAGGGTGAGCCGGGTGCCGACGCCCTCGACCTGCTTCACGTAGGACATCCGCTCCAGCGGCAGCGGTGTGGGACGGAAGACCGTCACCATCGCCGAGGGCGAGCCGGCCAGCCGCCGCGGCAGCTGACGGTCGCGCAGCAGGCCGAGCAGTTCGTCGCACTGCTGCGGCGTGTCGGTGTCGACCACCTCGACGACCAGTCCCCCGTAAGGGTGGTCGAGCGCGTGGAAGTCCCGGGGGCCGGACGGGCCGTCGCGGTAGACGGTGACGGCGTGGTCCTGGAAGGCGGTGAAGACGTGGGTGCGGTCGTGGTGGACGCGGGCGTCGCGGTTGAGGCGCCGGTTGATGGCGACGGTCCACTTCATGTGGTCCGCGTGACGCCCGGCCGTGATCCAGTACACGGTGATGTAGCAGCCGTCGGTGACCGGCTGGGCGACCGCGGACTTCTCCGGGTAGCGCAGTGACCGCAGGTCCCGGGTGGCCACCCAGCGGCGCCCGGCGAACATCCAGGGCATCGCCATGGCGCCGGCGATGAAGTGGTCGTCCTCGTACCAGCGGTTGTAGGCGCGCTCGTGGCCCGGGTGCGGCTCGACCATGGTGATGAGCGCGTGGCCGAGTCCCGGGCCGTAGGGGCCGACGGAGGCCAGTTCTGCGTAGAGCTCGCTGCGGGTGTCTTCTTCGGTCATGCCTCCGGTTTAGCTGACGGAACGTCAGATATGGAAGACCGTGGCGGGTAACGGGACATCTGTGTACGGTCCCCGGAAATCACCCGCCACCGCGAAGGAGCCCGCCATGCGCGCCGCCGTCCCCGGACTCGCCACCCGTGCCACCGCCGTCGGCGGCTCGCCGGTACGGGAGATCCTCGCGCTGACCGCCCGCCCGGAGGTGATCTCCTTCGCCGGCGGCCTGCCCGCCCCCGAGCTCTTCGACGCCGGGGCGATACGCGCCGCGTACGACCGCGTCCTGGCGGAGGCGCCCGAGCGGGTGCTGCAGTACTCCACCACCGAGGGGGACCCGGCGCTGCGCGGGGCGGTCGCCGGCCGGCTCACCCGCGCGGGACTGCCCACCGGCTCCGACGACCTGCTCGTCACCGGCGGCTCCCAGCAGGCCCTCACCCTGCTCTCCACGGCCCTGCTGGAGCCCGGGGACGTCGTCCTCGTGGAGGACCCGGGCTACCTGGCGGCGCTGCAGTGCTTCGCCTTCGCCGGCGCGCGCGTGGTGCCCGTGCCCTCCGACGCGGACGGCATCGACCCGGCGTCCCTGGAACTGGCCGCCGTCCGGGAGAAGGCCAAGCTGCTCTACCTGGTGCCGACCTTCCAGAACCCCACGGGCCGCACGACGACCGCCGGACGCCGGGAGGCCGTCGCCCGGATCGCCGAACGGCACGGGCTGTGGATCGCGGAGGACGACCCGTACGGGGAACTGCGCTACGACGGCGAGGCCGAGCCGCGGATCGCCTCCCACGAGGCGGCGGCCGACCGGACGGTCCTGCTCGGCAGCCTGTCCAAGATCATGGCGCCCGGGATGCGGCTCGGCTGGCTGCGTGCCCCCGCCGCGCTGCGCCGCGCGTGCGTGGTGGCCAAGCAGGCCGCCGACCTGCACACCTCGACCGTGGACCAGGCCGCCGCCGCCCGCTACCTCGCCGACTCCGACCTCGACGCCCACCTGGCCCGGGTCCGCGCCGCCTACCGGGAACGGCGGGACGCACTGCTGGCCGGGCTGCCCGCGGCGCTGCCCGGGGGCAGCACCTGGAACCGGCCGGAGGGCGGCATGTTCGTCTGGGCGCGGATGCCCGCCGGGTACGACGCGACGGAGCTGCTGCCCCGGGTGGTGGCGCACGACGTGGCCTACGTGCCGGGGGCGCCCTTCTACGCGGGCGAGCCCGACCGTGCGGCGCTGCGGCTGTCGTTCGTGACGCACACCCCGGACGAGATCGGGGAGGGGCTGCGCCGGCTCGCCAAGGCCCTGGCCATCGCCGGCGGCTGAGCCTATTCTGACGGTCCGTCAGTTCATCCGTCCGGGTGGAGGTGGTGGGCCGTGCTGCTGCGCGACAAGACCGTGGTGGTGTCCGGGGTGGGGGCCGGCCTCGGGCAGCGCGTCGCCGAGGCCGTCGTCCGTGACGGCGGGAACGCCGTGCTCGGGGCCCGCACCGAGGCGCACCTCGCCAAGGCGGCCGGCGAGATCGACCCCGGGGGCGGCCGCGTCGCCTGGCGTTCCACCGACATCACGGACGCCGCGCAGTGCGAGGCGCTGGCCGCCCTCGCCGAGGAGCGGTTCGGCGGGATCGACGCGGTCGTCCACGTGGCCGCCATGGACGGCCACTTCGGCGGTCTCGCGGACGCCGACTTCGAGACCTGGAAGACGGTGCTCGACGTCAACCTGCTCGGCACGCTGCGGATGACCCGGGCCTGCCTGGGCGGGCTGCGCCGGCGCGGCGGCGGCTCGGTGGTCCTCATCGGCACCCAGTCCGCCGTGGCCGCCCCGTCCCAGGTGCGCCAGGCGGCGTACGCGTCCTCCAAGGGCGCGCTGACCTCGGCGATGTACTCGCTCGCCCGTGAGCTGGGCCCGGAGCGGATCCGGGTCAACACGGTGCTCCCGGGCTGGATGTGGGGCCCTCCGGTCCAGGCCTGGGTCGGCTTCACCGCGCACACCGAGGGCGTGCCCGAGGACGAGGTGCTGCACCGGCTCGCCGAGCGGATGGCGCTGCCCGAACTGGCCACGGACGGCGACGTGGCGGAGGCCGTGGTCTTCCTGGCCTCCGACCGGGCGCGCGCGATCACCGGGCAGTCGTTGCTGGTGAACGCGGGCGAACTGATGCGCTGACAGGGACGGCCGGGGCCGGTCGGGCCCCGTTCTGTGTGCGGTCGTTCCGGCGAAGTACCCGCTCATCGTGGGGCGCCGGGCAGGTTCACAACAACGTGAAGTAAGGTCAAGAACAAGTAAAATCGTTCTACGTGCTGATCGACGTTCATGTCCTTGAACGCCGATGGTCTTGACCAGCCCCTTTCCAGGCGGTTCAATCTGGGGCGCCGCCCCGCGACGGACGTACCGGCGAAGTGCGCTCCCGTTCACAAGGCGGACCCCTGGAAGGGGCAACAGCACATGAATGGTCTCGACTGGGCCGTACTCGTCGGCTACTTCGGCGTGATGGTCGCCATCGGCCTGTGGTCCCACAAACGCGTCGACGACGTCAGCGACTTCTTCACCGCGGGCGGTCGCATGCCCTGGTGGCTGTCCGGCATCTCGCACCACATGTCCGGCTACAGCGCGGTGATGTTCACCGGTTACGCCGGCATCGCCTACACCTACGGCGTCACCTCGTACGTCACCTGGTCCTTCCCCATCGCCATCGGCATCGCCATCGGCGCCAACCTCTTCGCGCCCCGGCTCAACCGGCTGCGCTCCCGGCTGCACGTGGCCTCGCCCCTGGAGTACCTGAAGAACCGCTACAACGTCCCGACCCAGCAGGCCCTCGCCGTCTCCGGCGTGCTGCTCAAGATCGTGGACGTGGGCGCCAAGTGGGCGGCGATCGCCACCCTGCTGTCGGTCTTCACCGGGGTCTCCCTCAACCAGGGCATCCTCATCACCGGTGCGGTCACCGCCGTCTACTGCACCGTCGGCGGCCTGTGGGCCGACGCGCTCACCGAGCTCGGGCAGTTCGTCATCCAGCTGCTCGCGGGCCTGGCGATGCTGGTCGCCGTGCTCGGCGAGATCGGCGGCGTCAGCGGCCTGTGGACGGTCTGGGACAAGCTGCCCGACAACCACACGGCGCCGACGGCCGGCCCGTACACCCTGACCTTCCTGCTGGCGTACCTGTTCATCAAGACCTTCGAGTACAACGGCGGCATGTGGAACCAGGCCCAGCGCTACATGGCCACGAGCAACGCCCGCGAGGCCACGCGCTCGGCGCGGCTGTCGTCCGTGCTGTGGTTCGTCTGGCCGCTGATCCTCTTCTTCCCGATGTGGGTCGCCCCGCTGCTGGTGAAGGCGCAGAAGCCGGACGCCTCCGACTCGTACGCCCTGCTGACCGAGCAGCTGCTGCCGCACGGCCTGCTGGGCCTCGTGGTCGTCGGCTTCTTCTCGCACACCATGGCCATGTGCTCCTCCGACGCCAACGCCATCGCCGCCGTCTTCACCCGGGACATCGCCCCGGTGCTGTCCAAGGCGGCGCGCGGCTGGAACGCGCGGGCCGGACTGCTCGCGGCGCGGCTCACCACCGTGGCCTTCCTCGCCCTGTCGATGGCGGTGGCCACCCAGGTCAACTCGCCGACCTTCAAGGACATCATCACGGTCGTCATCAAGTGGGTGGCCGGCCTGATGGGCCCGATCGCGATCCCGTTCATGCTCGGGCTGCTGCGGACGTTCCGGAAGTCCGGCCCCACGGCCGCGCTGGTCTCGTGGGCGGCGGGCCTGTTCGCCTTCTGGCTCACCAACTACGGCCTGGACGGGGTCCAGCTGCAGATCCAGATCGTGACGCCGCTGGCGGTCAGCCTCGTGCTGTACGTGCTCATCGGCTTCGTCAAGCCCGAGGACACCCCGGAGCGCGACGCGGTCCTGGCGCAGATCAACTCCGACGGGGACGGGGACGACGCGGCCGCCGCGGCGACCCTGCCCGAGGAGCCCGCGAAGGCCTGACGCCCGGTGTCCCCGGGGCGGGCCGTCACCCGCCCCGGGGACACCGCGCCGCCGGCGGCCCGGCCGGCCCCCACGGCGCCCACGGCGCTCACGGCAGGACGTCGGCGAGCTCCTGCAGCAGCCGCCGCTTGGGCCGGGCGCCCACGAGGGACTTCACCGGCTCCCCCGACCGGAAGACCATCAGGGTCGGCATCGACAGGACCCCGTAGGCCGCCGTGGTCCGCGGGTTGTGGTCCACGTCGATGCAGACGACCTTCAGCCGGCCCGCCTCCTCGCGGGCGACCTCCGCCAGGACCGGGGCGATCTGACGGCAGGGCGGGCACCAGCCGGCGGTGAACTCCACCAGCACCGGCCCCCGCGCCCGCAGCACCTCCTCGGCGAACGTCGCGTCGGTCACCTCGGTCAGCCCCTCGACGTGCGTCGTCATCGCGTACTCCCCTCACTCGCCTCGCAACCGAACTCGCAGCGCGGAGCGGAACCGCCCCCGGCCGAGGCCAGCTCCGCGTGGGCGAGCTGCGAGCCGAGCCGCTCGCGGACCTCGCCCAGGCGGGCGATGCACTCGTCCAGCTCGGCCAGCTTGCGCCGGTAGACCTCGAGCGAGGCGTCGCAGGAGTCCCCCTCCGGGTGGCCCGCCCGCAGGCAGTCCACGAACGGGCGGGTGTCCTCCAGTTCGAAGCCGAAGGCGCGCAGCGCCTGGATCTGCCGGAGCAGCCGCAGGTCCTGCTCGTCGTAGGCCCGGTAGCCGTTGCCCGCGCGCCGGGCGTGCAGCAGGCCGATCGATTCGTAGTGGCGCAGGGCGCGGGTGGTGGTCCCGGCCCGTTCCGCGAGTTCTCCGATCCGCATGCCCCGACGGTAGACCTTGACGTGGGCGTCAAGGCCAGCGCGGATATTCCCGGCCGGGGCAGCGCGGCCCGGTGATCCTCCCGACACAGCCGACTGACGTACACCGCACCTATCCTCGGAGGATGACCCAGACTCCGCCCACCGCCAACAGCATGCGTCGTGCCCTCAGGCGTGCCCGTGACGGCGTCGCGCTCGACACCGCGGAGGCCGCGGTGCTGCTCCAGGCGCGGGGGGAGGACCTCGCCGCCCTGACGGAGAGCGCGGCCCGGGTGCGCGACGCCGGCCTGGAGGCGGCGGGACGGTCGGGGGTCATCACGTACTCCAAGAGCGTCTTCATCCCGCTCACCCGCCTGTGCCGGGACAAGTGCCACTACTGCACCTTCGTGACCGTCCCCGGCAAGCTGCGGCGGGCCGGGCACGGGATGTTCATGTCCCCGGACGAGGTGCTGGAGATCGCCCGGCGCGGTGCCGAACTCGGCTGCAAGGAAGCCCTGATCACGCTCGGGGACAAGCCGGAGGACCGCTGGCCCGAGGCGCGCGAGTGGCTGGACGCCCACGGCTACGACGACACCATCGCCTACGTCCGGGCGATGTCCGTCCGCATCCTGGAGGAGACGGGGCTGCTGCCGCACCTCAACCCCGGGGTGATGAGCTGGACGGACTTCCAGCGGCTGAAGCCGGTCGCGCCCTCGATGGGCATGATGCTGGAGACGACGGCGACCCGGCTGTGGAGCGAGCCCGGCGGCCCCCACTACGGCTCCCCCGACAAGGAACCCGCCGTGCGGCTGCGGGTGCTGGAGGACGCGGGGCGCAGTTCCGTGCCGTTCACCAGCGGGCTGCTCATCGGCATCGGGGAGACGTACGAGGAGCGCGCCGACTCGCTGTTCGCGCTGCGCCGCGTGGCCCGGTCGTACCACGGCATCCAGGAACTGATCATCCAGAACTTCCGCGCCAAGCCGGACACCGCGATGCGCGGCATGCCGGACGCGGAACTGGACGACCTGGTGGCGACGGTGGCCGTCGCCCGGCACATCATGGGGCCGTCGGCCTGCCTGCAGGCACCGCCGAACCTGGTGGACGCGGAGTACGCCAGGCTGATCGGGGCCGGCATCGACGACTGGGGCGGCGTCTCCCCGCTGACCCCGGACCACGTCAACCCCGAGCGGCCCTGGCCGCAGATCGAGGAGCTGGCGGAGCGCTCGGCGGAGGCCGGCTTCTCCCTGCGCGAACGGCTGTGCGTCTACCCGGAGTTCGTCCTGCGCGGCGAGCCGTGGCTGGACCCGCGGCTGCTGCCGCACGTGACCGCGCTGGCGGACCCCGCCACGGGGCTCGCGCGTGAGGACGCCGAGGTGACCGGCCGTCCGTGGCAGGAGCCCGAGGAGGTCTTCACCGCCGCGGGCCGCACCGACCTGCACCGCACCATCGACACCGACGGCCGCAGCGGCGACCGCCGGGAGGACTTCGACGAGGTGTACGGGGACTGGGAGGCGCTCCGCGAACAGGCCGCGCCCGGCCTCGTCCCGGACCGCATCGAGGCCGACGTGCGCACCGCGCTGTCCGTGGCCGCCGACGACCCCACGAAGCTGACCGACGCCGAGGCGCTCGCGCTGCTGCACGCCGACGGCGCGGCACTGGACGCGCTGTGCCGGATCGCCGACGACGTCCGGCGTGACGCGGTCGGCGACGAGGTCACCTACGTCGTCACCCGGAACATCAACTTCACCAACGTCTGCTACACCGGCTGCCGGTTCTGCGCCTTCGCCCAGCGCCGCACCGACGCCGACGCCTACACCCTGTCGCTGTCCCAGGTCGCCGACCGGGCCGAGCAGGCCTGGCAGGTCGGCGCGACCGAGGTGTGCATGCAGGGCGGCATCCACCCGGACCTGCCCGGCACCGCCTACTTCGACATCGCTCGGGCGGTGAAGGAGCGCGTACCCGGCATGCACGTGCACGCCTTCTCCCCCATGGAGGTCGTCAACGGGGCCACCCGCACGGGCCTGTCCCTGCGCGAATGGCTCACCGCCGCCAAGGAGGCCGGCCTCGACTCCGTCCCCGGCACCGCCGCCGAAATCCTCGACGACGAAGTGCGCTGGGTCCTCACGAAGGGCAAACTGCCCGCGGCCACCTGGGTGGAGGTCGTCACCACCGCCCACGAACTGGGCCTGCCCTCCTCCTCCACGATGATGTACGGCCACGTCGACCAGCCCCACCACTGGCTGGCCCACCTGCGCCTGCTCGCCGGGATCCAGCAGCGCACGGGCGGCTTCACCGAGTTCGTGACCCTGCCCTTCATCCACACCAACGCGCCCGTCTACCTCGCCGGCATCGCCCGCCCCGGCCCGACCATGCGCGACAACCGCGCGGTCACCGCGATGGCCCGTCTCCTCCTCCACCCGCACATCCGCAACATCCAGACCAGCTGGGTCAAGCTGGGGACCGAGGGCGCCGCCGAGATGCTGCGCTCCGGCGCCAACGACCTCGGCGGCACCCTGATGGAGGAGACCATCTCCCGGATGGCCGGCTCCGGTTACGGCTCCTACCGCTCCATCCGCGACCTGGTCGCCATCGCCGACGCCGCCGGCCGGCCCGCCCGTCAGCGCACCACCACCTACGGCCCGGTGCCCGCGGAACGCATCGCCGCGGGTCTGGCCTCCGACGGTCACCTGCCGGAGCTGCTGCCGGTGCTGGAGGACTGAGCCGGGGCGCGGCCCCGGGCCGCGCCCTCCGGCGACCTGTGCAAAAGAGTCCGAGCAACTCTCCAAAAGCGTCACACAGGCTGCGCACCTCCTGCGGGAGGTGTCGTTAGCGTTGCTGGCCGTCCCGCCCTGCACGGGGAACGTGCGCGCGGACGTGCCGCCGACGTCCCCCGGCGGCGTTGTCAGCAGAGAAAGACTCGGACATGGACTACTGCTCCTCCTGCCGTCGGCATCTCAACGGGGCTCTCGTGTGTCCGGGGTGCGGTGCCTACGCACCCGACATCGCCCCGCCCATGTGGCAGGGCCCGGACTCGGCAGCCGAATGGGAGAGGCTCCACGACGCGGACGCCCCGGACGACCCCGACGGCACCGGACAGGACGACGCCGACCCGTCCCTGAAGGGCCGTGCCGCCCGGCGCAGACAACTGGAACGCTGGAAGAAGAACCGGCGGCGCGCCGCGGCCGCCACGGCCGTGGCGCTCGTCGGCGGCGGCCTCACCGTCGCGGCGATGCCGCACGGCGGCTCCCAGGGCCGGGCCGACACGGCCGCGGCCGCGGAGCCGCTGACGCCGGCCACCGCCCGCACCCTGCCGCTCTCCTCGATCCCCGCGCAGCCCGGCGGCGACGCCACGCACCGCCCCCCTCGGCACGGGAACCCCACCACCGCCGCGCCGCGCGGCGACGCACCCGGCGCCGCACCGTCCGCCGCGCGCACCACCGCGGGCACCACCTCGCCGGAGCACACCGCCCCGCAGGGCGGGACCGGCTCCCGGGTCCGGACGGTCACGGCCGTCCCCGCTCCCGCGGACACCGCCCCGCACACCACCGCGCCGTCGTCCGCCCCCCACTCCCCCGCGGACGTCCCGGCCACACCCCCCACGACGACGGCGGCCCCCACGCCGTCGGCAACGAAGTCACCGATGCAGCTGTGCCTCCTGGTGCTCTGCGTCGGCTGACCGGAAAGGAACCACACGTGTCAAGCAGCCACGCCGACCACGACCACCGCCGCCTCCACGCCTGGCGGTTGTGGGGCGTCGGTGCCGCGACCGCGGTGCTCGCCGGCCTGCTGGCCAAGACCGGCATCACGGTCGCGCAGAGATTCCTGCTGCTGCCGCTCTTCGCCCCCGAGGGCTACGGACTGTGGCGCGACGCCGCCGCCACCGCCTACGTCCTCGGGGCGGCGCTCGTCGCGCTCGCCGCGACGCTGCTGCTTCGCGTCCTGCTCGCCTCGACGCCGCGCGCCATGCTGTTCTTCGGCTGGATCATGACCGCCCTGACCTTCTTCGCCGTGGTGGTCCCGCTGGCCGTGCACCGCTCGAACGAGATGCTCGCCGCCTGCGTGGTGAACCTGTTCATCGGGCTGATCGTCACCTCCCTGCTCGCGAGCGCGGCCCGCTGGGCGCTGACCCGCGCCGGCCAGTCACCCCGGCCCGCGTGGCAGGGCGGCCGCGGCTGGTAGCCCGCCGAGCCCCGAAGGCCCCCGCTGCTCCGGCAGCGGGGGCCTTCCTCCGTGCGTGACTGGCCACAATCCGTTCGTGACCGGAAGCCGACCGATCTGGGTCGATTACAGTGCTTGGTCGGGTCGAGCAGGGAGGCGTTGGTCATGAGCGGTGCCGTATGGGGGCGCACCGAGCAGCAGGACTTCCGCAGCCGGGTGCGCGGTTGTCTGCTCGGCGGCGCGATCGGCGACGCACTCGGCGCCGGCGTGGAGTCCGACGCGCTGGCCGCGATACGGCAGGCGCACGGGGAGGCCGGGGTCACCGACTACGTCCCGGCGTACGGGCGGCGGGGCGCCGTCACCGACGACACCCAGATGACGCTGTTCACCGCCGAGGGCCTGATACGCGCCCAGGTGCGCCGGGACGCGGGGACCTGGCACCCGCCGACCGACGTGCACCGCGCCTACCTGCGCTGGGCGGCCACGCAGAACGACTGGGGGCCGGACGAGCGCCGCAAGGACACCGGCTGGCTGGCCCGCGAGGAGTGGCTGTACGCGCGCCGCACCCCCGGCACGGCCTGCCTGACCGGGCTCGGCGACGAGCGGATGGGCACCCTCGACCACCCCAAGAACCCGGACTCCAAGGGCTGCGGCACGGTCGTGCGCTCCGCCCCGTTCGGGCTGCTGGTCGGCTGGGAGCCGCCATTGGTGTTCCAGCTCGCCGTCGAGTGCGCGGTCCAGACGCACGGTCACCCCACCGGGGTGCTGGCCGCGGGGGCGTTCGCCGTCATCGTGCACGCGCTGGCCCGCGGCGACGCCCTGGACGGCGCCGTCCAGCAGGCACTGGCCCTCATCACGGCGCGCCCCGGGCACGAGGAGACCTCCGCGGCCCTGCAGGCGGCCCTCGGCGCCGTGCGCCAGGGAATGCCCGGCGCGGAACGGGTGGAGTCCCTGGGCGCGGGCCGGACGGCCGGGGAGGCCCTCGCCGTCGGCGTCTACTGCGCCCTGGTCGCCGAGGACGTCCGGCACGGGCTGCTGCTCGCGGTCAACCACTCCGGGGACAGCGACTCCACCGGCTCGATCTGCGGCAACCTGCTGGGCGTTCAGCACGGCGAGACGGCCCTGCCCCCGGCGTGGACCGCGGAACTGGAGGGCCGGGGCACCATCCTCCAGCTCGCCGACGACTTCGCCATGGAGATGACGCAGGGTCCGGCGCTGCACGGGCCCGGCGGCGCCTCCGCGGCCTGGCTGGAGCGCTACCCGGGCGACTGACCGCCGCCGCCAGGCCGGCGGCCGGGCGCCTCAGAGGTAGCGCGCGTAGTCGTCGAGGGTGCGCAGCACGTCCGCCGTCCCCGCGGACGGCAGTTGGAGCACGACCTCCTCCAGGCCCTGGTCCCGGTAATGGGCCAGCTTCCCCGGGTTCGGGCGCACCGCGTACGGCACGACCCGCAGCGCCTCCGGGTCGCGTCCGGCGTCCGCCCACACGCGGCGCAGGCGGGGGACGCTCTCGGCCAGCCCGGCGCCGCCGATCGGCATCCAGCCGTCGGCGTAGGCGGCGATGTGCGCGAACAGCGCGGGGCCCCCCGCGCCGCCGCACAGGATGCGGGGCCGCCCGCCCGCGACGGGCTTGGGCCAGGCGTGACTGGCCTCGACCCGGCAGGACTCGCCCTTGTACGCGGTCGGTTCCGGCGCCCACAGGGCGCCCATGAGGGCCATCCGCTCCCGCACCAGGTCCCGGCGGCGCGGCCAGTCGACCCCGTGGTCGGCGGCCTCCTCCACGTTCCAGCCGAAGCCGACGCCGAGCGTGAACCGGCCGCCGGAGAGGAAGTCCAGGCTCGCGACCTGCTTGGCCAGCACGATCGGATCGTGCTGCGCGACCAGCGTGACGCCGGTCCCGAGCCGCAGCCGTCGGGTGACGGCGGCGGCCGCGGACAGGCCCACGAAGGGGTCGAGCGTACGGCCGTACTCCGGCGGCAGCGGACCGCCCATCGGCGCGGGGGTGCGGCGGCTGACCGGGATGTGCGTGTGCTCCGGGAGGTAGAGGCCGTCAAAACCGCGCTCCTCCAGTTCCGCGGCGAGCCGGACGACGGGTACGGAGTGGTCGGTCAGGAAGATCGTCGTGGCGATCCGCATGGTGTCGTCGCACCTCCCGTGGTGTGGGCCGACCGTACGCCCGTGCCGGCGGGCGCGTACACCCCCGGCACGGGGTCCCGCCGCGGGGGCGGGCCGGGGTCACCCGCCCGTGGCGACCGTGCGGGTGTCCCGTCCGGAACGCAGGACCCGGCCGGGGACCGCCCCGGTGATCCGGTCGTCGCGGATCGTCTCGACGCCGCCCACCCGCACGCTCACCACGCCCCGGGCCCTGGAGTCCAGGCGCGGGCTGTCGCCCGGCAGGTCGTGCACGAGCGTCGCGGTGCCCGCGTCGATCCGTTCGGGGTCGAAGAGCACCAGGTCCGCGTGGTACCCCGCGGCGACCCGGCCGCGCCCGCGGAGCCCGAACAGCCGCGCCGGGTCGTCGGTGAGCATCCGCACCGCCCTCTCCAGCGGGACCAGCCGGCGGCCGCGCAGGCAGTCGCCGAGGAACCGGGTGGTGTACGGCGCACCGCACATGCGGTCCAGGTGCGCGCCCGCGTCCGAGCCGCCGAGCAGCACGTCCTCGTGCTCCCAGGTGGTACGGCGCAGCTCCCAGCTGTCCGGGTCGTTGTCGGTGGGCATCGGCCACAGCACCGTCCGCAGGTCGTCGGCCGCGCAGATCTCCACGAGGGTGCGGAAGGGGTCCTGCCCGCGTTCCGCGGCGATGTCGCGCACCACCCGGCCGCTGACCCCGGCCCGCCGGTTCTCCTCGCAGTACGTGTCCCCGATGACGTACCGCCCGAAGTCGGCCAGCCGGCGGAAGACGCCCGCCTCGGGGCTGACGGCACGGCGGAGCATCGCGGCGCGGACCTCCGGGTCACGCAGCCGGGCGATGCGCTCGGGGACGGGCAGGGAGAGGACCTCGCCCCAGCCGGGGATGAGGTTGAGGGCGCAGAAGGTGCCGAGCGACATGTTCATCGGCGTCAGGATCGGCATCGTCAGCGCCACGACGCGGCCGCCCGCCTTGCGCGCCCGCTCGGAGGCCTGCAACTGGCGGGGCACCCGCTCCGGGACGGCCGAGTCGACGGTCAGCACGTTCCAGTTGAGCGGGCGGCCGGCGGCGGCGGTCATGTCGACGAGGAGGTCGATCTCGTCGTCGGAGAAGGTGTCCAGGCAGCCCGCGACGATCGCCTCGATCTGCGTGCCCTCGTGCTCCCCGACGGCCCGCGAGAGCGCGAGCAGTTCGGCCGGGCGGGCGTGCCGCGAGGCCACCGGGTGCCCGTCGCCGTCGGAGTGGGTGGACGACTGGGTCGTGGACAGGCCCCAGCCGCCGGCCTCCATGGACTCGTGGAAGAGCCGCAGCATCGCGTCGAGCTGGTCCGGCGTGGGCTGTCCGCCGACGGCGTCGGGCCCCATGACGTAGCGGCGCAGCGCGCAGTGGCCCACCATGAAGCCGGCGTTGACGGCGATCCGGCCCTCCAGGGCGTCGAGGTAGTCGCCGAACCCCTGCCAGCCCCAGTCGACGCCGGACTCCAGGGCCGTGAGCGACATGCCCTCGACCTTGGACATCATCCGGCGGGTGTAGTCGGCGTCCTGCGGCCTCAGCGGCGCCAGGGTGAAGCCGCAGTTGCCGCCGGCGACGGTGGTGACGCCGTGGTTCATGGAGGGGACCGCGAAGGGGTCCCAGAACAGCTGGGCGTCGTAGTGGGTGTGCGGGTCGACGAAGCCGGGGGCGAGGACCAGCCCGGTCGCGTCCTCGGTGGTCCGTGCGGGCTCCTCGGTCCGGCCGGGCGGTGCGACCGTGACGACGCGGCCGTCCCGCAGGCCCACGTCGGCGGCGCGGGCCGGGGCACCGGTGCCGTCGGCGAGCGTCGCCCCGCGGATCAGGTGGTCGAGCATGGGTGGTCCCTCCTCCTGCTGGGCCGCGGGCGGGCGCCCCGCCGCGCGGTGTGGCCCCCGGCCGGCCGCGGGCGCGGCGGGCCGCCGCCGCGGTGCCGCTGCGGTCCGGGGGCCGGGCGGCGGTCCGGGAAGGCGCCGCCCCGTCGGTGGCCCGCGGGCGTCACGCCGCCCGGCGGAAGCGGGTGGTCCGGTGCACCGGGTCCGTGTCGATCTTGGGGATGACGTGCTCCCCGACCAGCTTGATCGTGCGCATGGTGTCCTCGAAGGGGACGCCCACCGGCAGCCCGAACGACAGCTGGTCGGCCCCCGCGGACTCCCAGCGCTTGCACTGTTTGAGCGCGTCGTCGGGGTCGCCGCAGATCATCAGTTCCTCGTCGAGGAGCATCTCGATCAGTTCCTCGGTGTACGTCGGCAGCAGCTCGGGCCACTGCGGGATGTACTCCGGGCGCGGGAAGGTGTCGTGGTAGCGGAAGACCAGCGACTGCAGGTAGTTGAGGTTGCTGCTCGCGGCGACGCGGATCGCCTCCTTGCGGGTCTCGGCGACGATCGCGGTGGTCGTCACCATGACGTTGTCGTTGACGAAGTCGCCGATGGGCTCGGCGTCGCGCACGGCGGTCTTGTACTTCTCCAGCACCCACTCCATGTCGGAGACCTTCTGGACGCTGAAGCCCAGCACGCCCAGGCCCTTGCGGGCGGCCATGGCGTAGGAGGGCGGCGACCCGGCGGCGTACCACATCGCGGGGTGCGACGTCCCGTACGGCTTGGGGAACACCTTGCGGGGCGGCAGGGACCAGTGCTTGCCCTGGAAGCCCGGGTACTCCTCGTTGAGCCACATCTTGGGGAACTCGCCGACGGTCTCCTCCCAGATCTCCTTGGTGGCGTTCATGTCGGTGACGCCGGGGAGGAAGCCGAGGATCTCGTGGCTGCCGGCGCCGCGGCCGGTGCCGAACTCGAAGCGCCCGTCGGAGAGGTGGTCGAGCATGGCGACCTTCTCGGCGACCTTGACCGGGTGGTTGACCTGCGGGAGGGGGTTGAAGATGCCCGACCCGAGGTGGATCCGCTCGGTGGCGTGGGTGAGGTAGCCGATGTAGACGTCGTTGGCGGACAGGTGCGAGTACTCCTCGAGGAAGTGGTGCTCGCTGAACCACGCGTACTTGAAGCCCGACCGGTCCGCCTGGACGACGTACTCGGCCTCCTCCATCAGCGCGTGGTGCTCGGCCTGCGGGTCGACCTCCGAGCGGAACTTGGGCACATATCCCTGTACGAAGATCCCGAATTCCAAGGGGTTCACCGTCCCTAGCTTTTCTGACGGATCGTCAGATTTCCGCTCCGACTCTTCCACCGGCGACGGGGGAGGTCAATACCCGACGGTTCGTCAGAAGAGTTGGACGCCGGCCAGCCAGCCGCCGTCCACGACGAAGGGCTGCCCGGTGACGTACGAGGAGTCGTCACCGGTCAGGAAGAGCGCGAGCCGCGCGACCTCCTCCGGGCGCCCGATCCTCGCGAGCGGCACGAGCTTGCCGTACAGCCGGTCCAGGGCCTCCGCGGGCACGGACTCGCCGGGGTTGGACATGGGGGTGTCGATCGCGCCCGGGCACATCGCGTTGACCCGGATGCCCTTGGGCGCCAGCTCCATGGCGGCCACCCGCGTCATCCCGACGACGGCCGCCTTGGTCGCGGCGTACGAGACCACCCCGGCCATGCCGGTCAGCGCCACATAGGAGGCGGTGTTCACGATGGTGCCGCCGCCGGCCGCCGCGAGCAGCGGGGCCACGGTGCGCATCCCGAGGAAGGCGCCGACCTGGTTGACCTGGACGACTTCCTGGAACTCCGCGAGCGGGGTGTCGACCAGCGCGTTGAAGCGCAGGATCCCGGCGTTGTTGACCAGCCCGTCCAGCCGGCCGAAGGCTTCCGTGGCCGCGTCCAGGGCCGCCGCCCAGTCCGCCTCGCTCGTCACGTCCAGGTGGACGTAGCGCGCCCGGTCGGCGCCGATGCCCTCCGCCACGGCCGCGCCCCGCTCGTCGAGCACGTCCCCGAGGACGACCCGCGCCCCCTCCGCCGCGAAGAGCAGCGCCTCCTGCTCGCCCTGCCCGCGCGCCGCGCCGGTGATCAGCACGACCCGGCCGTCCAGCTTCCCCATGTCCGTCACTCCCTACGCGTCGAGGTGCGGCGCCACGCCGTCGGCGAACGCCTCCATCTGGTCGAGCAGCTCCGCCGCGTCACGACTGCGGAACCGCACCTGGATCTGGTCCACCCCCATCGCGCCGTACTCCCGCAGCGACTCGGCCAGCGCCTCCGGCTTGCCGGTCAGCGTGCGCCGCCCCACCGGCCACCCCGGCTCGCCGACGTACAGCGGCTCCGCGATGACGCCGACGGTGATCGGCGTGGCGCCGCGCAGCCGGCGCAGCCGGGCGATCTGCCCGGGCATGGCCTCCCGGGAGTCGCCCTGCGGCAGCCAGCCGTCGCCCTTGAGCGCCGCGCGCCGCACCGCCGCGGGCGACGATCCGCCGACCCACACCGGGACCGGCCGCTGCACGGGCTCCGGCTTCTGCTCCCCGGCCGCGAAGTGCGCCCGCACGGCGTCGATCGCCCGGTCCAGCAACGCGCCGCGCCGCTCGAAGTCGAGCCCGAGGGCCTCGAACTCCTCCCGTACGTGCCCGGCGCCGACCCCGAGGACGAGCCGGCCCCCGGAGAGGTGGTCCAGGGTCGCGTACTGCTTGGCGGTGAGCAGCGGATGCCGCAGCCCGATCACGGCCACGTGGCTCAGCAGCCGCACCCGCGTCGTCACGGCCGCCAGGAAGGCGAGCGTGGCGACGGGGTCGTACCAGGTGGGGCTCATCGCGGGGGCGAGCCGGGGCGGGACGGCCACGTGGTCGCAGCACCCGATGTACGCGAAGCCCAGCCGGTCCGCCGCCCGTGCGACGTCCACCAGGTCGCCCGGCGGCGCCGCGGCCTCCCACGGCTCCGCGTAGAGGGTGCTCAGGGATTGCACCGGCAACTGCATGCCGTACGCGGTCTCGGTCATGCCGACATGGTCGGACCTGACGGACCGTCAGACAAGGGTCAGCGCACCGCGAACTCCGGGGCGGCCAGGTCCACGGTCAGCGAGTGGCCCAGGTTGTCGGTGAAGGTGGCGTACCGCCCCTCGACCTCGGCGAGCTCGAAGGGGTTGGAGTCCTGGAGCGCCACCACCCACAGCAGACCGCCGTCGGAGTCCAGCCGGGCGAAGAAGCCCTGCGCGCCGTGCGCGCCGTCACCGCAGCACACGTACCCGGTGCCGTCGCAGAGTTCGGCGACTCCCCGCGGACGGGAATCGACCTCGGTGACGCGCTCCGGGTCCTCGGCCAGTCCGGCGGCGACGTCGAAGGGCTCGCCGACGTCGAACACCGACAACCGGGGGCCGTCGACGTGCACGTGCAGCGCCGTGTCGTCCACCCGGTACAGGCCGTCCCGGGCCGGGACCCGGCCCGACAGCCACAACTCGGCGATCGGACCCATCGCCCGCCCTTCTCCCGTCCTACCGGAAGAAGCCCATCAGGCGGCCGCGCACGGCACGCGACACGGCCGCCAACGGCGGGCGAACTCGTCTCAACCGGCGGCCCCGCCCGGCCCCGGCCACAGGCCCTCCGGGGTCAGCCCCAGCAACTCGACGGCGTTCCCCCGCACGATCCGCTCGACGACCTCCGGGGCGAGGTGACCCATCTGCGCCTCGCCCACCTCACGGGACTTGGGCCAGGTCGAGTCGGAGTGCGGGTAGTCGGTCTCGTACAGGACGTTGCCGACGCCGATCGCGTCGATGTTGCGCAGGCCCACCGCGTCGTCGAAGAAGCACCCGTACACGTGCTCCCGGAACAGCTCCGAGGGCGGCCGCAGCACCTTGTCGGCCACACCGCCCCAGCCGCGGTTCTCCTCCCAGACGACGTCGGCGCGCTCCAGGACGTACGGGATCCAGCCGATCTGCCCCTCCGCGTACATGATCCGCAGGGAGGGGAAGCGGTCGAAGATCCCCGACATCAGCCAGTCGACCATCGAGAAGCAGCAGTTGGCGAAGGTGATCGTGGAGCCGACCGCGGGCGGCGCGTCCGCGGAGGTGGACGGCATGCGCGAGGAGGAACCGATGTGCATCGCGACGACGGTCCCGGTCTCGTCGCAGGCGCGCAGGAACGGGTCCCACGCGTCGGTGTGCACGGACGGCAGCCCCAGGTGCGGCGGGATCTCGGAGAAGCAGACGGCCCGCACTCCGCGCGCGGCGTTGCGGCGCACCTCCGCGGCGGCCAGTTCCGCGTCCCACAGCGGTACGAGCGTGAGCGGGATCAGCCGGCCGCCGGCCTGCGGCCCGCACCACTCCTCGACCATCCAGTCGTTGTACGCGCGCACGCACAGCAGCCCCAGCTCCCGGTCCTTCGCCTCGGTGAAGGTCTGGCCGCAGAAACGGGGGAACGTCGGGAAGCACAGGGCGGACTGCACGTGGTTGACGTCCATGTCCGCCAGCCGCTCGGGGACGCTGTGGGAGCCGGGGCGCATCTGCTCGTAGGTGATCGCCTCCAGCCGCACCTCGTCCCTGCTGTAGCCGACGGCGGTGTCCAGCCGGGTCAGCGGGCGCCGCAGGTCCTCGTACACCCACCAGTCGGCGAGGGGCCCGTCGTCGCCGGGCTCGCCCATTCGCGGGGCGAACCGGCCGCCGACGAAGGTCATCGACTTCAGGGGGGCCCGCACGACGTGCGGCGCCCTGTCCCGGTACGCCGACGGGAGACGGTCCCGCCAGACGCCGGGGGGCTCGACCGTGTGGTCGTCCACCGAAATGATCCTCGGGAAGGTCTCCATGGGGGCACGGTAGCGCGAATCTGACGGTCCGTCAGCAGGTCTGTGTGCGGCCGGTTGTCTGTGGTTGCGGCCGGTTGTTGGGTGCGGGTTGTTCCCGCCTGCGGTCGGCTGCGCCGGGCTGCCCGGCTGTTGCGTGCAGGTCCATTGCGCCTGCGGCGGGCTGTCTCCCACCCTCCCTCCCGATTGCCCGGCGCGGTTGGTGCGGGTCTCGCACGTTGTTGTGGGGTCGGGGCCGCGCCGGCGCACGTCCTCAACGCTCGCGGTTTACGCCCACATCATTCGGCACCGCACTTAACCGCTCGTCGTTTCCGGGCGCACCCCGACACACCCCCTCCCGAGGTATGGGCGCACACGGCCGGTGGGTGGGCAGAAGGCAATCCGGGGCGCCCCGAACCGCTCACTGACCCCGCGGCCCCGTGGTTCAGGCCCGCATCATTCGGCGCCGGGTCCGCCCGCTCGTCTGTCCTAGCCTTCGGCCGGGGGGGAGCACCCCGCACCACCCCCTTCGGCGGGTGTGGGCGCACAACGGCCGGTGGGTGGGCAGAAGGCGGCTGGCCGGCCGCACCGCAGTTCGTGGAGTACGGGTACGAGCGACGGGAGGACCAGGGGTGACCCGCGTTTTCTTATCTCGCCCCACTCCGGACGCGGCGGAGTCGGCATCGAAGGCGCCCTCGGGTCACCTGATCGCGGAGTCGAGAGAAGCGCCAGCCAGGACCCGCGTCAGGATCGATGGGCCCCCCGCCCAGTTCAGGTGAGCTCAACGGCGGCGAACGTGGTCGCCGATGTGGGGGTGCGTCAGGTCGGGCGGGGGAGACTCACGCCAACAGCCGGGGTGTTCCCTCTAGCCAAAGGCCGGTGGGAAACGAGCGGCAGACCCGGTACCGAAGGACGCGGGCTTGGACCGCGAGGCCGTGGGGTTCAGCAAGGTACATGCGGCAACCCCGGACTGCCCTCACACCCCCCACCGGCCGTTGTGCGCCCATACCGGCCGGAGGGGGTGTGTCGGGGTGCGCCCGGAAACGACGAGCGGTGGACGCGGTGCCCAAGGATGTTGAGGTAAACCGCGAGCGTTGAGGACGTGCGCCGGCGCGGCGCCGACCCCACAACGAGTTGCGAGACCCCGCACCAATCGCGCCGGGCAATCGGGCGGGAGGGTGGGAGACAGCCCGCCGCAGGCGCAAAAAAACCCGCACACGACAACCGGCCGCAAGCAAACGACCCCGGGTCAGGCGGCTCCGCCGCCGGGCGCGAGCAGGAGCATGCGCCACACCGCGTCCTCCAACCCGTGCACGGAGGCGATCCACCCCAGCCCCTCCGCCCGCGTCCCGCGTCCCACCGCGACCGCCAGTTCCCCGGCCGCGTCCGCCAGGTCCCCGTGCCGCAGCGCGGGCTCCATGCGGCCCCCACCGAGCCCGTCGGCGACGTACCGCTCGTAGCCGGGCGCCGTGCGCAGGACGCCGACCGGGCGCCACTCCTCCGCCAGCCGTTCGACCGGCTCGCCGCCGACCCGTCGCCCGTCGGCCTCCACGACCTGCGTGCGCGAGCGGTCCACCGCGAGCGCGGTCCACGCGTCGGCCCCGGTGAGCACCGCCGCGGGACGGCAGCGTTCGACGGCCTCCGCGACCGTCCCCGCGCTGTCCGGCCCGCCGCCGACCAGCGGCACGGCCGCCATCCCGGCGTACAGGCAGCCGTAGAACGCCCCGGCCAGGTCCGCGCCCTGCTGGTAGGCGAGCAGCACCCGGCTGCCCGGCGGCAGCAGCCGTCCCAGTCGGGCGGCCACCGCGCGCGCCCGGCGGTCCAGGGCGGCGAAGTCGCAGTCGTACGGCTCGTACGGGCGCCCCTCCGGATGCCGTACGGCCCGGCGGCGCAGGGCGGGACCGGGCAGGCGGTAGACGGACGGCGCCGGCCCTCCCCCGCTGCGGCTGCGCGGTCCGCTCACGGCCTGCGGCACACAACGCGAGCACATGGGCGGCCCTCCACCTCCTCCGACCGGACACCGGCCGGGCCGACGGAATATGCTCGCACTTCACATGAAACTGGACCGAACATTCCCCGCTACTCCCTGGAACGCCCCTCCCGAAAGCCACCCATAGGTGACCGCATACAGGTTGAGGCGGCAAACTGGCACAGGCGGCGGAACCGATCGGGATGGTCCCGCCGTCCGTGAAGACTGTTCCGGCTCGTGATGAACGATCGATATACGCGCTCGTCGTGAAGGGTTCGGCGGCACCAGGGGGCAGGCATGGCAAGCGGTAAGGACCAGGACGGAGCGCTGCGCTTCGCGGTCCTCGGCCCGGTGCGGGCCTGGCGCGGCACGGAACCGATCTCCGCCGGGTCGCCACAGCAGAAGGCGCTGCTGGGGGCGCTGCTGCTGCGCGGCGGCCGCACGGCCACCGCGCAGGAACTGCTGGACGCCGTCTGGGGCGAGGAGCCGCCGCCCACCGCGCTGGCGGCGCTGCGCAGTTACGCCTTCCGCCTGCGCAAGGCCCTCGGCGCCGAGGCGCTGGCCACCGTCGACGGCGGCTACGTGCTGCACCCTGGCGACGGCTTCGACCTCTTCCTCGCCGAACGGCACCAGGCCGCGGCCGAGAAGGCCCGCGCGGCCGGCGACCTGGCCGCGGCCCGCGAGGAACTGCGCGGTGCCCTCGCCCTCTTCGACGGCGAGCCGCTGGCCGGCCTCCCCGGCCCGTACGCCGAGACCCAGCGCACCCGCCTGCAGGAGTGGCGGCTGCAGCTCACCGAGACCTGCCTCGACCTGGACCTGCAGGCCGGCTGCCACGCCGAGGTGGTCTCCGAGCTCACCGTGCTGTCCGCCGAGCACCCGCTGCGCGAGCGCCCCCGCGCCCTGCTGATGCTCGCCCTCTACCGCAGCGGGCGGCAGGCCGAGGCGCTCGGGGTCTACGCCGACACCCGCCGCCTCCTCGACGACGAGCTGGGTGTCGACCCGGGCGCCGAGCTCGCCGAACTCCACCAGCGCGTGCTGGAGGCCGACCCCTCGCTGCTGCCGCCGCCCGTCCCGCAGGCGGAGGCCGTCGCCGAGCCGGTGCGGCCCGCCCAGTTGCCCGCCACCGTCGCCGACTTCACGGGCCGCGACGCCTTCGTCCGCGAACTCGGCGAGCGCCTGGCCGGGTCCTCCGCGGAGGGCGGCGTCATGTCGGTCTCCGCCGTCGCCGGCATCGGCGGCGTCGGCAAGACGACCCTCGCCGTCCACGTCGCCCACGCCGTCGCGGACACCTTCCCCGACGGCCAGCTCTACGTCGACCTCCAGGGCACCGCCGCCCGGCCCGCCGAACCCGAGACGGTGCTCGCCTCCTTCCTGCGCTCCCTCGGCGTCACCGACTCCGCGATACCCGAGTCCCTCGCCGACCGCGCCGCGCTCTACCGGTCGACCCTCGCGGGCCGCCGCGTCCTGGCCCTGCTGGACAACGCCCACGACGCCGCCCAGGTCCGCCACCTCCTGCCGGGCACGCCCGGTTGCGCCGCGCTGATCACCAGCCGGACCCGCATGGTCGACCTGGCCGGGGCCCACCTGGTCGACCTCGACGTCATGAGCCCGGAAGAAGCCCTGCTGCTCTTCACGCGCATCGTCGGGGAGGAACGCGTCGCCGCCGAACGCCAGGCCGCCCTCGACGTCGTCGCCGCCTGCGGCTTCCTCCCGCTCGCCATCCGCATCGCCGCCTCCCGCCTGGCCACCCGCCGCACGTGGACGGTGTCCTTCCTCGCCCGCAAGCTCAGCGACGAACGCCGCCGCCTGGACGAGCTCAAGGCCGGCGACCTCGCCGTCAAGGCCACCTTCGAGCTCGGCTACGGCCAGCTCACCCCGCAACAGGCCCGCGCCTTCCGGTTGCTGGCCCTCGCCGACGGCCCGGACATCTCCCTGGAGGCGGCCGCGGCCGTCCTCGACATGGACGTCTACGACGCCGAGGAACTGCTCGAGACCCTGGTCGACATCAGCCTCATCGAGTCCGCCGCGCCCGCCCGCTACCGCTACCACGACCTGGTGCGCCTGTACGCCCGCGACTGCGCCGAGCGCCACGAGGGCGACGACGCCCGCTGCGCGAGCCTCTCCCGGCTGCTGGACTTCTACCTTTCGTCCGCGATGTGCGCGTACGAGCTGGAGAACCCCGGTGACCGACTGCTCGCGCACCTCGCCCCCGTCGGCCGTCCCGGTCTGCCCTTCGGGTCCCGCGAGGACGGCCTGGACTGGCTGTTCACCGAGGCGCCCAGCCTCCTCGCCGCCGTCCGGCAGGCCGCGGGCGACGGCTGCGAGGGGCCGATGCGGCGCGCCGTCGACCTGCTGCTGGTCAGCCAGGACCTGATGGAGTCCGGGATCTACGCGCGCCAGTACGAGCAGGCCACTCGCGCCATCGTCGCCACGGCCGGCGCCTGCGGCGAGCCGCTCGTGGAGGGCCGGGCCCGCGTGCTGCTGGGCCAGCAGTACAGCCTGGCCGGACGCCTGGAGGAGGCGGACCGGGAGGCCGAACGCAGCCTCGTGCTGGGGCAGGCCGTCGGTGACCCTCTGACCAGCAGTTACGCCCCCAACCTGCGCGGGATGGTGGCCTTCCCGGGACGGCGCTTCCATGACTGCGCCGCCCACCACTCCCAGGCCCTGGAAGCCTTCATGGCCGACGGCAACCGGCACGGCGGCGCCGCCGCGCTGAGCAACCTGTCGCGCGCCCAGATCGAGCTCGGGGACGTCTCCGCCGCCGTGGCCTCGGCGGAGCGGGCCCTGTCGATCTACCGTGAGCTGCGGGCCGGTTTCCGCCTGGGCAACGGTCTGTACGCGCTGGCCATCGCGCTGACGGCGGCCGGTCGCCGCGAGGAGGCCCTGGCGTCGCTCTCCGAGGCGTTGCCCGTCTTCAGAGCGGCGCGGCAGCACTTCTGGGAGGCCATGTCCCTCTTCCGCATGGCGGAAGTGCACCTGTCCTCCGGCGCCCACCGTCAATCGGCGGCGCTGGCCGAGCAGTCGCTGAACGCGCTGCGCGACCTCGGGGGCGAGCTCTACCGCGCGAAGGTGCTCACCGTCCTCGGCCGCGCCCTCGACCAGGCCGGCCAGGTGGACCGTGCCCGCGCCTGCTGGCGGGACGCCCTGGCGGCCTTCGTCGCACTGGGCTCCCCCGACGCCGACGAGGTGCGGCGCCTGCTGCACGGTCCCGCCGCTCCGGCCGTCGCCGTGTAGTCCGTTCCGCCTGCGCAACACCATCGGCACAGGACATCAACAGTTCCGTTTATCGGTTGATTATCGACGCCTGCCACGATTCCATCACTGCAAGAGCTGCCCGCCTGGTAGCGCACGGGGGTCGTTGCCAGGCGGGCTTTCCATCGGCCCAGTTCCACCCACCAGGGGAGGCACCATGAGCGAGACGGCACCCGAGTCCGGCTCCACCGTCGAGGAAGAGCCGGAGGTCGTCACCACCGAAGAGGTCGAGGAGCCCAAGGTCAAGGGCGACGACACCACGGTCAAGCCCGACAACTGGCACACCCCCTGACCGTCGCCTGACACGGGGGACGACCGGCCCGGGGGGGCACGGGGGGCACGGGGGAGAGAACGACGGGGGAACGGTACGACGGGGGACAGCACCACCACGGGGGACGGCACGGCCTGAGGAGCGCACCAAGGGGGGAGTGCTTCCGGGGGGAGCAGCACGAAGGAACCACGGACCGACTGCGGCGCGGAGGGGGCGCCGCAGCCGGTCCTTCTTCGCGTGTGCCGGCCGTCGGCCACCGGTGCCGTACGGCACTTGCGTGCCGGGGGGACCGAAGCGGTATGTTCCACAGCCGAGTCGGCCGCACGCGCACCCGCGGTCCGGGCCGCCTCACGGGCACCACCTGTACGCATGCTGCCGCCGGGTGCCCGCACCCGGCCTCTCCTCCGGAGGCGTCATGAAGTTCGTACGCAAGGCCGCCGTCGTCCTCGCCGCCGTCGCGGCCGGACTCCTCTCCGCCGCGCTCCCGGCCGCCGCCGCGGACAGCCCGGACAACTGGCACCAGACGGTCGTCTCGCCCGACAACTTCCACACCCCCTGACACCGGGCGCGCGGATTCGACCGGGTCCCTCACCGTCCTCGGCGGGAGGGACCCGGCACGTCCCTCACCGCGCCCGCAGGGCCGTCTTGAGCACCTTCCCGCTCGCGTTGCGCGGCAGTTCGGCCAGGAACTCCACCTCGCGCGGCACCTTGTAGTTGGCCATCTCCCGCCGGGACCAGGCGATCAGGTCGTCGGCGGTGACCACGGCGCCCGCCCGGCGTACGACGTACGCGCGGCCGACCTCGCCGAGCCGCGGGTCGGGGACGCCCACCACCGCCGCCTCCACCACGTCCGGGTGGCGGGTGAGCGCCTGCTCGATCTCCGCCGGGTAGGCGTTGAACCCGCCGACGATGAACATCTCCTTGATGCGGTCGGTGATGCGCAGGTTGCCGTCGGCGTCCGTCACGCCCACGTCCCCCGTGTGCAGCCAGCCGTCCGCGTCGACGGCCTCGGCCGTGGCCGCGGGGTCCTCCCAGTAGCCGGACATGACGTGGTAGCCGCGCACCAGGACCTCGCCGGGCCGCCCCGGGCCCTCCGAGAGCACCCGCACCTCCGTGTCGGGGATGGCCCGCCCGGAGGTCGCGGCCACCACCTCCGCGGGGTCGCCGCGCCGGCACATCGTCACGGTGCCGCTCGCCTCCGTCAGCCCGTACGCGGTCAGCACCGTGGCGATCTTCAGCTCGCTGCGCAGCCGTTCCACCAGCTGCAGCGGGATCACGGACGCGCCCGTCACGACCAGCCGCAGTGAACTCAGGTCGTGCCGGCCGCGTTCGGGGTGGTCGAGGACCGACTGGTGGAGGGTGGGCGGGCCGGGCAGCACGGTGACGCGTTCGGCGGCGACGTTGGCCAGGACGGTGCCCACGTCGAAGACCGGCTGCGGGATCATCGTCGCGCCCCGCATGAGGCAGGCGATGATCCCGGCCTTGTAGCCGAAGGTGTGGAAGAACGGGTTGACGATCAGGTAGCGGTCGCCCTCCTCCAGTCCCGCCAGGTCCGCCCAGACGTCGTAGACGCGCAGCGTCTGGGCGTGCGTGACCACAACGCCCTTGGGGTGGCCGGTCGTCCCGGAGGTGAAGGTGATGTCGGAGGGCGCGGAGCCGTCGATCGCGTCGGAACGGGCCCGTACCGCCGCACCGCTGACGGGGTCGCCCGCGGCCAGGAAGTCCTTCCAGCGCCGGTAGCCGTGGCCTTCGGGAGCCGCGTCGGACAGGACGACGACCTGTTCCAGGTCCGGCAGCGGGTGCTCGCGCGTCGCGCGCCGCAGCGCGGCGACGTAGGAGGTGCCGAGGAAGGTGCCCGTGACGAAGAGCAGCCGGGCGCGGGTGCGGCGCAGCACGTAGGCCGCCTCCGCCCCCTTGAAGCGGGTGTTGAGCGGGACGAGCACCCCGCCCGCGGTGACCGAGCCCAGGGCGGCGGTGATCCAGTCGAGCGTGTTGGGGGCCCAGACGGCCACCCGGTCCCCCGGGGCGATCCCGGACGCCACCGCCGCCGCGGCGGCGCGCTCGACCCGGGCGCCGAGTTCGGCGTACGTGACACGGGTGCGGCCGTCCACCACCGCCTCGCGCCCGCCCCAGCGCCGCGCGGCCTCCCGCACGAGCCGTGGGACGCTGCCCCACTCCAGGTCACCGCGCATGCGCCGAGCACCTCCCCATGAGCTGACTATCCGTCAGATTAGCGATAACCTGACGGGATGTCAGCATTGAAGGACGCCACCGCGATCGTCGGCATAGGCGCGACACCCTTCGCCAGGCACCTCCCCGAGTCCGAGAAGTCGCTCGCCTGCCGCGCCGTCCTGGCGGCGCTCGACGACGCCGGGATCGAGCCGCACGAGGTCGACGGCCTCGCGTCGTACACGATGGAGGAGACCGACGAGGTCGAGCTGGCCAAGGCCGCCGGTCTCGGCGACCTCACCTTCTTCTCCAAGGCAGGCTTCGGCGGCGGCGGTTCCTGCGCCACCGTCGCCCACCTCGCCGCCGCCGTCGCCACCGGCCAGGCCACCGTCGGCGTCGCCTGGCGGTCCCGCAAGCGCGGCAGCGGCCCGCGCCCCTGGACGAACACCACCGTCCAACTGCCCACCCCCGCGCAGTGGACCCGGCCCTTCGGCCTGCTGCGGCCCGCCGACGAGATCGGCATGCTGACCCGCCGCTACATGCACGAGTACGGCGCCACCCGCGACCACCTCTTCAACGTCGCCCTCGCCTGCCGCAACCGCGCCAACCAGAACCCGGCCGCGATCATGTACGACCGCCCGCTGACCCGCGAGATGTACATGACCTCGCGCTGGATCAGCGAACCGCTCTGCCTCTACGACAACTGCCTGGAGACCGACGGCGCGCTCGCCTGCGTCCTCGTCTCCGCCGACCGCGCCCGCGACTGCCGGCAGCGCCCCGTCTACGTCCACTCCGCCGCCCAGGGGCTGCCCGCCCAGCACCACGGCATGGTCAACTACTGGACCGACGACCCCCTGACGGGCCCCGCCTGGACCGCCGCCCGCCACCTGTGGAAGCACGCCGACCTCACCCCGGGGGACATCGACGTCGCCCAGGTCTACGACGCCTTCACCGCCCTCGTCCCGCTCTCCCTGGAGGGCTACGGCTTCTGCGGCCGCGGCGAGGGAGGCGCCTTCACCGAGGGCGGCGCCCTGGAGATCGGCGGCCGGCTGCCGCTCAACACCTCCGGGGGCGGCCTGAGCGAGGCGTACGTCCACGGCTTCAACCTCGTCACCGAGGGCGTACGGCAACTGCGCGGCACCTCCACCGCCCAGGTGCCCGGCGCGCGGACCTGCCTGGTCACCGCGGGCGAGGGCGTCCCGACCTCCGCCCTGATCCTGAGGAGCTGACATGCTGAGCCCCGTCACCGACGACGACGGCGCCCCCTTCTGGGAGTACGCCCGCGCCGGCGAACTGCGCGTCCAGGCCTGCGCCGACTGCGGACGGCTGCGCTTCCCGCCCCGGCCGTGCTGCCCGCACTGCCACTCCTTCGCCGCCGAGTGGCGGCGCACCAGCGGCCGCGGCCGCGTCTGGTCGTACGTCGTGCCCCATCCCCCGCTGCTGCCCGGCTACGCCGAGCAGGCCCCGTACAACGTCGTCCTCGTCGAGCTCGCCGACGACCCCCGGATCCGGCTGGTGGGCAACCTGGTCACGGCACCGGACGCCCGGCTGGACTCCTTCGACCCCGCCCGCATCCGCATCGGCGCCCCCGTGAAGGCGGTCTTCCATGACGGCATCCCGCGCTGGCTTGCGCTGTGAGACCGGCGACGGCGTCGCCGTCGTCACCCTCGACCGCCCGGAGCGGCACAACGCGATCGACCTCGCCACCGCGGCCGGACTGACCGAGCTGTGGAAGGAGTTCCGCGCCGGTGACGAGGTCCGCGCGGTCGTCCTCACCGGGGCCGGCGACCGTGCCTTCTGCACCGGCCTGGACCGCGCGGCCGAGGTCCCGCAACCGCCCTCCCCCTACACGCTCGACGATCCACTGCTGACCGTCGGGCCCAAGGCCAACGACCTGTGGAAGCCGGTCATCGCCGCCGTCAACGGCATGGCCTGCGGCGGCGCCTTCTACCTGCTCGGCGAGTGCGAGTTCGTCATCGCCGCCGAACACGCCACCTTCTTCGACCCGCACACCAGTTACGGCATGGTCAGCGCCTACGAGGCCATCGCGATGGCACAGCGCATGCCGTACGGCGAGGTGATGCGCATGGTCCTGATGGGCACCGCGGAGCGGATCGGCGCGCGGCGCGCCCACGAGACCGGACTGGTCTCGGAGGTCGTGCCCGGGCCGCTGCTGCTCGACGCCGCCCTGCGTGCGGCGGCGGTCCTGGCCGCCCACCCCACCGAGGCCGTGCAGGGCACCGTCCGCGCCGTCTGGTCGGCCCACGAGGCCGCGCGGGCCCAGGCCTTCGCCCACGCGCCGCACCTCGTCGCCCTCGGCAACCTCCCCCCGGAGCGCCAGGCCCGGCTGTTCGCCGGCCGCACCCGGGAGCACCGCGTGCGCTGACGCGTCCTGCCCGGACCCGCCCCGGACGAGGAGCCGGGGCCGCCTTGCTGCGGCGGCCTCACGACGGCCGGAACGGGGTCACCCTGACGGCCCCTCGCGTGGCGCCCCCGTCCCGCGCCGCGTAAGTTGGCCGGCGGCGGCCGTCGTTGCCCCTTCCGTGTGCGGCACGACGGCCGTCAGCCGGGTCCTCACGTACGCCGGGTCGCCGCCTCGGTGCCCTTCACGGCGTTGAGGGCGTACACGCAGCGGTCCTTGCTGCTCGCGTAGACCACACCGTCCGAGACCACCGGGGAACCGGTGATCTCGCCGCCGGTCTCGAGCTTCCAGCGCAACTGGCCGCCGCTCGCGTCGACCGTGTACAGGCAGTGGTCCTTCGAGCCGAAGTGCACGCGCCCGTCGGCCACCACCGGGGAGCCGACGATCTCGCCCTGCGCGGCGAAGCGCCACTTCGGGGTGCCGGAGACCGCGTCGAGCGTGTACAGCGCGCCTCCCGCGCCCAGCATCACCGAACCGCCCGCGATGAGCACGGGCTCCACGCTCTGCCGCTGCTCGGTCGCGACCCGCCAGCGGTCGCGTCCGTCCACCGGGTCCAGGGCGTAGACGGTGCCCAGGTAGTCCGCGACGTAGACACCGCCGCCGGTGACGCCCGGTCCGGGCACGTAGGCGGGCGGCGCGAACATCACCGCGGGGGCGTCGAAGCGCCACCGCTCGGTGCCGCTGCGGGCGTCCAGGGCGAGCACCCGGTTCCCCACGGTCACGTACACCGCGCCGTCGGCGACGACCGGACGGGTCGGCATGGCGCCGCCCTCCCCGGTCGGGTACGACCAGTGCTCGGTGCCGCTCGTCGCGTCCAGGGCGTGCAGCCGTCCGCCGCCGTGGAAGTAGACGACCCCGTCCACCACGCTCGGGCCCGACTCGGGCGTCTCGAACTCCGTCTGCGCCCCGCCGCGTTCCCAGCGCAGCCGCCCGGCCGCGGCGTCCCAGACCTGCACGCCGCCGCCGCGGGTGCCGGTGACGACGGTCCCGCCGTCCGCGCGGAGGGAGTAGATCCAGCCGTCCACACCGGTGCGCCAGTGCTCGGAGCCGTCCGCGGCGTCCAGCGCGTACAGGCTCGGCCCGTCGGAGCCGTGGATCCGGCCGCCCGAGACCGCCATCGTCCACGCCACGTCACGGGTCTTGAACTGCCGCCGCCCGGTGGCCACGTCCAGGGCGTGCACCTCGAAGGAGGTCACGTAGAGCCGGCCCGAGGAGACGACCGGGGTGCCCCACACGTCGTTGGACATGCGGAAGCGCCACGGCCGCCATTCGCCCGGCGGCACCGCGGGCGCCTGCGGCACGCCCTGGGGACCGCCCTGACCGCTTCCCTGACCGGGCACCGCCGCCGGCGGTCCTGCGGCCACGCCGCCGCGACCGGCCCAGCCCAGCGCGCCCCCGGCGGCGGCGGTGGCCGCGGCCTGGTTCTTGCGCTCGGCGAGCCGCATCCCGGGTCCTATCGGTGCCGAACCGGCGAGCTGCACCGGCCCGCCCGGGCCCTCGGCGGCGACCGGAGGGGGCCCCGCCGGTCCCACGGGCGGCACGGGAGGCCGCGCCGGCATCGGGGGCACCGCGGCGCCCGCACCACCGCCGCCCGGCACCCCGCCGCCCGCGCCGCCGCCGGGGGCGCCCGGCCCCGCGCCGGGGCGGCCGCCACTGCGCCGTTCCTCTATCAGTCCCACCGCCGCGGGCGGCAGCCACGCGGAGGCCGTACCGGTGTCGTCACCCGCGGACGAGAACAGATGCGGCGCCAGCTGCGCCTGCAGGTCCGCCGGGCTCGGCCGGCGGTCGGCCTCCATCCGCATGCACGCCTCGATGAGGGGGCGCAGATCGTCGGGCAGGCCCGACAGGTCCGGGCCCTCCCGCAGGAGCATGAACACCGTCTCCACGGGGTTCGCCCCGTGGAAGGGCGCGTGCCCGGTCGCGGCGAAGACCAGCGTCGAGCCCAGCGAGAACACGTCGCTGGAGCCGGTGACGCTGCGCGAGTCCTTGGCCTGCTCGGGCGACATGTACGCGGGCGTGCCGACGGCGACGTTCGTCATCGTCAGCCGCGTGTTGGACACCCCGCTCGCGATGCCGAAGTCGATCACCCGCGGACCGTCCTCCACGACGAGCACGTTGGAGGGCTTCATGTCCCGGTGGACCAGCCCCGCCCCGTGGATCGACTGGAGCGCCTCCGCGACCCCGGCCGCCAGCCACCGCACGGCCTGCACCGGCAGCGGCCCCGACTCGTTGACGATCTCCTCGAGCGAGGGCGCCGGCACGAACGCCGTCGCCAGCCAGGGCACGGCGGCCCTGGGATCGGCGTCGACGACCGCCGCCGTGTAGAAGCCGCTGACCGCGCGGGCCGCCTCCACCTCACGGGCGAAGCGCACGCGGAACAGCTGGTCCTCGGCCAGCTCCGCCCGTACGGTCTTGATCGCCACGCGCCGGCCGGATGCCGAGCGCGCGAGATAGACCAGGCCCATACCGCCGGCACCCAGCCTGCCCAGCACCTCGAAAGGGCCGATCCGTCTCGGATCGTGCTGCGTCAGCTGCTGCACCACTGTCCTGCCACCTCCCCGTGGGTTCCCCCCATCCCGGGGTCCGTCCCTGATTCTTCCTGGGATGAGTATCAGTTGCGAACCCGGGGCGGTGTCGACACGCGATTACCTTCGATTCGGTTGCGGATCCGGGTGCGTTCAGGACGGCTTCCCGCCGACCGTGGTAGCGGGGTCGATCAGGGCGAAATGGGCACCCTGGTCGTCAGCGACCAGGAGGAAACGGCCGAAAGGCGAATCCATCGGACCCAGGGTGACCCGGCCCCCGAGCCGCACGACCGTTTCCGCGGCCCGGTCGGCGTCGGAGACGGCGAAGTAGACGATGAAGTGCGCGGGCAGTTCCGCCGGGAACCCCTCCCCCATCCGGAAGCGGCCGAGCACCGCGTTCCCGGGCGTGACCTCCCGGCCCTCGGGGACGAAGATCCGGAAGTCGACGGCCTCGTCCTCGATCCGCTTGCCGCCGAAGCCGAAGACCTGCTCGTAGAAGGGGTCGGTCCGCTCGGTCTCCCGCGTGTAGACCTCGGTCCAGATGTAGGAGCCCGGGACACCGGTCACCTCGAAGCCCCCGTGCGTGCCGGCCTGCCACACCCCGAAGACCGCACCGCCCGGGTCGGCCGCCATGAGCATCGTCCCGAAGGGCCCAACCGCCATGGGCTCCATGATGAGTTGGCCGCCGGAGTCGCGGATCCTGCTCGCGGTGGCCCGGATGTCGGAGGAGGCGAGGTAGACGTTCCACACCGTCGGCATCCGGCCGTCCGGCTTGGGGGAGAGGGCCGCGACGTTCTTCCCGTCCGGGCCGTACGCCTGCGTGTACTGGCCGTACTGCTCCTCCCCCTCCCCGAAGGTCCAGCCGAGCAGCCCGCCGTAGAAGCGCTTGCCGGCCTCCAGGTCATTGAGCATGGCGTCGGCCCAGCAGGGGGTGCCCTCGGGGTGTGCGGCCATCTCGTCCTCGATTCGTCCGATGATGCGACCGGCGATCCCGATTCACGTGGGGATTCGCATGGATCGACGGAGTGTCTGGCTTGACACGTTATCGGCGGATCCCCCGCTGTGCCCGAGGAGAAATCGAACACATGGCCTTCCCCATTTGCAGGCATCGAATCGCGCGCTGATCACCAGCCCGTAAACTGACGGCATGACAGGACAAGTTCGCACCGTCGACGGCCGTGTGGCAGGCCGCCGGGGACAGGCGACGCGGCAGAAGCTGCTCGACTGCCTCGGCGAAATGCTCAGCACGTCGCCGTACCGGGACGTCAAGGTGATCGACGTCGCCCGGATGGCGGGTACCTCCCCCGCAACGTTCTATCAGTACTTCCCCGACGTCGAGGGCGCCGTCCTCGAGCTCGCCGAGGAGATGGCCAAGGAGGGGGCCGCGCTGACGGACCTCGTCGCCGGCCGATCCTGGGCCGGCAAGTCCGGCGCCACGGCGGCGGAGGAACTGGTCGAGGGCTTCCTCTCCTTCTGGCGCAAGCACGACGCCATCCTGCGCGTCGTCGACCTGGGCGCCGCCGAAGGGGACAAGCGTTTCTACAAGATCCGCATGAAGATCCTCAACCCCCTCACCAACTCCCTTTCCGATTCGATCAAGGAGCTCCAGGGCAAGGGCCGGGTCGACAAGGATGTCAGCCCGGCAGCCGTCGCCGGATCCCTCGTCGCGATGCTCGCCGCGGTCGCCGCGCACCAGAAGGGTTTCCAGACCTGGGGCGTCAAGCAGGCCGAACTGAAGCCGAACCTCTCGCTGCTGGTGCACCTCGGCGTGACGGGCAAGAAGCCGACGCGGTGACGCCGCGGCGCTGACGCCCGCCTCCGGCGGCATTGTTGAGCTACGTTCACGTCGAAGTCCTGCCTGCAACGACGCGGGCGCCCACCGGTCCTCGGGGGAGGTTGCCGGCCCGGGCGCCCGCGTTGTCCTTTCCGGGGGCTCCCCTCCTGCGAACCCGCGCTACGGCTTCCCCGGCGCCCCGCCGCCCGGCTCCCTGGGGACCAGCCGGAACAAGCGGATCCGCCGCTCCACGCGCCGCGCGTAGGTCGCGTACGGCGGCCAGAACTCCAGCAACGCCGCCCACACCGCCTCGCGCTCGCCGCCCGTCAGCAACTCCGCGCGCACGGGGAGGTCCCGGCCGCGCCAGTTGACCTCGGCGTCGGGGTGCTTGAGCAGGTTCCCCGTCCACGCCGGGTGGTCGGTGCGGCCGAAGTTGCTGCCGACCAGTACGAAGCTGCCGCCCTCCTCCGGCATGCAGGCCAGCGGGGTGCGCCGGGGCAGACCGCTGCGCGCTCCGGTGGCGGTGAGCACCAACCCGGGCAGCATGCGCGCGCTGAGCAGCACCCTGCCGCGGGTCGCCCGGTGCACGAACCGGTCCACCGCCGGCACGACATGCGGCCCCACCCTGGCGAACAGCCGGGTCGACGACACCTTCTGCACCGCCGTCCGCAACAGGCTCATGCCGTCGCCCTTTCCCGGCTCGTGGTCGTGGGCACGGTGCCGGCGGGGGCGGCGGTGAAGAGGCCCGCGCCCTCGGCCGCGTGGGCCCGCAGCGCGTGCACGGGGCCGAAGAGCAGGTCGTCGGAGGCGGCCCGTTTCACGTACAGGTGCGCGTGGTGCTCCCACGTGAAACCGACGCCGCCGTGCAACTGGACGGCCTGTCCCGCCGCGGCACGCAGCGCCTCCAGGCCCTGCGCGAGCGCGAGCGGTGCCGCCACCGCGGCGTCCGGCGCCTGCTCCTGCTCCTGCTCCTGCTCCTGCTCCTGGGTGCTCCCGACGGCCCAGGCGGCGTAGTAGGCGGCCGAGCGGGCCGCCTGGACCTGGACGTAGAGGTCGGCGAGACGGTGCTTGACGGCCTGGAAGGACCCCACAGGCCGCCCGAACTGCTCCCTGACCGCGACGTACTCCACGGTGCCCGCGAGCGCCCTGGAGGCCGCCCCCACGGCCTCCGCGGCCAGTGCGGCGGCGGCCAGGACACCCGTACGGGCGAGTGCGGGGCGCGGATCGACGGCGTCCTCCCCGCCCAGCGGCTCGGCGGGGACGTCGCGCAGTTCGACGCGGGCCTGTGGGCGGGTCTCGTCCAGGGCGGTCAGCCGCCTGCGGAGCAGGCCCGGGGCGTCACCGCGGACCAGGAAGAGCCGGATGCGGCTGCGGGCGTAGCCACCCGCATGGGCGGCCACGAGGAACAGCCCGGCACCGGGGCCGCCGAGCACCTGGTCGGCCTGCCCGTACAGCCGCCAGACGCCGTCGGTCCGGCGGGCCTGCACGCCCCCCGCGCGGCCGCCGCCCGCCCAGTCGCCGGTGTTGGGGCGGGTGAGGCCGAGGGCCACCGGGGGCGCGGCGAGGGCGGCGGGTTCACCGGAGGCGAGGCGTGGGAGCAGGGCCCGGCGCTGGGTGTCGGTGCCCAGCGCCTCGACCAGGGGGGCGGTGAGCACGGCCGTGCCCAGCAGCGGCGAGGGCAGCAGCGCCCGGCCGGTCTCCTCGCAGGCCAGCACGAGTTCCGTGCGGCCGCAGCCGGCTCCCCCGTACGCGGTGGGGAGGGCGAGGCCGGGCAGCCCCAGCGACTGCGCCAGCAGCCGCCACAGGCCGGCGTCGTGGCCCGCGGGGGTTCGGACGGCGGACTTCACCTCGTCCGGTCCGCAGCGTTTGCCGAGCAGTTCGCGCAGGGTGCGGCGGATCTCTTCCTGCTCCTCGGTGAAGGCGGCGTCCACGGCGAGCTCTCCTCCCACCCCGGGGCGTCCGGAGGCGTCCGGAAACCGCGGATCTGATGTACCGTCAGATTCATGGCTCAGGGTCAGGGTACTCGCAACGGCCGCGAAGTCGCCGTCCTCGGCGTCGCGTTGTCGGACTGCGGCCGGGTCGACGACGCCACCCCCTACGCCCTCCACGCGCAGGCGGCACGCCGCGCGCTCGCCGACAGCGGGCTGCCCCGGTCGGCCGTGGACGGCTTCGCCTCGGCCGGGCTCGGCACGCTCGCGCCGGTCGAGGTCGCCGAGTACCTCGGGTTGCGGCCGCGCTGGGTCGACTCGACGTCCGTGGGCGGGGCGACCTGGGAGGTCATGGCGGCACACGCCGCCGACGCGATCGCCGCCGGGCACGCCGACGTCGTGCTCCTGGCCTACGGCTCCACCGCCCGCGCCGACCTCAAGGCCGGGCGGCGCACCGCCAACCTGTCCTTCGGGGCGCGTGGGCCGCTGCAGTTCGAGGCCCCGTACGGGCACACGCTGATCGCCAAGTACGCGATGGCCGCCCGCCGCCACATGCACGCGTACGGCACCACCGCCGAGCAGCTCGCCACCGTCGCCGTCCGGGCCCGGGCGAACGCGGCCCGCAACCCCGACGCGATGTACCGCACGCCGATCACCGTCGACGAGGTCCTGTCCGGGCCGATGATCGCCGACCCGTTCACCAAGCTGCACTGCTGCGTCCGCTCCGACGGCGGCTGCGCGGTGCTCCTGGCCGCCGCGGAGTACGTGCGGGACGCCGCACGGCCCCCGGTGTGGGTACTGGGCTCCGGCACCGCCGTCTCGCACGCCACGATGTCGGAGTGGGACGACTTCACGGTCTCCCCCGCCGCGGTCTCTGGGCCGCAGGCCTTCTCGCGCGCGGGCGTCACCCCGGACGAGATCGACCTCGCCGAGATCTACGACGCCTTCACCTACATGACCCTGGTGACCCTGGAGGACCTGGGCTTCTGCGCCAAGGGGGAGGGCGGGCCCTTCGTCGCGGCGTCGCCGCTGCCCGTCAACACCGACGGGGGCGGGCTGTCGGCCTGCCATCCCGGCATGCGGGGCCTGTTCCTGATCGTCGAGGCGGTGCGGCAACTGCGGGGGGAGGCGGGCGAGCGGCAGGTGCGCAAGGCCGGCGGGGCACTGCCGGAGCTGGCCGTGGCCTCGGGGACGGGGGGCTGGTTCTGCTCCTCGGGGACGGTGGTGCTGGGGCGGGGCTGAGGGGCGCGGGGCCTGCCCGCGCCGCTCCGTCCCCGCCCCGAGGCGTCAGCCGGTGATGGCGACCGGGGCGTCCCAGTCGCTGCGGTCCACGGTGATCGTGTAACCGCCGCGGGTCTCCTTGCTGTTGACCATGTACTGGTGGCCGCGGCGGTGGCCCGTCCACAGCGACGTGGCGAACGGCCAGTCGGCGGTCGTGGTCTTGCGCTCGTCCCACAGCGCGTACCAGAGGATGTCCGGCATGTCGGTACGGTTCGTCGTCGTGGCGACGGCCTTCGCGCTGGAGCTGCGGAAGCCGTAGAAGCCGGCCCAGTACCCCTTGGCGTGCACCGCCTTGTCCCAGGCCCGGACGTAGGTGAGCACCGCGTTGTTGCACGAGGTGTTGGCGACGTCGTAGGACTCCATGTCCAGGTACACCGGGCTGCCGGCCTTCATCCCCAGCGCCGACGCCTTGGCCACCGCGTCCGCGCCGTCCTTCGCGCCGAGCGAGGCGGCGGTGGAGGCGGTCAGCTTCTCCGGGTTGCGGCTGGTCTGGCACGGGGGCTGCGCGCCCACGTAGAGCGGGATCAGCTTCCAGCCCGTGGCGCTGACCGACTTGACCCAGGACGCCGTGAGGTTGGGCTGCGCGCACCCCCGGTTCCTGCCGCCGACGTACACGGCGGCCGCGCCGTAGAAGCCGTTGTGCCACGCCTTCATCGCCGACGCGGACGGCGCCGTGCACGTGTCGAACGCCCGCCCGGTGAACACCTTGGGCGCCGGACGCGACACGGTGGTCGCCATCGAGGCCTCCGCGGCGACTCCGCCGCCCACGAGCACCGCGGCAGCGGCCACCGCCCACGCGATGTAACGACGCTTCTTCGACATCCGGTGACCGGACATCCCCACCCCATTCACGAACAAGGGACGCACCGCACCGGGTGCGCCTGGCAGAACTCCGAGGCCCCGGGACAGCACGGCGCGCGACGGCCGTGCGGCGCGCGGCCGCACCCGTGTACGGGTCCGCGGCGCGCGAGGGGCGGATCGCACCCTAGCCAACCCACCCCTCCCGATCGGGAAAGCACATGTCCCGATCGGCACAAGATTCTCCCAAGGCACGGCAAATCCCCGCGCACCGTGCCACCGCGCAGATCAGGGGTGCGGATCGGTCGCCAGACGGCTGTGCAGGTGGACGTCCTGGAGCGCGCCGGACAGGTCGACCATCGCATCGCGCAGGAAACCTTCGAGGACGTAGCCGCAGCGCCGCGCGACGCCGCAGGAGGGCTCGTTGCCGACGGCGTGCCCCAGCTCCAGGCGGTGCAGCCCGAGATCGCGGAAGGCCCACCGGGTCACCGCCTCCAGTGCCCGGGAGGCGACGCGGCGCCCACGGGCCTCGGGCAGCATCCAGTAGCTGACGCGGGCGCCGCGCATGGTGCGGTCGATCGCCCCTATCCCGGCCTGGCCGAGCACGACACCGGCCTCGGTGACGGCGAAGGACGCGAGGTCCCCGGCCGCCCAGCCGTCGCGCCTGCGCCTCAGGAAGCCCTGCGCCCCCGCTTCGTCGGGGTCGGGGGCGTGTGCGGTGTTCCAGCGGCGGAAGTCCGGGTCACCGAGGCCGCGCAGGGCCGCTTCGAGGTCGCCGGCCGTCTCCTCCCACGGCCGGAGCAGCAGTCCGTACGCTTCCAACTCCACTGGCCTCAGCACGCCCTCATTCAAGCAAACGCGGCCGTCCCGGCCGGGCGGAAGATGGGGATGGCGATCCGGGCGCCGTCGGCCGCGGGGCGGAAGCAGACGCGGAGGTCCATGCCGATACGCAGCGCGTCGTGGGCGCAGCCGACGACCTCCGTCATCATGCGCGGCCCCTCGGCGAGGTCGACGACGGCGGCGACGTACGGCACCCGCCCGGCGAAGGGCCGAAGGTCGTTGGCATGCACCACGGACCAGGTGTAGAGGGTGGCCCGGCCTGCGGACTGCTCCCAGACGACCTCCTCGCCCCAGCAATGCGGACAGAACTCCCGGGGGTAGTGGTGGGCGAGCCCGCAGCCCGGATCGAGGCAGCGGCGGATCAGCAGCCGGCCCTCCGCCGCGGCCCTCCAGTAGGTGTCCGTGAAGGCGTCGGGCTCGGGCAGGCCGGTCACAGGAAGAGCCCCCAGGCGCTGTCCAGCGACCAGGCCTGCCAGCCCATGGCGAAGAGGAGGACGACGGAGGCGAGGATCATCATGGCGTTCTGCCCCTGCTCTGCCCAGTCGTGGATCATGAGGACGAGGTAGAGCAGGTTCAGGACGGCGCCCCCGGCCAGGGCTATCGGGGTCAGCAGGCCGAAGGCCAGGCCGAGCCCGATGGCGAGTTCGGCGTGGACGACGACGTGGGCCATCAGCTTGGGACGGGGCGCGACGAGCACGGAGAAGCCGTTCCGGACTGCGGTCCAGCGGTGTTCGGCGGCGACGCCGGCGGCCCAGGCGATGCCCGTGCCCCGCTCGAACCAGCCCTTCTTGTCCTTGTGCCGCCAGCTCTCCAGCCACCACAGTCCGAGGCCGATGCGCAGGACGGCGAGCCATTCGGCGCCGGTCAGCCAGATCGTCTGCATCTCATGCCTCCCGGGACAACGAATCTGACGGGATGTCAGTTGACCGGATGCCGTCGCACCTCCGCAAGGTGCCGGGGCGAAAGCGCGCTACCTTCCGGTGATGACCCTCACCCAGCAGGCACGGGAGCAGCCATGACCGACACCCCGGCATCCGCCGGTACCTCCGCATCCGAAGCCACCCCCATACCGAGCACGGCGGCGCCGGACGCCATCGTCGTCGGCGCCGGCCCCGGCGGACTCGCCGTCGCGGCGTCGCTGCGGCACCGGGGGGTGCGCACCCTGGTCGTCGAACGGTCGGACGCGGTGGGCGCTTCATGGCGCGGCCACTACGACCGGCTGCGGTTGCACACGACCAGACGCCTTTCCGCGCTCCCCGGGCTGGGGATCCCCCGGTCCTACGGCCGCTGGGTGGGCCGCGACGACGTCGTTCGCTACCTGGAGCAGTACGCCGACTTCCACGGGCTGGACGTCGCCACCGGCATAGAGGTGGGGCGGATCGAGCCCGCCGGGGGACCGGCGACCGGGTGGGTACTCCCGGCCACCGGCGGCCGCCGGCTGACCGCCCGGAGCGTCGTCCTCGCCACCGGCTACAACCACTCGCCGCACCTCCCGGACTGGCCCGGGCGCGACACCTTCGACGGGGAGCTGCTGCACGCCTCGCACTACCGCAACGGCCGGCCCTACGAGGGCCAGGACGTCCTGGTCGTCGGCGTGGGCAACACCGGTGCCGAGATCGCCGTCGACCTCGCCGAATCCGGCGCGGCCCGCGTCCGGCTGGCGGTGCGCACGCCCCCGCACATCATGCGCCGCTCCACGGCCGGATGGCCCGCGCAGCGCACCGGGATCATGGTGCGCCGCTTCCCGACGAAGCTGGTCGACGCGATCGCGCCCCTCGTGGAGCGGATCTCCGTGCCGGACCTGTCGGCCCACGGACTTCCCCGCCCGGACAACGGGCTCTACTCCCGCGTGCGGGAGGGCGCGATCCCCGTCCAGGACGTCGGCATCATCGACGCCGTCCGGTCCGGCAAGGTCGCGCCCGTGGCCGCCGTCGAGGGCTTCGACGGACGCGAGGTGCTGCTCGCCGACGGCACGCGGATCACCCCGGACGTGGTGATCGCGGCCACCGGCTACCGGCGCGGCCTGGAACCGCTGGTCGGCCATCTCGGCGTCCTGGACGAGCGGGGCCGGCCCGTGACGCACGGCCGCCGCAGCCCCAAGAACGCCCCGGGCCTGTACTTCACCGGCTTCACCAATCCCATCAGCGGGATGTTCCGTGAAATGGCCATCGACGCACGCAGGATCGCCAAAGCGGTGGCGCGGCGGTAGCGAACGCGACGCGACGGGCACGGAGAGGGTACGGACGAGCATCCGCGGGACCCCACGCAAGGCCTCCGTACCACCTCTGCACGCACCCCCGGCCCTCCCGCGCCACCCCCGTCCGGTTCCACGGCAGGCCCTCTCCCCGCCGGCCGCCCGGGCCGCCTTCCCGTGGAGCGCACAGGTTTCTCGCATCCTCCCCGTTCCTGACGGATCGTCAGTTAAGTAATCTGACATTGCGTCAGTTCTCTGGACCCTCGAGCGGGACGGGCGGGACACATGCTTGGTTCGACCTTCAGCACGCTGGGCACCGATCCCGCGGCGGGCACCGGCGGCCCCGGTCGCCGCACGGACGACCTGGACGTCAGTGGACGTCCGCTGCACGCCCGGGTCCTTGACCTCGACCGCTTCTTCCGGCCCGAGTCCCTGGCCGTGGTGGGCGCCTCCGACGCCGAGGGCCGGCCCAACACCGGCATCACCCGGCAGCTCGTCGACTGGGCCGGGCGGGTCGGCGCCCGGCTCCATCCGGTCAATCCCGGCCGCGCGACCGTGTTCGGCCTGCCCTGCCACGCCTCCGTCGCGGACCTCCCCGAGCCGGTCGACCTCGCCGTCCTGCTCGTCGCCGACCCGCTCCCCGTCCTCGAGCAGCTCACCGGGGCCACAGCGCGGTTCGCCGTCGTCTTCGCCTCCGGGTTCGCCGAGACGGGGGAGGCCGGCGCCGCCGCCCAGGAACGGCTCGGCCGCGTCGTCGCGGCCGGCGGGCTGCGCCTGCTGGGGCCGAACACCAACCTCAACGCCTTCCAGCCGTTCCGCGAGGACCTCCCCGGCCCGGCGATCGCCCTGATCACCCAGTCCGGCCACCAGGGCCGCCCCGTCTACGCCCTGCAGGAACTCGGCATCCGGCTCAGCCACTGGGCGCCCACGGGCAACGAGGCCGACCTGGAGACGGCCGACTTCCTCTCCTACTTCGCCGGGCGCCCGGAGGTCGGCGCGATCGCCGTCTACGCCGAAGGCCTCAAGGACGGCCGCTCGTTCGCCCTCGCCGCGGACCGCGCGGCCCGCAACGGGGTGCCGGTGGTCATGGTCAAGGTGGGCCGCACCGAGACCGGCACCCGTGCCGCCGCCACCCACACCGGGAAGCTCACCGGCTCCGACGCGGTCGCCGACGCGGCCTTCCGCCAGTTCGGCGTCATCCGCGTCGACGCCCTGGACGAACTCCAGGACACCGCCGCCCTGCTGGCCAGGGCCCGGCCACCGGTCGCCGAGGGCGTCGCCGTCTACTCGATCTCCGGCGGCACCGGGGCGCACTTCGCGGACCTGGCCACCGCCGCCGGCCTGCTGCTGCCCACCTTCCCGGGGACGAGGCAGGCCGAACTCCACCAGTGGATACCGCAGTACCTGGACGTCTCCAACCCCGTGGACAGCGGCGGCCACCCCGTCGGCGACTGGCGCGGGCGGAAGATCATCGACGCGCTGCTCGCCGATCCCGCGATCGGCGTCCTCGTCTGCCCGATCACCGGCCCCTTCCCGCCGATGAGCGACCGGCTCGCCCGGGACCTCTGCGAGGCCGCCGAGGCCACCGACAAGCTGGTGTGCGTGATCTGGGGCTCCCCCGTGGGCACCGAGGAGGCCTACCGGACCATCCTGCTGGGCTCCTCCCGGGTGGCCACCTTCCGCACCTTCGGCAACTGCGTGACCGCCGTACGGGCCTGGCTGGACCACCACCGCTTCACCGCCGGCTACCGCTCCCCCTTCGACGAGGCACCGCGCACCCCCTCCTCCTCCGCCCGCAAGGCCCGCGCACTGCTGCACCCCGGCCGCCGGCTGAGCGAGCACGCCGCGAAGCAGCTGCTGCGGGCCTACGGCATCCGCGTCCCGCGCGAGCAGTTGGTCTCCAGCGCCGCCGGTGCCGTCCGGGCGGCCGCGCTGGTCGGCTACCCCGTGGTCATGAAGGCGTCCGCCGACCGGCTCGCGCACAAGACCGAGCTCGGCCTGGTGAAGATCGGTCTCACCTCCGCCAGCCAGGTCCGCGACGCGTACCGCGAACTCGCCGACATCGCCCGCTACGAGGGCCTGGACCTCGACGGCGTCCTCGTCTGCCAGATGGTCGAGCCCGGTGTGGAGATGGTCGTCGGCATCAGCCACGACCCGCTCTTCGGGCCCACCGTCACCGCCGGCCTCGGCGGGGTCCTCGTCGAGGTCCTGCGGGACACGGCCGTCCGCGTACCGCCCTTCGACGCCGCGACCGCGCAGGACATGCTGCGGGAACTGCGCGGCGCCCGGATGCTCGACGGGGTCCGCGGGGCTCCGCCCGCCGACACCGACGCGCTCGTCGACGTCATCCTCCGCGTGCAGCGGATGGCGCTCGAACTCGGCGACGGCCTCGCCGAACTCGACATCAACCCGCTGATGGTGCTGCCGCGCGGGCAGGGCGCCTGCGCCCTCGACGCACTGGCCGTCTGCCGCCTGGAGAACACCCATGACTGACTCCCCCCGTGGAGTGACGATCACGGAGCGTGACGACTCCGTGGAATCCGTTGTACTCCACGTCACCGACAACGGGGTCTCCCGGCTCACCCTCAACCGCCCCCAGGCGATGAACGCCATTACCCCTGACCTGCGGGAACGCCTCATCGAAAAATTTCTGGAGGCCTCCGCGGACCCCGCCGTGCGGGCCGTCGTCCTGACCGGCGCCGGCCGCCGGGCCTTCTGCGCGGGGGCCGACCTGCGGGGCGGCCCGGCCGGTGCGGACCGGGTGGCGGGCGACGTCGCACGGATGATCCGGTCCGGGGCCCAGCGCCTCGTCGCCGCCGTCCTCGACTGCGAGAAGCCCGTGATCGCCGCGGTGAACGGCACCGCCGCGGGCCTCGGCGCCCATCTCGCCCTCGCCTGCGACCTGGTCCTGGCCGCCGACACCGCGAAGTTCATCGAGGTCTTCGTCCGCCGCGGCCTCGTCCCCGACGGCGGAGGCGCCTACCTCCTCCCCCGCCTGATCGGCCCGCACCGCGCGAAGGAACTCCTGCTGCTCGGCGACGACCTGCCCGCCGCCTCCGCCGAACGCCTCGGGCTGGTCAACCGCGTCGTCCCCGCCGACGACCTCGACCAGGCCGTCCGCACCCTCGCCGAACGTCTGGCGGCCGGCCCCACCCGCGCCCTCGCCCTGACCAAACAGCTCGTCAACGCGTCCCTGGACTCCGACCGCGCGACGGCCTTCACCGCCGAGGCGGCCGCGCAGGAGCAGAACATGACCACCGCCGACGCCCAGGAGGGACTGCGCGCCTTCCTCGAACGCCGCCCGCCGGACTTCCGCGGGCGGTAACACCCCGGAGGGTTCACCCGGAGGAGGAAGCGGCCCCCGGCGGCGGCCGGTACTCCTCCAGCAGTCCGGTGCCGTACGCCAGCAGACCGCCCGCGAAGACGACGCCGATCACCGCGATCGTCACGACCCCGACCTGGAAGGCGACGTGCCGTTGCCGCGCCCACCCGGTGCGGCCCTCCGGGTCCCTGCGCCCCGCGTAGAACGAGGTGACCAGCACCGGCGCCGCGCCGGCACCCGCGACGCACGCCCAGGCGGGCAGGTACGGACCGTCGAGCCACACGACGGGCAGCGCGACCACGGCGGCCGTCGCCACCTCCACCGCCAGGAGGCAGAGCCATCGGGGACGTCCGGTGCGTGCCGCGAGCCGCAGTCCCAGCACCGTCGCCGGCAGGGCGTGCAAGAGGGAGGCGGCCACCGCGCAGGCCCAGACGGGGATGAGGAAGAACGGCAGGAAGCAGCAGGCGAGCGGTTCGTCGAAGGCACGCGCCGATGACGCCTGGGACGGCAGGAGGACCACGTGGACCGTTGCCGCGACCGCCACCACCGCGCAGTACGTCGAGACCGCCGCCGCTCGTCCGGCGTCGCCCCACGGGTCGACCGGGGGCCGCACCGGGGACCCCCACCCCACACGCCACCCCATGACGAGCACGGTACGTCCGGGCCTCGACCGCCCTCCGCCCGGCCCTTCACTTCTGACGACCCGTCAGTTTCAATGGATGCGTGATGGGACAAGCAGGCATGGCGGTAGCCGTCGTCCGCTACCTCCGGTCGGCCGGGGCCGCGACGGCGGCCGGGCGGCTGGATCCGCTGCCGCCGCCCGAACTGCGTGCCGTGCGCCCGGACGAGCGCGCCCCGGTGGACCAGGCGGTGTTCCGTGAGGTGCTGGGGAACTTCGCGAGCGGTGTGACGGTGATCGCGGCGCCCGGGGACGACGCGGGGGGCGGCCCGGCCGGGTTCGCCTGCCAGTCGTTCGCCTCGCTGTCGCTCGATCCGCCGCTCGTCGTGTTCATGGTGGCGCGCACGTCCACCAGTTGGCCGCGCATCGCCCGGGCCGGGGTGTTCTGCGTGAACGTCCTCGGCGCGGAACAGCACGGACTCTGCCGCTCCTTCGCCGTGAGCGGCGGGGACAAGTTCGCGGGCGTGGCGTGGGACCCGGCACCGGTGACGGGATCGCCCCGGCTGCACGGGGTGCCCGCGTGGATCGACTGCTCGATCCACGCCGTGCACACGGGCGGCGACCACCTGGTGGTCATCGGCCGGGTCCGCGACCTCGGTCGCGCGGCGGAAGGCAGCGGGCCCCTGCTCTTCCACCGCGGCCGCTTCGGCCGGCTCGCCCCTTGACCGCGGCCGGCCCGCGAAGGCCGGCTACGCCGCGAGGGGCAGCGCTCCGGAACCCGGCTCCGTCCGCCGCCGGATGACCAGCGACATGAGCGCCGCCAGCGCGCACAGCGCCCCGGAGGAGTACCAGACCACGTTGTACGAGCCGAAGGCGTCGCGCGCCGCGCCGCCCAGGAACGCCACCAATGCGGCGCCCAGCTGGTGGGAGGCGAGCACCCAGCCGAAGACGATGGCGCTGTCGGCGCCGTAGTACTCGCGGCACAGGGCGATCGTGGGCGGCACGGTGGCGACCCAGTCCAGCCCGTAGAAGACGATGAACAGCACCATGGGCGGGTGGACGGAGTCGCCCAGGAGCACCGGCAGGAACATCAGCGACAGCCCGCGCAGCCCGTAGTAGGTGGCCAGCAGCCGCCGCGGGCTGAAGCGGTCGGTGAACCAGCCGGAGGCTATGGTGCCGGCGATGTCGAAGACGCCGATCACCGCGAGCAGGGAGGCGGCCGCCGTCACCGGCATCCCGTGGTCGTGTGCCGCGGGCACGAAGTGTGTCTTGACCAGGCCGTTCGTCGAGGCGCCACAGATCGCGAAGGTCCCCGCCAGCAGCCAGAACGGGCCACCCCGGGCGGCGCTGGTCAGCGCCTTGACCGCCCTCGTCGCCGCGCCCGTCACCGGCGGCGGCTTCGGCACGAACTCCTTGGCGCCGTAGGGGGCGAGGCCCACATCGGCCGGGTGGTCCCGCAGCAGCAGGTAGACCAGGGGCGCGACGAGGACCGCGGCACCCGTGACGGTGAGGGCCGCCGCGCGCCAGCCCGCGTGCTCGATGATGACGGAGAGCAAGGGCAGGAAGATCAGCTGCCCCGCCGCGCCGGCCGCGGTCAGGATGCCGGTGACCAGGCCGCGCCGGTGCTCGAACCAGCGGTTGGTCACGGTGGTCGCGAAGGCCAGCGCCATGGAGCCGCTGCCCAGCCCGACGAGGACACCCCACAGGAGCACGAGCTGCCAGCTCGCGGTCATGAAGACGGTCAGGCCCGCTCCGGTCGCGATGGTGACGAGCGCCACCGCCACCACCCGGCGGATGCCGAAGCGGTCCATCAGGGCGGCGGCGAACGGCGCCGTCAGCCCGTAGAGGGCGAGGTTCACCGATACCGCCAGGCCGATCATGCCCCGCGACCAGCCGAACTCGCCGTTCAGCGGCTCGATGAGCAGTCCGGGCAGGGAGGCGAACCCCGCGGCGCCGATGAGCGTGACGAAGGCAGCGGCGGCCACCGACCACGCACGGTGGACACGGGGGGTGCGGAACGGCCGGGAACCTTCGGGGACCCTGTCGGCCAGGGTCTGCGCGGGAAGCTCGGGAGTCTGCGTCACCGGATCAGCATCCGGCATCGGTTTCCCCGGAACGAGTGGCCGGATGGCCATGTTGTGCAAGGATCGGGCCATGGCCGTATCCATGGAGACGCCTTCGCGGAACGCAGACCCCGGCACGCCGGCGCGCCACCGGGTCGCCGTCCTGGTGCAGCACGGGGTGATCCCCTTCGAGGTGGGCATCCCCCACCGCATCTTCGGCGGCGCGAGGGACTCCGGCGGGGCCGACCTGTACGAGGTGGTGACGTGCTCCCCGCACGGTCCCGGACCGGTGCGCGCCGACGCCGACTTCGAGATCCACGTCGCCCACGGCCCCGAGGCGCTGGAGACGGCCGACACGGTCATCGTCCCCGCCGCCCACGAGCGTTCCGCCGCGCACACGGAGGGCCGGCTGCCCAAGGAGATGGCGGCCGCCTTCGCCCGTATCCGCCCCGGGACCCGGCTCGTGTCCATCTGCACCGGGTCGTACTTCCTGGCCGCGGCCGGCTACCTGGACGGTCTGCGCGCCACCACGCACTGGTCGAGCACGGACCACTTCCAGAGGCTCTTCCCCCGGGTGCGGGTCGAGCCGGACGTCCTGTACGTCGACAACGGCGGCATCCTCACCTCCGCGGGCGTCGGCTCGGGCGTCGACCTGTGCCTGCACATCGTCCGCCGCGACCACGGCATCGCCGTCGCGAACGCCAGCGCGCGCCGTACGGTCGTACCGCCGCACCGGGAGGGCGGCCAGGCCCAGTACATCCAGCGGCCCCTGCCCGAGCCCCAGCAGGCCACCACGGCAGCGGCGCGCACCTGGGCGCTGGACCGGCTCGACCGGCCGCTGACGCTGCGCGAGCTGGCCGAGCGCGAGGCGATGAGCGTGCGCACCTTCACCCGGCGCTTCCGGGAGGAGGTGGGCACCAGCCCCGGGCAGTGGCTGACGCAGCAGCGCGTCGAACGCGCCCGGCACCTGCTGGAGTCCAGCGACCTGTCGGTCGACCAGGTCGCCCGGCAGGCCGGGTTCGGCACGGCGGCCTCCATGCGGCAGCACCTCCAGACCGTCATCGGCGTCTCGCCCAGCGCCTACCGGCGCACCTTCCGGGCGACGGCGGCGCTCTGAGACGGTTCAGAAGGTCAGCACGCCACGCGCCACACGACCGCCCCGGGCGTCCTCCACCGCCTCGGCGAAGTCCTCCACCGGGTAGGTCCGGGTGACGAGTTCGTCCAGCAGGAGCCGGCCTCGCCGGTAGAGGTCGGCGTAGAGCGCGATGTCGCGCTGCGGCCGTGACGAGCCGTAGCGGCAGCCCAGGATGGACTTGTCGAGGTACACGGAGGACACCAGGAAGGACGCCTCGGCGTCGGCAGGCGGCACGCCCAGCAGGACGGCCTGGCCGTGGCGGTCCAGGAGGTCGACGGCCTGGCGGATGAGCCCCACGTGTCCGACGCACTCGAAGACGTGGTCGGCGCCGGTGGGCAGCAGCGCGCGCACCGCCTCCGCGGAGTCCGTGAAGTCGGTGGCGCCGAACAGCCGCGCGGGCTCCTCCTTCGCCGGGTTGGTGTCGACGGCGACGATCCGGGAGGCGCCCGCGAGGCGCGCGCCCTGCAGCACGTTCAGGCCGACGCCTCCGGTGCCGATGACCACGACCGTGTCGCCGCGGTCGACGCGGGCGCGGTTGAGCGCGGCACCGACCCCCGTCAGCACCCCGCAGCCGATGAGCGCGGCGGAGGTGAGGGGGATTCCGTCGGGCAGGCGGACGGCCTGGACGGCCTTGACGACGGTCAGTTCCGCGAAGGCCGAGTTGGAGGCGAAGTTGAACAGCGGCTCGCCGTGCCGGCTGAAGGGCCTGCCGGGACGGCCGATCGCCTTGCGGCACATCGTCGGGCGTCCCCGGTCGCAGTCCGGGCAGGTGCCGCAGTTGGCGAGGGTGGACAGGGCCACGTGGTCGCCGGGCGCGACGTGCGAGACGCCCGCGCCGGTCGCCTCCACGACGCCCGCCCCCTCGTGGCCGAGCACGACCGGGACGGGGAAGGGGATGACGCCGTCGACGACGGACAGGTCGCTGTGGCACAGCCCCGCCGCGCGGATGCGGACCAGCACCTCGCCCGGGCCCGGGTCCCGGACCTCGAGGTCGTCGACGACCGCGGGCTGCTTCCCGTCGAAGATCACGCCTCTCATCACCACACCACCGCCTGGAGTTCGCTGTAGGCCTGCAGCCCGAAGGAGCCGCCGTCGCGGCCGATCCCGCTGTGCTTGAAGCCGCCGAACGGCGTCTCGGGATGACGCTGCACGGTGTTGACGCCGACGTTGCCGCTGCGCAGCCGGGCGGCGAGGGCCCAGGCACGGGCGGTGTCGTCGCCGAAGACGTAGTCGTACAGGCCGTACGGGGTGCCGTTGGCGATCGCGACGGCCTCGGCCTCGGTGTCGTACGGGAGGGCGGCGACGACCGGGCCGAAGACCTCCTCCTGGGCGACCGTCATGTCGGGCGTGACGTCCGCGAGCAGTGTGGGGGCCACGTAGTAGCCCGGTTTGAGGTCGGGGCGCGCACCGCCGGTGACGACGCGGGCGCCCTGTTCACGGGCGCCCGCGACGTGGGCCTCGACGCGGTCGCGCTGGGCGGCGGTGATCAGCGGGCCGACGACGGTGGAGTTATCCACAGGGTCCCCGAGGGTCAGCGAACGGGCGTACTGTTCAAGGGCGGTGATCACCTGCTTGTACCGCCCGCGGGGGACGAGGACACGGGTCGGCGCCGTGCAGATCTGACCTGAATGGAATGCCCATGTTGAACCGACAGCAGATATCGCTGATCTGAGGACGCCGGGAGCGGCGTCCTCGAGGATGATCGCCGCGCCCTTGCCGCCCAGTTCCATCAGGGTCCGCTTCATCGACGCACCCGCGACGCGGGCGATCGCCTGCCCGACCGCCGTCGAGCCGGTGAAGCTGATCATGTCGACACCGGGGTGCGCGACCAGTGCCTCGCCGGCCGCGGCGCCCGTGCCGGTGATGACGTTGAACACCCCGTCGGGCAGGCCCGCCTCCCGCATGATCCCGCCGAGCAGCAGGCAGGTCAGCGGGTCCTGGGGCGCGGGCTTGGCGACGACGGTGTTCCCCACGGCCAGCGCGGGGGCGACCTTGCCGGCCAGGTTGACCAGAGGGAAGTTGTAGGAGGTGATGCAGGCGACGACACCCACCGGACGCCGTACCGCGGCCGCGTTGACCAGCCCGCCGGGCGCGAGCGGCGAGGCCTTCACGGGCTGCGGCGCAAAGGGGATCGTGTCCGGTTCCAGCGCACCCCGCGCGTAGCGCCGGAAGCGGTCCACCGCTGTGGGGATCTGCATGCTCGACGCGACACGGATCGTCGCTCCCGTCTCCTGCTGGAGCAGCGGTACGAGATCCGCCGACCGCGAGGCGAGGACGTCCGCGATCCGCTCCAGGATCGCGGCGCGCTCCGCCGGGCTCGTACGGGACCAGCCCTCGTACGCCTCCCGCGCGGCGCGCACCGCGGCGTCCACGTCCGCCGGGCCCGCTTCGGGGGCGCGCCCGACGGTCTCCTCCGTGGCCGGATTGACAACTGGATAGTGAGCTCCGGCCGGTTCGTGCCACCGGCCGCCGATCCAGTGGCCGTACGTCCCGTCGCTGTTCATCCGCGAGGCTCCTTCGGGAGGCCGAGCACCCGCTCGGCGATGATCGTGCGCTGGATCTCGTCCGAGCCGCCGTAGATGGTGTCCGCGCGGCTGAACAGGAACATGTGCTGGGCCTGGTCGAGTTCGTAGGGTCGTGCCGGCTCCCACGGCGCGGGGCCGGCCGCGGCGGGGGCGCCGCCGACGGCGACGGCCAGTTCGCCGAGCCGCTGGTGCCAGCCGCCCCACAGCAGCTTGGCGACGCTCGGGGCGGCGGGGTCGGCGGTGCCCAGCGTGCGCAGCGCGTTCCAGCGCATGACGCGCAACTCGGCCCACTGCCGCACCAGCCGGTCCCGCAGCACGGGGTCGGCCGCCGCCCCGGTGGCGACCGCGCGGTCGACGACCTGGCGCAGTTCGCGTTCGAAGCCGATCTGCTGCACGAGGGTGGAGACCCCGCGCTCGAAGCCGAGGAGGGACATGGCGACCTGCCAGCCGTGGCCCTCCCCGCCGACGAGGTGGGCGGCGTCGGCGCGCGCCCCGTCGAAGAAGACCTCGTTGAACTCGGCCGTGCCGGTCAGCTGGCGGATGGGGCGCACCTCGATCCTGCCGGGCTGGTCCATGGGGACGAGCAGGAAGCCCAGTCCGTGGTGACGCCGCGAGTCGGGATCGGTGCGGGCCAGGACGAAGCACCAGTCGGCGTGCTGGGCGAGGGAGGTCCAGATCTTCTGGCCGGTCACGCGGTAGCAGGGGCCCTCGGCGTCGTGGTCGCGGACGGCCGCGGTCCTCACGCCGGCGAGGTCGGAGCCCGCTCCGGGCTCGCTGTACCCCTGGCACCACAGTTCCTCGCCGCGGGCGACGGGTGGCAGGAAGCGGTCGCGCTGGCCGGGGGTGCCGTGCGCCTCCAGGGTGGGGGCCAGCAGGTTCTCGCCGATGTGCCCGGACCGGGCGGGCGCCCCGGCACGGGCGTACTCCTCGCCCCAGGCCACCTGTTGGGGCAGGGTGGCGCGGCGGTTGCCGTACTCGCCGTGCCAGCCGAGCCCGATCCATCCGGCGGCACCGAGTTCCCGCTCCCACTCCCGCCCGGACACGCGGTCCGGGTGCGCGCTCAGCCACGCCCGTGCCTCCGCGCGGAAGGCCTCCGTCTCCGGGCCGAAGGTGAAGTCCATGGTCCGCCCTCTCCTCGGTACGGGGCCGTCACTGCCCTCGGACAGCGGCAGCGGCGGCACGCATGGCCTCGAGCTGGGCGAGCATCGGCATGGGGTCGGTGCCGACCGTGCCCGGCAGGGCGGCGGCGATGCGCTGCGGTGTCCAGCCCTCGCCGTCCGCGTAGGCGGCGCGCAGTTCGCGTGGCTGGGCCCAAACCGCGATCTTGGGTCCGGCGACGGTGTAGACCTGTCCGGTGATGTCGCGGGCGTGGTCGCTGAGCAGGAAGACGACCATCGCGGCGACGTCCTCGGGTTCGCCGATCTCGGCCAGTTCCATGGGCACGTTGGCGGACATGCGGGTGCGTGCCACGGGGGCCACGCAGTTGGCGGTCACCCCGTAGCGGTGCAGGCCGAGCGCGGCGCTGCGCACCAGCGAGATGATCCCGCCCTTGGCCGCGGAGTAGTTGGCCTGGGAGACGCTGCCCTGGTGGTTGCCGCTGGTGAAGCCGACGAGGGTGCCCGTGCCCTGTCGGCGCATCACGGCGGAGGCGGCGCGGAAGACGGTGAAGGTGCCCTTCAGGTGGGTGGCCAGGACCGGGTCCCACTCGTCCTCGCCCATGTTGAAGAGCATGCGTTCGCGCAGGATCCCGGCGACGCAGACGACCCCGTCGACGCGGCCGTAGGTCTCCACCGCGGTGGAGACGATCCGTTCGCCGCCCGCCATGGAGGAGACGTCGTCGGTCACCGCGGTGGCCTCGCCGCCCGCCGCCTCGATCTCCTTCACGACGGCGGCGGCGACCTCGCCGGCCGGCTCGCGGCCGTCGACCGCGACGCCGTAGTCGTTGACGACGACCTTGGCGCCCTCGGCCGCGCACGCGAGGGCGACGGCCCGCCCGATGCCACGCCCGGCGCCGGTGACCGCGACGACCTTTCCGCTCAGGAAGTTGCCCACGTCCGGTCCCGCCCCTTCTCAGAGTTTCTGACGGACCGTTAGATTTTAGGAGCACGGACGCACCCCAGCACAAGCCCTGAGACCGGGAGGCAGCGATGGCGTTCCCCGCCGAGTTCCACGACATCGCCAAGCGCGTCAACAACTGGGGCCGCTGGGGGGAGGCCGACGAGACCGGCACCCTCAACCTGATCACCGACGAGGTCGTCCGCGCGGCGACCGGCACCGTGCACAGCGGACGCCGCGTGCCGCTCGCGCTGCCCCTGCAGCAGGACGGGGTGCAGACGGGGATGATCCCGGGCCGGGTGAACCCGCTGCGCACCATGGTGATGCTCAACCACGAGATGTTCGGCCCGGGCACGGTCGCCACCAGCGACGACATCGTCACCATGGGACTGCAGGCGGCGACCCACTGGGACGCCCTGACCCACGTCTCGCACTCGGGGCGCATCTACAACGGCCGGCCGGCCGGCTCCGTCACCGCCCACGGCGGGGCGGCGTTCAGCGGCATGGAGAAGATCACGACACTGCTCTCCCGCGGCGTCCTGCTCGACGTGGCCCGCGCCCGCGGCACGGACCGGCTGCCCGGCGACCACGCCGTCACCCCCGACGACCTCGACGCGGCCGAGGAACTGGCCCGCACCACGGTCCGCGCCGGGGACATCGTGCTGGTCCGCACCGGCCAGATGCGGGTGTACCTGGCGGGCGACAAGCACGCCTACGCCTTCCCGTCACCGGGACTGTCGGTGCGCACCCCCGAGTGGTTCCACGCCCGCGACGTCGCGGCGGTCGCCAACGACACACTGACCTTCGAGATCTTCCCGCCGGAGATCGACGACCTGTGGCTCGCCGTCCACGCCCTGGACCTGGTGGAGATGGGCATGCTCCAGGGCCAGAACTGGAACCTCGAGGCGCTGTCGGAGGCCTGCGCCGAGGAGGGACGGTACGCGTTCCTGCTGGACGCCACGCCGCAGCCCTTCGTGGGCGGGGTCGGCAGTCCGGTCGCGCCGGTGGCGGTGCTCTGAGGACGGCCCCTCGGTCCGTACGGCCGGAAGGCCCGTGCGTCCGGGACCGTGCGGGTGGAAGACCCGTGCGGTCAGAAGGCGGGGCGGCGGATCAGCCCGCCGACGGACTGCGCGGGGACGATCGCCGGACGCTCGCTGCGGTCGATCTCGCACCAGATCTGCTTGCCCGCCCCCTCGCGCTGCCAGCCCCAGCGGTCCGCGAGGCCGTCCACGAGTTCGAGTCCCCGGCCGCCGGTCTCGTCGTTGTCGGCGTGCCGCGGGCGCGGCGGGGCGTCGCTGGTGTCGGCCACCTCGACGCGCACGGTCTCCTGTTCACCGCTCTGCGCGGCGCCGGAGGAACGGAAGAGCATCCGCAGCACCGCGGGGCAACCGGTGTGCACGACGGCGTTGGTGACCAGTTCGGAGATGAGCAGGATCAGCGTCTCGGCGACCGGCTCGTCGGCTCCTATCCCGGAGCCCGCGAGACGCGAGCGGGCCCACCGACGGGCCCGGCCCACCTCTGCGGGGTCGGGGCCGACCTCAAGTTGAACCTGGAGCACCTGCACCGCTCACACCATCCGAACCGGCGGACACATCGCCTCGCGCCTCGGCAGGGTCACCGTACGTGACCTCATCGCGACCCAGCATGATTGACCCGCAGTCACCGCAACAAGCGCTTCGGGCATATTCCAGCGCAAGGGGGTACGAGTGCTGCATACTGTGCGGGGCTCATTACGGGGCGAATTCGAACAGCCCGGCACAGGCAGCCCACCGGGCACCGAGGCCCCGCCACTGCCGCATCCGTCGCGTTTCGCCACCACACGCACCCGATGGAGCGTACCCGAGGCGGGATCCGACTCCATGGCGTGACAAGTCACACCTCGGACACAACCCGATATCGACGCTCGGGAACCCTTTATCCGTGACGAAACGGCCATAACCAGCCAATCGCCTTAAAAGGTGCCATCGAGCAGACCCTCCGCGAGGCTCTCCTCACACTCCGCCACGGAACGGCCCCGGCTCCGCAGGATCCACGACCGCTTGATGTGGAGATGCACCTCCGCCTCCCAGGTGAAACCCATCCCGCCGAACACCTGCAGACAGTCGCGGGCGTTGCGGACCGCCGCCTCGTCCGCCAGCAGTAGCGCGGCGGGCGCCTCGCCCGGCGCGCCGGAGACCGCCGCGGCACGCACCGCCGTGCGCGCCATCTCAGCCCGCACCAGCATGTCCGCGCACAGGTGCTTGACCGCCTGGAAGGAGCCGATGGGCCGCCCGAACTGCTCCCGGGCGGCGGCGTGACGGACGGCGAGTTCCACGGTGCGCGCGGCACTGCCGGTCTGCTGGGCCGCGGTCAGCAACTCGCCGGCCGTGCCCCCGCCGGCCATGCCTTCGCCCGCGGGTTCGCCGCCCACAACCCGGTGCAGCGGGGTGAGCGGGTCCACCGAACGCACCGGCTCGGCCTTGTCGTAGGAGCCCAGCACATGGTCGGACGCCTCCAGCCACTCGGCCAGCCCGCCGGCGGCCGCGGTGACCACCGCGGTGCCCTCGGCCGCCCCCGGCACCCGGCCGGCCGCCAGGTGCGTCGTCACCAGCGGCCCCGGCAGCAGCGCCCGTCCGGCCTCCTCGAAGACGAGCACGGCCTCCGGGAGTCCGAGCCCGAGTCCGCCCCGTTCCTCCGGCAGCCGCAGCGCGAAGAACCCCGCCTCCCCCAGCGCCCGCCACATCCCGCGGTCGAGGGTCGCCGGGTTGCCCGCAGCCGCCCCGGCCGCGTCCTCCCGCAGCCGCTCCGCCGGGTAGAGGCGCGCCAGCAGCCCGCGGGTCCCCTCGGCGAGGGCCCGTTGGTCCTCGGTGAGGCGGAAGTCCACGGCCGCTCACGCCCCCTTCGGCAGGCCGAGGATCCGCTCGGCGACGATGTTCCGCTGGATCTGCGACGTGCCCGCCGCGATGGTGTAGGAGAGCGAGGAGAGCCGGTCCGCCGTCCACGGGCGGTCGGCGTCCAGGGCCCCGGTTGGCCCGAGGACCTCGGCGGCGGTGTCGTAGAGCTCCTGCCGTGCGTGCGAGTAGCGCAGTTTGAGTACCGAGCCCCCCAAGCCCGGGGCGCCGGCACTGACGTTCCACTGGACCAGCCGCCACAGGACGCCGAACTCCGCCGCCAGCCGGCCCAGCCTGCGCCGCAGCACGGGGTCGTCCCAGGCCCCCGTTTCCCGGGCGCTCCGGGCCAGTTCGCGCAGGGTCCGCCGGCAGGCGACGACCTCCCCGGCGAAGGCGGTGCCTCGCTCGAAGGAGAGCGTCACCATCGTGACCCGCCAGCCGTCGTTCTCCGCGCCGACCCGGTTGGCGACCGGCACGCGCACCTCGTCGAGGAACACCTCGGCGAACTCCGTGGTCCCGGCGAGGGTCCGCAGCGGCCGTACCGTCACGCCTGGTGAGTCCATCGGCAGCGCCAGCCAGCTGATGCCGCGGTGCCGCGGCGCGCCGGGGTCGGTGCGCACCAGCAGTTCGCACCAGTCGGCGACCTCGGCGTGCGAGGTCCAGATCTTCGACCCGGTGACCACGTAGGCGTCGCCGTCGCGCACCGCCCGCGTGCGCAGCGACGCCAGGTCCGAGCCCGCCCCCGGCTCGCTGAACCCCTGGCACCACACCTCGTCCCCGCGCAGCACCGGGGGCAGCCAGCGTGCGCGCTGGCCGGCCGTCCCCTCGGCGGCGATGGTGGGCCCGGCGTGCAGCAGGCCGACGAAGTTCGCGCCGACGTAGGGCGCCCCGGCCAGCTCGGTCTCCTCCAGGAAGATCAGCCGCCGGGTCGGGTCGGCGTTCCAGTGCACGTCGGCGTAGCCCGCCTCGTGCAGACGCCGCTGCCAGCCGGTGTCGTACGCCCGCCGGGCGGGCCAGTCGGCGGGGTCCGGCGCGGGCGGCAGGGTGGGCAGCGTCCGGGCGAGCCAGCCGCGCAGCTCCTCCCGGTACGCCAGCTCCGCCTCGGTGTAGGTCAGGTCCACCGGTCCGGCTCCAGCCCCAGCATGCGGATGGCGTTGCCGCGCATGAGCTTGTACACCGTCTCGTCGTCGAGGCCCTTCACATGGTCGAGGGCGACCTCCTTGGTGTGCGGGAAGGTCGAGTCGACGTGCGGGTAGTCGGTCTCGAAGGTCGCGTTGTCCCGGCCCACCACGTCGATCGAGGCGACGCCGTGCTTGTCGCGGAAGAAGCAGCAGAAGATCTGCCGGTAGTAGTAGGTGGACGGCGGCTCGGGCACCACGTCGCGCACGCCGCCCCAGGCCCGGTGCTCCTCCCAGACGTCGTCGGCCCGCTCCAGGGCGTAGGGGATCCAGCCCATCTGCCCCTCGCTGTAGGCGAGCGTGAGCCGGGGGTGGCGCACCAGCACCCCGCTGAAGAGGAAGTCCATCATCGAGGCCATCGCGTTGTTGAAGGAGAGCGAGGCCTGGACGGCGGGCGGCGCGTCGGGGGACGCGGCCGGCATCTGCGAGGACGAGCCGATGTGCATGTTGACCACCGTCCCGGTCTCCTCGCAGACCGCGAAGAAGGGGTCCCAGTACCCCGAGTGGATGCTGGGCAGTCCCAGGTGGGTGGGGATCTCGCTGAAGGTGACGGCCCGCACCCCGCGGGCCGCGTTGCGGCGGATCTCCGCGACGGCCAGGCCGACGTCCCACAGCGGGATCAGGCAGAGCGGGATCAGCCGGCCGCCGCTGTCGCCGCACCACTCCTCGACCATCCAGTCGTTGTAGGCGCGGACGCAGGCGAGGGCGACCTCCTTGTCCTTGGCCTCGGCGAAGGTCTGGCCGCAGAAGCGCGGGAAGGTGGGGAAGCAGAGCGAGCCCTCGACGTGGTTGAGGTCCATGTCGGCGAGCCGGGCCTTGGGGTCCCAGCAGCCCCGCCGCATCTCCTCGCGGGTGATGCCCTCCAGGGTCATCTCGTCCCGGTCGAAGCCGACGGCGGCGATGTTCCGCTTGTACGGGAACTTGAGGTCCTCGTAGATCCACCAGTCGGTCGGCGGTCCGTCCGGGTCCATCGTGATCTGGTACTTGCCGGCGACGTAGGCGAGCTCCCCGATCCCGGCGGTCAGCGGCTGGGGACCGCGGTCCCGGTACTTCGCCGGCAGCCAGGTCTCGAAGAGGTGTGCGGGTTCGATCACGTGGTCGTCGACGCTGATGATCCGGGGCAGTTCCATCGCTCCCCGCCCTTCCTTGAATCTGATGCATCGTCAGATTCACACTACGCCCGCCGTCCCGGGCCGTCCATCGAGGGCGCGCGGACCCTGGACCGCACCCGGCCGGGCACCTACGCTCCGGGCAAGCCGTCTGACGGTACGTCAGGTAACTGACCGGAAGGAGAAGAAATGCGAAGCCTGGGCGACTCGCCGACCCTCTGGGCGCTCATCGCGGGGCGCGCCGCGCTGACCCCCGACGCCCCGGCGCTGCTCGACACCGACGACCGCCGGCTGACCTTCGGGCAGCTGCGCGACCGCGCCGAGCGGGTCGCCGCGGGGCTGCACGCCCGGGGCGTCCGGCCCGGCACCGCGGTCGCCTGGCAGCTGCCGACCCGCATCGAGACGGTGGTCCTCTCGGCGGCCCTGGCCCGGCTGGGCTCCGTGCAGACCCCGATCATGCCCTTCTACCGCGACCACGAGGTCGGCCACATACTCCGCCAGACGACCCCCGCCCTCTTCGCCGTCCCCGGCACATGGCGCGGCTTCGACCACACCGCGATGGCCCGCCGCCTCGGGGCCCACGAGGTCCTGGAGGCCTACGACTGCCTCCCGGAGGGCGACCCAGGCTCGCTCCCGGCCCCGCCCACAGACGGCACCCGGGTCCGCTGGATCTACTGGACCTCGGGCACCACCTCCGAACCCAAGGGAGTGCTGCACACCGACCGCAGCCTCATCGCCGGCGGCACCTGCCTCGCCCTCGCCCTGGAACTGGGACCCGATGACGTCGGCTCCGTCGCCTTCCCCTACGCGCACATCGGCGGCCCCGACTACCTGGTCATGCTGCTGCTGTGCGGCTTCCCCGCCCTGCTGCTGGAGCACTTCTCACTCCCGGATTCCCTGGAGGCCTACCGCAGGCACGGGGTGACCATGGCAGGCGGCAGCACCGCCTTCTACTCCCTCTTCCTCGCCGAGCAGCGCAAGCAGCCCGCGGGCGGCAGGATCATCCCGACCCTGCGCCTGCTGTCCGGCGGCGGCGCCCCCAAGCCGCCCGAGCTCTACCACGCGGTGGTCCGCGACCTCGGCTGCGCCCTAGCGCACGGCTACGGCATGACCGAGGCCCCCATGATCACCATGGGCTCGCCGCGCGACCCCGTCGACCGGCTCGCCACCACCGAGGGCCGCCCGCCCGCCGCCATGGAGATACGGATCGCCGAGGACGGCGAGGTGAGGCTGCGCGGCGAGGCCGTGTGCCAGGGCTACACGGACCCGCGGCTGACCGAGCGGGCCTTCGACGCGGACGGCTTCCTGCGCACCGGGGACGTCGGCAGGCTGACCCCGGACGGGTACCTGGTCCTGACCGGGCGCCTCAAGGACATCATCATCCGAAAGGGTGAGAACGTCTCGGCCAAGGAGATCGAGGAACTCCTCTACGCCCACCCCGGCGTCGCCGACGCCGCCGTGATCGGCCTGCCCGACCCCGAACGCGGGGAACGCGTCTGCGCCGTCGTCGAGCAGCCGCAGGGCGCGGGGCCGCTCACCCTCGCCGAGGTCACGGCCTTCCTCCGCGAGGCGGGCCTGGCCGTCCACAAACTGCCCGAACAGCTCGAGGTGGTGGACGCGCTGCCGCGGAACGAGACCCTGCGCAAGGTGCTGAAGTACAAGCTCAGGGAGCGCTTTACGAAAGCGTGAGGCACGTCCGGCGCAAAGCCGCGTAACCTCCTCCGCAAGAGTTCCAGAGGGGAAGGGTCACGGTGGGCACACAGGACGGCCAGGACCGGGCGCAGGACGGCCTGGAGGAAGGTCCCGGCACAGGTCCGGAAAGCGGCCCGCAGGACGGCCCGCAGGATCCCCTCGAACTGCTCCGGCAGGGCGACGCCGCACTGGACGCGGGCGAACTCACACAGGCGCGCGTGCACTTCGAGGCCGCGGAACGGCTGCTGGACGCGGACCCGGCGGCCGACGACGCCCGGCGCGCCGCGGCCCTGCGCGGCCGGGCCGTCTCCCACCTGCTGGCGGGCGAGGTGCGCTACGCCTCCCATCTGCTGGAGGAGGGCATCACCCGGCTGGAGCGGCGGACCGCCCCGGACGGCGCCCGGCCCGACCCCGACGCCCTGCTGATGCTGTACATCGCGTCGATCGGCCCGTACACCGACCTGGGCGCCTACGCCCGGGCCGCGCACGCCGCCGAGCAGGCGCTCAACCTCGCTCCCGAGGCGGGCGATCCGGCCCTGGTCGCCCAGATGCACCGCAGCATCGCCCGCACCCTGATCGTCGCGGGCCGCACCGGCGAGGCCGAGGCGTCGCTGGCCAAGGCGCAGGAGCTGTTCCAGCGACTGGAGTTGCACACGGACCTGGCCCACTGCCACTGGATGCGCGGCTACGTCCACTCCCAGGACGGCGACCTGGAGCAGGCCGAGCGCGAGTTGCGCACCGCCCGCGACATGCTGTCCGCCGGCCGGTCCGTGCTGTTCACGGTGCAGGTCGAGGTGGAGCTGGCGGACGTGCTGCGGCGGCGCGGCAAGCCCGCCGAGGCCGAGGAGCTGCTGACCCGCCTGCTGGACGAGCTCGGCCCGTGGCGCGGTGCCGTCCACGCCGGCGGCGCGCACCGGCTGCTCGGTCTGCTGGCCGAGGAGCGCGGCGACCCGGAGGCGGCGGAGGAGCACTACGTGTCCGCCCTGGCGTTGCTGGAACGCGCGGGAGCCGCCGGGGACCTGGCGGACATCTGCCGGCTGCTCGGCGACCTGCTGCGCCGCTCCGGCCGCGTCGAGGCCGCGCTGGACGCCTACCGGACGGGCCTGGGCCACCGGGCGGCGATCGGCACCACCACACTGGGACCCGCCCCCGCCGACACCTGACCCCGGCCGACCGCCCACCCGGGCCCACACCTCACAGGGCCCCGCGCCTCGCCCGGGCCGCCACGCCGCGCGGGGCGGCTCAGGGCTCGCGGACGGTGTTCACGTAGCCCGTGCCGCCCGCGGCGAGGCCGTCGACCGCCTTCTCCACCTCCGCCTGGGACAGCGCATTCCGGGCGTCGTGGTAGAACCAGTCGACCTGCATGTCCCAGGTGCGCTTCCCCGCGAACGGCAGGTCCACGAACCAGGTGTTGAAGTTCACGGACATGTTCTGGGTCGGGTAGTACTTCCCTCCGGTGCGGAACAGCTCGTGCCCGTCGAGGCTGTAGGTCACGACGCCGTGGGCGGCGGTGGTGACGAGGGTGTGCCACCCCTGGAGGGCGGCCGTCGTGGCCCGGGTCACCCGGTCCCCCTCCCTGGCGCTGCGCCAGGTCGTCGTGTCGAGCCGCGGACCGGGCGCGCCCCAGCCCCCGTTGGGCTGGTACTCGTTGTCGAGCTCGCTGTACTCGGCGTGGTGGTGGGGCGAGATCATGAAGAAGGTCTCGTTGATGTGATCGCCGTTGCGGCCGCTCTCCGGTTCGTCCGCGAAGCGGATCCGGGCGGCGAAGGTCCCGGTCAGGAACTTCGTGCCGGTGGTGTGCACCTCGGCCTGGGTGGTGCCGCGCCGCGTCCCGTCGGTGGCGGCGCGCAGCCGCAGGACCTGACCGCCCAGGGCGTTCTTGTCCGCGGGGAAGGCGACGCCCCGCGACGACCACGTGTCGTGGATGCCGGGCCCGCCCCCGCTGGTACGGACCAGCCAGCCGTGGGCGCGCAGCGCCGGATCCCGGGGTCCGCTGTAGCGGAAGTCGTCGAAGACGATCCCGGGGGGCGGCGCGGGCCGTGCCGCGCCCGCGGCGGAGCCCCGGGGAGGGGTGCCGGCCTCACCGTCCGGCTCGTCGCCCCAGACGTGCCTGCCGTCCAGGTACCCGGTGACCAGCTTCGACGGCCGGAAGGTGTCGTGGGCGGGGCTGAACGACCGGTCGTCGCGCTGGTCCACCTTCCCGCCGGGGCGGTACAGCTGGACCCCGATGGCGCCGCTCTTCGCGCCGGGCGCCAGGGTGCCCGCCGCCTTGGTGAAGGTGATCTCCAGGTAGTGGTCGGCGTTCGCCGCCGGCCGGTCCAGGGCGACGGTCCGCCCGTCGACGTCCGAGCAGCCGACCGAGGCCTGGACGCAGTTGAACGCGTACGGGGTGCCGCCGTCCTGCGTGAAGTAGTACCGGACCGCCACGTCGGCGAGGCTCACCCGGTGGTCGGAGGTGTTGACGACCTCCAGCCACGGCCGGGCCGCGCCGGCGGACACCGGTGTGCCCGCCTTGTAGCGGACGGTGAGCTCCGGCGGCGGCTGCTGCGCCTCGCGCCACTCGGGGTACAGCGCCGTGACGCCCGCGCCGACGGCGGCCGCCAGCAGCAGGTACCCGGCCGCCCTCCGGACGGGGCGGCGCCGTTTGCCGTGACCGGCGGGGACGGGACGCTCGGGCCGGACGGAGGGACGGACGGAGGGGCGGGCAGAACCCACGGAAGCTCCTAGCACGGGTGGAGGGGCGATGCCGACGGCATGCCATGCGGTCTCCGCGACGCGGCCGGACGGGACGGGACGGGACGGGAACGGACGCGCCGCCTACGGGGCGGTGTCGCGCACGGGCCCGGCCGGGCCGACGGCGCCGATGGCCGGTGGCGCGGTCCCGGGGTGCACGGACGCGTCCCACGGGTCCCACGTCCCGCCGGCGGCCTCCCGGCGCTGGTGCGGCAGGTGCGGCTGCGGGTGGGGCTGCCCGGCGGGCTCGAACGCGATGTCGTCGTGGGCGCCGCCGACCTCGATCCGGGCGCGGGTCCCCCAGTTGGTGCGCCGCAGCGTCGCCAGGGACCACAACCGCAGGGGCAGCAGCAGACCGATGTTGAGCAGGGCGTACAGCGGGGCGGCGAGGAAGGTCAGCAGCCGGTCGGCGATCCGCACCTGCGCGGCGCCGCGCAGGTAGTGGACGGAGCGCACCCAGGCCATGACGCACATGTAGGCGAGGTAGCCGGCCAGCAGCGTCCAGCCCCGCGGGTGCATCACCACCGCGACGAGCGCCGCGAGCAGTCCCGCGGTGAAGGCGACCCAGGTGGCCAGCTCGACGAGGTTCAGCCACCAGTACATGCGGTGCAGCCGGAGCTTGGCGAGCAGCAGGAAGCCCTCGCGGATGAACGACTTGCCCCAGCGGATCTGCTGGCGCACGTAGTGGCCGAGGCGCTCGGGGACGTCGGTGTAGCCGACCGCCGAGGGCTGGATCAGGGAGAGTCCCTCGGTGAGGCAGTAGTACGTCAGGCGCCGGTCGTCCCCGAAGGTCGCCGGGCGGCCGAGGAACCGCTGGTCGAGGAAGTCGTCGAGGTGCTTGCGGACGACCCACCCGCGGTACATGGCCAGCGACCCGCAGGCGCAGAGCACCGAGCCGAGGCGGGAGTAGGCGACCCGCTCGCCGAGGAAGGCGTTGACGTACCGCATGTCGATCAGACGGGTCAGGAGGTTGGTGCCGCGGTTGTGGGCGAGCACCAGCCCGGTGACGCACTGGACCCGGCGCTTGGTGAAGGGCTGGGCGAGCTCGGCGACGGCGTGCCGGTCGAGCAGGGTGTCGGAGTCGACGCACAGGTAGACGTCCGCGAGCGGCTCCTTCCCGAAGCCGGCGGCGAGCCCGTGGCGCTTGCCGCGGTTGTCGGGGAACCGGACGAAGTCGAGACGGACCCCGGCGCGCTCGAACTGCGGGCGCATCTCCTGGACCAGGGCCCCCGCCGAGTGGTCCTCGGAGCAGTCGTCGACCACGGTGAGGGAGTGCGGCAGCAGGGTCTGCGCGAGGACCGACTCCAGGCAGCCGCGCAGCATCGCCGGGGCCTCGTTGTAGACCGTGATCACGCCGTGGATGCGCAGCCGGGTCACGGGCTTGTCGAAGGCGAGCTCCGGACGGCGGCGCCGGCGGACGGAGAGCAGCAGTTTGACGGCGAGGAGTGCGCCGACGGTCACTCCGTACCAGTGCACATGACGAAGGGACCACGAGAGGTGGTCCCATGCACCCGCGAGATCGAGCATGGGCGGTGGAGACCTCCGAACGAACGCCCCCACCCGCCGGACAGAACCTTGAACACGTGTTCTGCGCACGAAGGTAACCCGAGCGGGGGGACGACGAAAGGTGCGCCCTCCACAGATTTCGCCTGAGTGACCCCAATCGGGCCTCCAGGGACGCTTCATGGACGAAGCGGACACCGGATGTGAGAGTGCTCACACAGGACTTGGCGGACCCGCCCGCCCCTCGCAGGGCGCACGCCCTAGGCGGACATCGGCCCCGCGGTGTCGTCGGTGGCGGCCTCCAGGTCGGGGAAGACCTCGAAGAGCCGGCGTACGCCGAGCGCGGCCAGCACCCGGTTGACGTGCGCGACGCCGTCGGAGGGGCTGTTCCGGGGGAGGATCAGGCGCAGTTGCCCGGCACAGGACCGCATCAGCCGCCGGGCGGCGATCAGCACGCCCACACCGCTGGAGTCGCAGAAGTGGACCCCGGCCAGGTCCAGCACCACACTGTGCCGTCCGTCGGCCACCGCGTCGTGCACGTGCTGGCGCACAACCGGCGCGGTCACGAGATCCATCTCCCCGGACACGGTCAGGACCACCCAACCGTCCCGTTCGTCCTGCAACACCTGCAATGCCACTGTCTGGCCCTTCTCCTGGCAGCGGTCGTACAGACCCTATGCCCCGCCGGAGCCGCTTCCCCGCAATCTTCCGGTCACACCCGGGTAACGCATTACCAGAATCGATCAGTTATGGCAGAAGCTTGCCGCAAGGCGCCGTACGTGGCAGCAATCGGCGGATACATTCGATCCGAGGCAGTGCGACCGTAGTAGGGCGACGGCGACAAAGGGGGAGACGCGATGGCGGCATCCGCACCACCCCGCTGGGACCGCAAGATGCAGCAGCGGCTCGCGCGCGGCGAGGAGGCCGCACTCGGAGAGCTGTACGACCGCTACGCCTCCCTCGTGCACAGCCTCGCCCACCGCGTCATGGACGACGAGGAGGCCGCCGCCCAGATCACCCGCGAGGTCTTCGGCTACATCTGGGAGAACCCGGACGCCTACGACCCCAAGCAGGGTTCGCTGCGCTCCTGGGTCGCCGGCCTCACCCAGCGCCAGGCCGTCCACCGGCTGCGCCAGTCCGAGAACCGCGGCGCCGGCACCCCCGAGCAGGTGGAGACCCGGGTCCGCGAGGCCTCGACGGCCGCCCGCGCCGACTACATCGTGACCTCCATGCCCGAACCCCTGCGCCAGGCCCTCGACCTCGCCTACCGCCGCCGCATGGACTACCGCGAGGCCGCCGCCGACCTCGGGGTCACCGAGGACGAGGCCCGCCGCCGCCTGCGGCTCGGACTCCAGTTGCTGTCCACCGCCGTCCAGGACTCCGCACCCCGGGGAAGGTCCCTGTGAACGGACCGGCCGAGAACGGCGAGACTCCCCCGCCCGGGACCAACCTGCCCCGGGTGCCGATGCCGCGCGGCGCCGCAGAGGACGGTCCGCTGCCCGAGGCCGGACCCGCGGCCCCGTCCCCGTCCTCACCCTCACCCGAGAGGGCCCGCGAGCCGGAGCGTGAACCCGCGCGGGAGCCCGCGCGGTCCGGCCCCCCGGAGTACGACCACCGCGTACTGCGCTCCCTGCTCGGCGCGTGGGCACTGTCAGCCTGCTCCCGCGACGAGGCCGGCGCCGTCGACGTCCACCTCACCGACTGCGCGCCCTGCGCCGAGGAGGCGATGCGGCTGCGCCGCGCGGTGGGCCTGCTGCACCAGGAGGAGTCCCTCGACCTCGACCCGCTGTTGCGCGCCCGGGTCCTGGAGGGCTGCCTGGGGCGCCGCCCGGCGCGCATCCCCGTCCCCGAGTGGGCCGCCCCCTACGACGCCGAGACCGCGCGCCTGGACGCGCTCCTCGCCGACCTCGGCGAACCCGAGTGGGACATGCCGGTCAAGCTGGTCTGGGCCGGCGGGGCGCGCGAGCTGACGCTCTGCGGCGTCCTCGCCCACCTCGGCTCGGTGGACGGCGTCGTCGCCACCGCCCTCGGCCTCGACGACCCGCTCGGCCCGGGCGCGCCCCGTACGCGCCTGGAGCGCACCGAGCTGGCCGGCGAGCGCTGCCGCCGCCACACGCACGCCTTCGTCCGCAACAAGTGGCGCACCCAGACCCGGGACATCGTGCGGACGCTGTCCTTCGCCGGGTCCGCGACCGGCGGCCTGCCGGTGGACTTCACCGACGCCGTGGTGCCGATGCGGGACGCCCTGATCGACCGCGCCTTCGAGTGCTGGATCCACGCCGAGGACATCGCGCAGGCCCTGGACTACCCCGAGTACGGACCGCCGGCGGCGCCGCACCTCAACCGCATGATCGACCTCGCGGCCCGGATGCTGCCCACCGCCCTGGCCGCGCTCCGGCAGGCGGGGCTGGCCGAGTCCTCCGCCCGTCTGGTGCGGGCCGGCGCCCCCGGCCGCACCCTCGACCTCCACGTCGAGGGCTCCGGCGGCGGTCACTGGTACATCTCCCTGGACTCGCCCGGCGCGATCGGCACCCCCGAGGCGGTGGTCGCCGAGATCGCCGTCGACCAGCTCGACTTCTGCCAGCTGGCCGCCGGCCACATCGCCCCCGGCCGCATCGCCGCCGGCCGCGACGGGGACGGCGCTGCGATCCGGGACGTCCTGTACGCCACGGCATCGTTGTCACGCCTCTAGGCCGCGCCCGCCCTCCAGCCCTCCCGCCGCGCGGGGCCTACCCCTTGCTCACCGCCGTCAGCACCTCCGGCAGCCGGCCCAGCAGACGGGGCGCCGCCGAACGGACCCCCGCCACCGCGAACGCGGCCCCGTAGAGGCAGCCCAGCGGCAGTACGAGCCACAGCGCGCCGTGCCGCCCCGAGACGTGGAGCCAGATCAGCACGCCGAGCACCGGAAGCGTGATCACCGCGCCCGTGAGCGCGCCCCCGACGAGGCTGAGCCACGCCAGGCTCGTCTGGCCCGGCGCGGCGGCGCTGCCGAAGCGGTTCTCCTGCGGCATGGAGTACGGGAAGCGCACGCTCGCCCAGGCGCCGGTGGCGACCAGCGCCCCGAGCAGCGCGAAGGAGAGCCCGAGCGTCTCGGCCACCGCGTCGGCCCGCCCCAGCAGGAAGGCCGCGCCGATGGTGACGACGGCCACGTACGGGACGCCCACCACCGCGATCGCCATGGCCCGCCCCCGCAGTTCCGCGTACGCGTCCGCGCGGGAGGAGATGGTCGCGGCGACCGTCCAGAAGGCGGAGCCGTCCATGCCGAACTGGTTGTACATCTGCAGCCCGAGCAGCCCGGCCGCCCAGCAGGCGGTGTAGACGCTGCCGTCCTGGACCGCCGAGACGAGCGGCAGCAGCAGCCCGACGGCCAGCGCGGTGGCCCAGGCGGCCTTGGTGCGCGGATCGCGCCAGGCGTAGCGGAACTGGCGCTCCATGACGGTGCCGGTGCGTCCCTCGGGGAACAGCCGGAACCGCGTCTCGCGGACGCTCGAGGGCCCCGCCTGGAGCGTGGAGGCGTCCGGGCGGGTCATCAGCCGGTCCAGGCTGGTGTGCCACCACAGGAGCACCAGGCCCACCGCGACCGCGGTCCAGGCGAGTTCGGCGACCGCGAGCCCGTACGAGCCCTCGCCCACCGACCGCACCGCGTCCAGCGCCGACGCCGGCGGCACCCAGCGCAGCACGGTGGTGAAACCGCTGATCCGCTCCAGACCGTTCCCCGAGGTCAGCGCGTTGGCGGCCAGGCTGACCAACTGGGCGCCCACCGCGATCAGCACGCCGCTGAGCACCGCCAGGTCGCGCCCCTTGCGGCTGGTCAGCAGGCGGGTGTTGGCCGCGGCGACGGCACGCGACAGGGCCACGCACATCAGCACGGCCAGCGGCACCGCGAGCACCGCGGCCACCGCCGAGGCGGCCCCCGCCACCACGGACACCGCCGCGCCGGCCACCACCAGGAGCGTCAGCAGCGGCCCGACGCCGACGAGCGAGGAGACCAGGAGCGCCCGGACCAGCGGCCACGGCCGCAGCGGCAGCATGGCCAGCCGGGTCGGGTCGAGGGTGTCGTCACCGCCGAAGACGAACAGCGGCATGACGGCCCAGCCGGCGCCGAGCACCACCCCGATGCCGACGGCCGCCGCGGGCGCGTACTCGTTGCCGTGCAGGAGGACGAGCCCCACGACCATGCCCAGCGCGTACAGCAGGGAGACCAGGGTGCCGACGATCCAGCCGACCCGGCGTCCGGTGGACTGGCGCAGCCCGTTGCGGAGGACCGACAGCTTGAGCCGTACGAAGGTCCCCGTCACGACCGGTCCGCCCCGGCCGGACCGCCCCCGGCGTTCGCCCCGCCGAGCCAGTCCAGGTCCTGCCCCGGGCCGCGGTCACGCGCGCCCACCAGGGTCAGGAAGGCGTCCTGCAGCGTCGGCGCCTGCCCGCGCACCTCGGCGATGGGGCCCTGCGCCACGATCCGGCCGGTGGCCATCACCGCCACCCAGTCGCACAGGCTCTCCACCAGCTCCATGACGTGCGAGGAGAAGACGACCGTCGCCCCGGACCCGGTGAAGCGCTCCAGCACCCCGCGGATCACCTGGGCGGAGACGGGGTCGACCCCCTCGAAGGGCTCGTCCAGGAAGAGCACTTCGGGGTTGTGGAGCAGGGCCGCGGCCAGGCCGATCTTCTTGCGCATGCCCGTCGAGTAGTCGACGACGAGCTTGTTGGCGGCGCCGGCCAGGTCGAGGACGTCGAGCAGTTGCGCGGCGCGGCGGTCGGTCTCCGCGCCCGGGATGCCGCGCAGCCGCCCCGTGTACGCCAGCAGTTCGCGGCCGGTGAGCCGTTCGAAGAGCCGCAGCCCCTCGGGCAGGACGCCGATGCGGGACTTCACGGCGACCGGGTCGCGCCAGACGTCGGCACCGCCGACCTCGATGAGGCCGTGGTCGGGCCGCAGCAGCCCGGTCACCATCGACAGGGTCGTGGTCTTGCCCGCCCCGTTGGGCCCCACGAGTCCCACGAAGTGCCCGGCGGGCAGGCTCAGGTCGATCCCGGCGACGGCGACCTGCTGCCCGAAGCGTTTCCACAGTCCCTGGACACGTACGGCGGGCGCGACGGATGCGTTCGGCATCCGCCCAGCCTATGCCGAGGGGGGTACGGCCCGGCTAGCGTCCGCGGCCGCAGGCGTAGGCGAGGGGGGAGATCAGTTCCTCGGTGTCCGGCAGCCACCGGTTGAGGGCCGTGGGCTGGCGCACCCACTGGACGACGCCGCCCGTCCCGAGCCGGGTGGGCGGGGCCGGCACCCAGTCGCCGTCGCCGCGCACCACCAGGTCGAGCGAGGACGGTGCCCAGCCGAGCCTGCGCAGCAGGTCCGGCGCCTTGGCGGCGGCCCCGGGCAGCACGAAGAAGATCATCCGGCGGGAAGGGGTCCCGAGCACCGGGCCGAGGGGCAGTTCCATGCGCTCCATGCGGGCCAGCGCGAGGCAGCCGGCGTCCTCGGGGACCTCGATCGCGTCGAAGGTGCGACCGGTGGGGAGCAGCACCGACGCGAGGGGCTGCCGCAGCCACATCCTGCGTACCGCGGCGCCGCTGCCGCTCGCCTCCCCCACCCAGCCGGGTCCGGACGGGTGCGCCCCGGGCGCGGGGCAGCCGGTGTCGCCGCAGGAACAGCGCGGGGTGCGCGGGACGCGCGCGCCGCCGCGGCCGGAGGGGGCGGCGTCCTCGACGAGCCAGGCACCGGGCAGCACATCCCAGTGCCGTTCGTCCGCGTACCCGACGGCGGCGTCGAGGAGTTGGCCGGCGATCCGCCGCGGGGCTGGGACGGTGTGTTCCACGGTGTCTTCCACGACCTTCACAACTGCCCTGCCCAGCGCGGGTTACGGGCAGTGAGGTCCCGGCCTCGCGGCTCATGGCGGGCGCACGGGAGCACGTGCGGGGGCGCGCGGTAGGGGGAGGTCCGACATCCGGGTAGTCACCCTTGCGTGTGTAGGCATGCATCCAGCCGCAAATTATGTCCTTTGCGGGGAATTTGAGTGGCGCGTACCGGGAAGGGATCTTCAGGAAGGGATCTTGAGGTCCCCAAAGCGGCAGCTGTGAGGGGGAGCCCATGGCCGCACGACCGCTCGTCGCCCGCCAGCCGAACGAACGGCTGCAGGCACTGATCCAGGAGGCAGGCTGCTCCAACGCCGGATTGGCCCGCCGGGTCAACATGTGCGGCGCGGAGCACGGCCTCGACCTGCGCTACGACAAGACCTCCGTGGCCCGCTGGCTACGCGGCCAGCAACCGCGGGGCCGGGCCCCGGCGATCATCGCCGAGGCCATCGGCCGCAAGCTCGGCCGCACCGTCACCATCGACGAGATCGGCATGGCCAACGGCAAGAACCTGGCCACCGGCGTCGGTCTGCACTTCTCACCCACCGTGCTCGGCGCGATCGAGCAGGTCTGCGAGTTGTGGCGGAGCGACGTCGGCCGCCGGGACTTCCTCACCGGCTCCAGCGTGGCGGCCTCGGCCCTGGTCGAGCCCAGCCGGGACTGGCTGATCACCCGCGCCGACGCCCAGGTCGCGCGGGCCGGCGGGCAGCGCGTGGGCATGTCCGACGTCGAGGCGGTACGGGCCACCACCCGCGCGCTCAACGAACTCGACCACCGCTTCGGCAGCGGTCACGTGCGCCCGGTGGTGGTGCACTACCTCAACAGCGTGGTCTCCGGGCTCCTCGCCGGCTCCTACCGCGAGGCGACGGGGCGTCAGCTCTTCTCCGCCGTCGCGCGCCTGACCGAACTCGCCGGCTACATGGCCGTCGACACCGGCCAGCCCGGCCTGGCGCAGCGCTACTACATCCAGGCGCTGCGGCTGGCGCAGGCCGCGGGCGACCGCGCGTACGGGGGCTACGTCCTGGCCGCCGGGATGAGTCACCTCGCCGCGCAGCTCGGCAACCCGCGCGAGATCGCCCAACTGGCCCGCGCCGCCCAGGAGGGCGCCCGCGGCCAGGTCACCGCCACCGCGCAGGCCATGTTCTACGCGGCGGAGGCGCGGGGCCACGCGCTGATGGGCGACGCGCGGGCCTGCGGGGCCGTCGCGGGACAGGCCGTGGAGGCGCTGGAGCGTTCCGAGCCGGGCGACGACCCCGACTGGATCCGGCACTTCGGGCCCGCCTACCTCGCCGACGAGCTCGCCCACTGCCACCGCGACCTCAACCAGGCGCCGCAAGCGGTGCGCCGGGCCGAGGAGGCGCTGGCCGGGCACGCCCCGGAGAAGGCCCGCCGCCGCGCGATCGGGCTGCTGCTGCTCGCCCAGGCCCAGGTCCAGCAACGGGAGGTCGAGCAGGCCTGCCACACCGGCGCCCGGGCCGTCGAGCTGCTCTCCACGCTCCGCACCAACCGCGGCGCGGAGTACCTCGACGACCTCCGCCTGCGCCTCCAGCCGTACGCGGCGGAGAACGCCGTCCGGGAGTTCGACGCCCGGCTGGAGGAGGAGGAACTGGCGGCGTGACGACACGGGGACGGGGGTGCCACACGCCCCCGTCCACCGAATCGTTACAGGAACGACATCAACCCCGCGGTAGGGGCACCCTGTTCTGCGACGCGGCGGCCGCCCGGACCCCACGGGACCGACCGCGGCGTGGTGACCCCCGAAGCAGACCCGGTAGCGTGAGCCGACGATTCCGTAGCGACGGAGAAGGCAGAGGTACCGGAGATGCACGGCGGACGCGGTGACGAGGCGTATCCGGAGGTGCACGAGGGCGTGGTGCTGCCCGCGGACGGGGGCATACCCGGCCCGGGAGCGGCCACGGCGTGGGGTACCGGCCCCGCGGCCGGGCAGCCGTGGGGCGAGCAGCCCCAGGCGTACGGCGCCCCGCAGCAGTCCCTCCCGGACTCCGACGCGACACAGCTCTTCCCGCCGTACCCGCAGGCCCGGCCGCCCATGCCGGCCCATGCGCCGCAGCAGCCCCCGGCGCCCCAGTACCAGCCCGGCCCTGTGGCGGACGCCACACAGATGCTGCCGCCGTACCCGATGGCCGACGCCTCCTACGGCGTGCACCCGGGCGCCCCGGCCGAGGCGGACGCCACCCAGCACCTGCCGCGCTTCGAGGACGCACAGGCCCCGCAGCAGGCCCCCGGCTACGGCTACCCGCACGACCCCCAGGGCCACCAGGGCCACCAGGGCCACGACGACGGGATGCTCGCGCCACAGCAGCCCCACGACGACTTCGGGCACCTCTACCGCCAGGACGGGCCGCCCGCGCAGCAGCCCGGCTACGCCGCGGCCCCGGACTACGGACAGCCCGCCTACGGACAGCCCGCGTACGGACAGCCCGCCTACGCGCCGCAGCCGTCCTACGACCACGACGAGCCCGCCCCGGCCCGCCGCAGGATGACCCCGGCCGCGCTGATCGGCATCGTCGTCGGCGGCTGTGCCGTGGCCGGTCTCCTCGCCGGCGCCCTGATGAGCGGCGGGGACGACAGCCCGACCGCCGGCGGCCAGTCCCCCGCGCCCTCGTCCAGCGCCTCGGCCCCGGCGTCCTCCGGGGGCGGCGGCGACGACGCGGCGGAGAAGCAGGCCAAGGGACTGGAGGCACTGCTCAAGACGAGCGGCAGCAACCGGACCTCGGTGATCAACGCGGTCGCCGGCATCAAGGGCTGCCGGAACCTCGACGGGGCCGCCGCCGATCTGCGGGCCGCCGCGCAGCAGCGCAACGACCTGATGGCACAACTGAAGTCGCTGCCGGTGGACAAGCTCCCCGCCCACCAGGAGCTCACCGACGCCCTCAACAAGGCGTGGACGGCCTCCGCTGCCGCCGACAACCACTACGCGGCCTGGGCCGACCAGGTGAAGAGCAGCAAGAAGCTCTGCCGTCACGACCAGGCGCGCCCGACCGGCCAGTACTCGGCGGGCAACACCCAGAGCGGCACGGCCACGCAGGCGAAGGCGCGTGCGGCGGCGCTGTGGAACCCCATCGCGAAGAAGTACGGGCTGACGCAGCACCAGGGCAGCCAGCTCTGACGCGGGTTCCCCGTGAAACGGCGGAGCGCCGGCGGCCGTGGCCGCCGGCGCTCCGGCTGTCTGGGGGTCCGGGGGTCCCCCGGCGTCGCGGGCCGCCGTTCCGGCGCCCGGCCGGGCGTCAGCCCGGGGCGTTCTCCAGGGTCTTCGTCACGTCCACGAAGCCCTTGCGCGCGGCGACCAGCCGGCCCTTCTCGACCTTCTGGAAGGTGACCCGGCCGTTGACCAGTCGCGGCTGCTCGATGATGGCGGCCGCGTCCTCGTCCCGCCAGCCGAGCGGGGGCGTGAGGCCGTCGGTGGAGACGTCGTGCGCCCCGTCCAGCGCCTTCTTCAGCGTCGGCGCCGTGACCGCCTGGTCCTTGCCCATCTTCTCGATGACCTCGGTGAGGGCGGTGTAGGCGATCCATGTCGTCTGCACGCCCGGGTCGTTCGGGTCGATGTCGTTGTCGCCGAAGGCGTACCGCTTGATCGTGTTCCGCATCAGCGCCCAGCGCGAGTCGGAGGCCGGCGGGTACCAGCCGGTGATGTAGGCGCCCTCCAGCGGGCTGTTCTTTCCGCCGGTGCTGTCGAGGGTGGACTGCTGGACGCTGCCGAGGACGGAGGCGATCCGCGCCTGGGGGCCGTCCTCCAGGCCGGAGAGCGGGTCGGTGGTCGTCGTGCGGCGGAAGGCGTCGAAGAAGGTGGCGGTCTTGTCGCCGAGCGCGGCGCTCACGCAGTCGCCGGGCTTGTTGGAGCCGATGGCCTGCCGGGATATCGCGTTGTAGTCGGTGGCGTCCTCGGCGGCGCGCAGGTCGGTGGCTCCGGAACGGCCCGCGGCGCGCAGGCCCGCGTCGAGGAAGCGCACGAAGAGGTCGCCCGCGGCCGTGTCGGGGCGTACGAGGCTCACCTTGTCGCACTTGCCCGCCAGTTGACTGCCGGCACCGGCCATCAGCGCGGGCAACCCGCCGTTGACGGGGTAGGAGAGCGGGCTCTCGAACTCGTCCTGGGTGATGCCGTAGCCGCCGAGGTACGGGATGCCCTCGGCCTCGAGCGTGGTGGTGAAGGCGGCGCCGTACTGGCTGTAGGAGCCGACGACCGCGACCGCGCCCGCGTCGGCGGCCTGCTCGGCGCAGTCGCCGGCGCCGATCGCGGTGTTGTGGTCGTTGCAGGTGATGACCTTCAACTCCCGGCCGGCGATGCCGCCGCGGGCGTTGACGTACTTCGCGTAGGTCTTGGCCATCGCCGGCATACCCGGCATGTTGGTCGCGTTGGTGTTCTGCGGCGCCCAGGTCATGACGACGATCGGGCCGGTGGTGCCGCCCGTCCCCCCGGGGAGCGTGCCGCATCCTGCGAGCAGGGCGACGCCGGCGATCGCCGACACGAACGGAACGGCTCTGCGTGTGCGGCAATCACTCATGGAATGGGAAGATTCCGCGTTTTCCGCAACGCCAGGGTGAACGCGAGGGAACGGAGGGTCACCATCGGGTGAACAGAGTGTGTGGAGCGGGGAGCACGTACGATCGTGCACTGTGCAGAGTACGGAGAAGTCTTCCCGCCGCGGCACCCGCTCGTCCACGATGGGGGGCATGCCGCTCAACGACATGCCCTGGTGGCGCTGGCGCGCGAACGTGCGCTCGGCGCTGCACATGATCAGCGACCCGGTGTTCCAGCGTGACGTCTGGCTCGCCGGGCAACCGAACTACGGCGACGTGACCGACGCCGTCTACCGCCTCGTCGAGGACACCTGGCTGGACAACTGGTCCGCGGAGAAGTACGTGGGCACCGTCTTCCGGGACTCCCAGGAGGCGGCCCTGGTCGACGTGGCCGTGCTGCGGGTGCTGAAGATCCTGCACCAGGTGGGCGCGGACGCCCCCGTCTCCGCGTACCTGGAGAACCACGCCTGGCCGGAGGCGGTGCGGGCGGCCCGCGAGGCGCACGTGCGGCTGGCGACCGGGGACGGCGAGGACCCGGACACGCCGCCGCGTTCACTGGAAATCCTCAAGATCTACACACGCACGGCCTGAGCCCTCGGCACCGCCGTCCGCTCCCGCCGGCCCGTGTCGCCGGCCCGTGCCGTCGTCGCGCGCGGCCTTCCGTCGCGCCGCGAACCGGCGTGAGCGCCGCGGCAGCCGGGTGCCACCTGCGACGACACCCGGACGCCCGGCTGGCGGACGGCTTGGAACGGTGGGGCGACTTTGTGCGACGCTAGCCCCGTGAACGCCGCCGACGAGTCGCAGCCGCAGCCCCAGGACCAGCAGTACATCCTCACCCTGTCGTGCCCCGACAAGGCGGGCATCGTGCACGCCGTGTCGAGCTACCTCTTCATGACCGGGTGCAACATCGAGGACAGCCAGCAGTTCGGCGACCACGACACCGGGCTGTTCTTCATGCGGGTGCACTTCTCGGCGGGCCACCCGGTCACCGCCGACAAGCTGCGGGCCAGCTTCGCGGCCGTCGCCGACGCCTACGCCATGGACTGGCAGATCACGCCCTCCGCCGAGCGGATGCGCGTCATCCTGATGGTCAGCAAGTTCGGGCACTGCCTCAACGACCTGCTCTTCCGCACCAGCATCGGCGCGCTGCCGGTGGAGATCGCCGCCGTGGTCTCCAACCACACCGACTTCGCCGAACTGGCGGGTTCCTACGACGTCCCCTTCCACCACATCCCGGTGACGAAGGAGAACAAGGCCGAGGCCGAGGCGGAGCTGCTCTCGCTGGTGGAGAAGGAGAACGTCCAACTGGTCGTCCTCGCCCGCTACATGCAGGTGCTGTCGGACCACCTCTGCAAGGAGCTCTCCGGCCGGATCATCAACATCCACCACTCCTTCCTGCCCAGCTTCAAGGGCGCCCGGCCCTACCACCAGGCCCATGCCCGCGGGGTGAAGCTGATCGGCGCGACGGCGCACTACGTCACCGCCGACCTCGACGAGGGCCCGATCATCGAGCAGGAGGTCGAGCGGGTGGGCCACGAGGTCAACCCGGAGCAGCTGGTCGCCATCGGCCGCGACGTGGAGTGCCAGGCCCTGGCGCGCGCCGTGAAGTGGCACAGCGAGCACCGCGTCCTGCTCAACGGCCGCCGCACGGTCGTCTTCGCCTGACCGCCGCCGCCGCTCCCCGCTCAGCGCTCCCCTCCCGGCGTCCCGCGCCCGGTCAGGCCTGGCACACCGGCAGACCCGCCACGTCCGCCAGGAAGGTCTCGACCGCCGCGTACCAGGCCTCGGGCTGGTCCCAGGGGACGAGGTGCCCGGCGTCGGGGATCTCCGCGTACGAGCCCCGGGGCAGCACCCGCACCATCTCCTGGGCCTCGGCACGGCCCAGCTCGCCGTCCCAGCCGCGGACGACGAGGGCGGGGCAGGACACCTGGGCCAGCTCGTCCCAGTGGGCGTCGTGGATCCAGGACTCACGGGAGCGCAGCATGTGCCGCCGCGCGAACACCGGGCGCCAGCCGTCGGCGTGCTCCTCCATCACCTCGGCGAAGAACTCCCCCCGTGCCGGGCGTGAGCCCTCCAGCCAGGGATCCTCCTCGCCGAACCAACGGCGCACCGCGTCGGGCCCGGGGAAGGGCAGCGGCCAGGCCCCGAACCAGTCCTCCCAGCGGCGCTGGCTCGCCTCCCCGAGGGCCACCGCCCGCATGTCGCACAGGACCACGGCCCGCACCAGCGACGGCCGGCGGGCGGCGAGCTGCCAGGCGGTGAGGGCACCCATCGAGTGCCCCACGACGGTGACCGGCGCGAGCCCCAGCTGTTCGACGACTGCGGCCGCGTCGGCCACGTAGGCGTCCCGCGTGTAGGGCCCCTCGGGCTTGGCGCTACCCCCGTGACCGCGCTGGTCCAGGGCGACCACCCGGTGGCGGACGGCGAGCCGGCGGGCGGTGCCGGCCCACTGGGAGGCCCGTCCCATCAGGCCGTGCAGCAGCAGGACGGCGGGCCGCGGGGCTTCCCCGGTCACCGCCCCGGGCCCGGGGACGGACCCGTCGGCGTACTCCCACGCCGTGAGCGGGAGGCCGCCCGCTCCGGTGACTTCGACGCGCCTGACCATGTGCCGCACCCCCTGGTACGTGACGTTCAGACCCCCACGTTATCGAAAGCCTGTTCTATACGCGTCTTCACACGCGCAACACCGCTCTTTCGAGTGACAACGCTCAAGGATTGCCGGCCCGCGCCGAGGGGAGGACTTCAGCGGGACGCGGCCCGGCGGGGAAGACGGGCAGCGGGGAGCCACCCGGACAGCTCGGGGATCCGGGTGGCCTCCACGGGGGCCCAGGGGAGGGGACGGGGGAATCGGGGGAGGAAGGGACTCCGGCGCATGGGGAGGCGCCGGGGTCCCTCGGACAAGGCCCCGCACCTGCGGCGCCCACGGCCCCACTGATCAAGCCGGCATCGGGCAAGGGCCGGGAGGAACGCAGGGAGGCACCCCGGCCGTCCGGCCCACGGCGCGGAACGGCACGGACCCGGCGCAGCACCTGCACCCCCTCGCCCCGGAACAACGACGCGACCGACCGACCGGCCGGCGGGGAACCCCGACGCACCGGTTCCGTCACCTGCCGCCTCCGGCACGAACCCCGCCCGCACGCACCCGAAAGGCGCGCCGGACCGTGGAGGAGTCCCGGGGAACGGGGGTCCTAGCGCTTGGCGACGAACACGTGCGAGGCGGTCTCCGTGCTCAGCTCCGCGGCCTCGCCGCCGCTGCCGACCAGCACGCCGCCCGCCGACGGGGTCACCGACACCACCGCGCCCGGCTGCACACCGGCCCGCCGCAGGGTGTACATCAGCTGGGCGTCCGTCTGGATCGGCTCGCCGATCCGCCGCACGACCACGCTCGCGCCCGCCTGGCCCGTCTCCAGGTCGATCAGGCTGACCATGCCCTCGTCCAGGAAGGGGTCCGCGCCGTCCTTCTCGCCGAGTTCCTCCAGGCCGGGGATGGGGTTGCCGTACGGCGACTCCGTCGGGTGCCGCAGCAGCTCGAGGACGCGGCGCTCGACCGCCTCGCTCATCACGTGCTCCCAGCGGCACGCCTCGGCGTGCACGTGCTCCCACTCCAGCCCGATGACGTCGACCAGCAGGCACTCGGCCAGCCGGTGCTTGCGCATCACGCGCGTCGCGATCCGCCGGCCCTCGGAGGTCAGCTCCAGATGCCGGTCGCCCGCGACGTGCACCAGCCCGTCCCGCTCCATGCGCGCGACGGTCTGACTGACCGTCGGTCCGCTCTGGTCGAGCCGTTCGGCGATTCGGGCGCGCATGGGGACGACACCCTCCTCCTCCAGCTCAAGGATGGTGCGGAGATACATCTCCGTCGTGTCGATCAGTCCGGACATGCGTGCCCCTCGGTGGCTCGTACGTGGCCCTGGACTCAATTCTGACGCATGCGACCGACAACCGGGGCCCTGTGGTTGACAGGCGGACGCCGCGGCAGCACGGTTCTCGGCATGACCGATCTGGCCGCCACATATTTCGATGCCGCCATCGCACTGCTGAGGCGCGTGAGGGACGAGGAGTCCGCGGGGATCGAGGCGGCCGCGGCCGCGCTCGCGGACACCGTGGCGAACGGGGGGCGGGTGTTCGCCTACGGCGCGGGGCACTCCTCGCTCCCCGCCCAGGACGTCGTCTACCGCGCGGGCGGCCTCGCCCTGGTCAACCTGCTGGCCGTGCCGGGCGCGGTCGGCGTGGACGTCGTCCCCGCCACCCTGGGCAGCGCCCTCGAACAGGTCGGCGGCCTGGCCCGCGTCGTGCTGCGCAGTTCCCCCGCCCGGGCGGGGGACCTCCTGGTGGTCATCTCCCTCTCCGGCCGCAACCCGCTCCCGGTGGAGATGGCGCTGGAGGCGAAGGCGCTCGGGATGACGGTGATCGGCGTCACATCGGTGGCGTACGCGAAGGAGACGCACTCACGGCACGCGAGCGGCACCTTCCTGAAGGACCACTGCGACGTCGTCGTGGACAGCAAGATCGCGCCGGGGGACGCCGAGCTGTCCGTGCCGGGGATCCCGGCCCCGTTCGGCCCGGCCTCCACCGTGGTGACCAGCGCGCTGATGCAGGCCGTCGTGGCCACGGCCGCGGCGGACCTGGCGGAACGCGGCGTCACCCCGCCCATGCTCCGCTCGGGCAACGTCGACGGCGGCCACGAGTGGAACGCCGAGGTCTTCGAGCAGTACGCGGACCGGATCTTCTACCGCCACTGAGCGCTCAGGCCGCCGCTGGACCGTCGTCGGACCGCCGTCGGACCGCCACCGGTAACGCCGCCGGGCCCGCCGTCACACCCGCGGCGCCAGGTCGAGGCAGGCCGCCGCACGCAGCGCGACGTCCTCGGCGAAGGCGGCGTCCGCGCGGTCGAAGGGACGGCGGCCCGCGCCGCGCAGGAAGGTGAGCACGCCGAGCGTGCGACCGCGGCTGCGCAGCACGGCGCACAGCCCGTGGACGGTGCCGTCGGGCCAGCGCCGCGCGGCCGCCCAGCTGTCGACCTGGGCCCGTGAGGCGGGCTCCGCGGCCGCGGCCCCGAAGCCGGCCCGGACGGAGCCCGTGCGCGCGACCGCCTGCAGGGCGGGGTGACCCTCGCCGTACCGGACCGGGATGCCGCCGGACACCGGCAGGCAGGGCCCGGCTCCGCCGGGGGGCGTGGCGGCGGCCCGGACGAGGCGCACCCCGTCGGGCGCGAGCACGTCGAGCAGGGCGTGCTCGGCGAACCCGGCGAGGGCGAAGTCCACGTAGCAGGTGGCCGCCTCCAGGCGGTCCTCGCACTCGGCGACGGCCAGCGCGGCGCGGTGCAGCTGGTTGCTGCGGAAGCGCAGCCGCGCCGCCTCCTGCTCGGCGAGCTTGGTGTCGGTGATGTCGTGGAAGAGCCACCCGACACCGAGGGGCACCGGTTCCTCGCCCAGCGGCGAGCCGAGCCGCACGAAGCCGCTGCGCCAGCAGCAGCGTGCGCCGCCGTCCGCCCGCAGGCCCACCCACAGCTCGCTGGGCGCGGGGGGCGCGCCCTCGGCGAGCACGTGCTGCAGGGCGCTCTCCAGTTCCTCCGCGCCCTGGTCGAGGAAGTCGCCCAGCGGCCGCCCGAGCGGCGCGTCCCGGCTGGTGCGCAGCACACGGGCGGCGTACGCGTTGACGACGACGGGACGCAGGTCGGCGTCGACGAGGACGACCCCGCACGGCGCGTCGTCGAAGAGGGCCTCGCTGAGGGCTATCGAGCGCTCCAGGTCGATCTGCGCGTGCACCTCGGAGAAGGCGCAGTAGACGCCCGCGGGACGTCCGTCGGGGCCGTGCACGGCGGCGGCCTGGGTCCGCACCAGCACGCGGCGGCCGTCCTTGGTCAGCAGCGCGAACTCGTGGACCTGGCGGCCCTCCGCGTCCATGGCGCCGAGCAGCCGTCCGCGCACCTCCTCGGCGTCGGCGGTGCGCGCCGCCCAGCCGGCGAACCCGCGCCGGCCGACGGCCTCCTCCGCGGTCCAGCCCAGGATGCGGGTGGCCTCGGAGTTCCAGTGCGTGATCACTCCGTCGCGGTCCAGGGCACAGAGTCCGGCCTCCATGCCGTCGAGGAGCGCGGCGAGCAGCTGCGGCGTCGCATCGAATGACTGCACGTCTGGACATTCAACCCCTGTGTGACCGACGACACAGGAACTTCACGAAATTCGGTCGCCTCGGGACCGCCCTCCCCGGGGCGGGAAAAAAACCGCTTGTCGTCCGCCGGACCGTTTCCTAGGGTTGCGAGCACACATGAAGGGAGGTGGTCCGGAGAATGATTTCCCATCGGACGCGTGAGGTGACTGCGGGCTGACGCCTGCGTTCCTCGCCTGCGCGCGATGTGCGCAGCGGGCCAATTCATCGCAGTCACCCGACCCGCGGGCTCGTCGGATTCGTCCGGCCGATGCCCGGACGGCTCGCCGTCCGGGAAGCAGCCCGCGGGTCGTCTGCGTCCACGGGCGGTGAACGCTCCCGCCCTTCAGGGCGACAGGCGCCGTACCGTCCAGCCGCCCTCCCCCGCGGTGTACACCAGACGGTCGTGCAGCCGGTTCTCGCGTCCCTGCCAGAACTCCACGCCCCGCGCGACGACCCGGAAGCCTCCCCAGTGCGGCGGCACGGGCACCTCCGTGCCCTCGGGGTAGCGGGCCGCCAGCTCCTCGTAACGGTGTTCCAGCTCCTCCCGCGAGCCCACCACCGACGACTGCGCGCTCGCCCAGGCGCCGATCCGCGAGCCGTGCGGCCGGGTGCGGAAGTACGCCTCGGTCTCCTCGCGCGAGACGCGTTCGACGTCCCCCGCCACGATCACCTGGCGGGCGATCGGGTGCCAGGGGAAGAGCAGCGAGGCGTGGGGCCGTTCGGTGAGCTCGCGGCCCTTCCTGGAGCCGTAGTTGGTGAAGAAGACGAAGCCGCGGTGGTCGTAGCTCTTCAGCAGGACGGTGCGCGAGCTGGGCAGCCCGTCGGCCCCCGCGGTGGAGACCACCATGGCGTTGGGCTCGTCGACGCGGGCGTTGACGGCGTCGGCGAACCAGTGCGCGAACTGGGTGTACGGGTCGCCGGCCAGCTCGGCCTCGGTCAGTCCGTGGGCGCGGTACTGCTTGCGCATGGCGGCGGGGTCGTGGTGGCTGTGCTGCACCCGCACATCTTGCAGCACGGCGGCGGCACCGTGTGCCGGACGCTGCGGGGGAACCCACGCGGGAAGTCCCCGCAACATGTGCCGGACCTCACGCTTCACGTCACCTGCCGCAGGGGACAGACTTACAGCCGGGTATCCGTGCCCTCTCGACATCGGGGGATGTCGTACGGGGCACCGAGTGCCGACCCCCGTGCACCACCCCGCGTGCCACAAGCACCACCGGATCGTCGACCGCATCAAGAGGAGCCGCCTGATGTCCGACTTCGTACCCGGACTCGAGGGAGTCGTCGCCTTCGAGACGGAGATCGCCGAACCCGACAAGGAGGGCGGCGCCCTGCGCTACCGCGGGGTGGACATCGAGGACCTGGTGGGCCACGTCTCCTTCGGGAACGTGTGGGGCCTGCTGGTCGACGGTGCGTTCAACCCCGGCCTGCCGCCCGCCGAGCCCTTCCCGATCCCCGTCCACTCCGGCGACATCCGCGTCGACGTCCAGTCGGCGCTGGCCATGCTCGCCCCGGTGTGGGGACTGAAGCCGCTGCTGGACATCGACGCCGAGCAGGCCCGCGAGGACCTCGCCCGCGCGGCCGTCATGGCGCTGTCGTACGTGGCGCAGTCGGCGCGCGGCCAGGGGCTGCCCATGGTGCCGCAGAGCGAGATCGACAAGGCGGAGACGGTCGTCGAGCGCTTCATGATCCGCTGGCGCGGCGAGCCCGACCCCAAGCACGTCAAGGCCGTGGACGCCTACTGGACCTCCGCCGCCGAGCACGGCATGAACGCCTCGACCTTCACCGCCCGGGTGATCGCCTCCACGGGCGCCGACGTCGCGGCGGCGCTGTCCGGCGCGGTCGGCGCCATGTCGGGCCCGCTGCACGGCGGTGCGCCCTCCCGCGTGCTGGGCATGATCGAGGAGATCGAGCGGACCGGCGACGCCGAGGCGTACGTGAAGCAGGCCCTCGACAAGGGCGAACGCCTGATGGGCTTCGGCCACCGGGTCTACCGGGCGGAGGACCCGCGGGCGCGGGTGCTGCGCCGTACGGCCAGGGAGCTGGGCGCCCCCCGCTTCGAGATCGCGGAGGCGCTGGAGAAGGCCGCCCTGGAGGAGCTGCACTCCCGTCGCCCGGACCGCGTCCTGGCGACCAACGTGGAGTTCTGGGCCGCGATCATCCTGGACTTCGCCGAGGTCCCGGCCCACATGTTCACCTCGATGTTCAGCTGCGCCCGCACCGCCGGCTGGTCGGCGCACATCCTGGAGCAGAAGCGCACCGGCCGCCTGGTGCGCCCCTCGGCCCGCTACGTCGGCCCGGGCTCCCGGGACCCGCGCGAGGTCGAGGGCTACGCGGACATCGCACGCTAGGCCGTGTCGTCACATGCCCGCCTGCCCCACGGTGCCTGGCACGGCACCTCGCTGCGTTGTCGAATCGTCCGAGTAGCCCACTACGAGGACGACTCTCCGCCTTGCGATGCACCGCACCAGACGCCGTGGGGCCCGCCCTCCGGGCGGCCGGCGCTCATGTGACGACACGCCCTAGCCCCTGCCCGGTGCACCCTGGGGGCATGAGGCTGTTCGTGGCCGTCGTGCCCCCCGGGGCCGCCCTCGCCGAGCTGGGGGGCGCCGTGGACGCGCTCCGCGCCCTGCCGGGCGCGGAGGGGCTGCGCTGGACGGAGCGTGCCGGCTGGCACGTGACGCTGGCGTTCCTGGGCGAGGTGGACGAGGGCCTGCTGCCGAACCTGGTCGAGCGGCTGGAGAGGGCCGCGCGGCGCCATCCGGCCTGCCGGATCTCACTGACCGGCGGGGGCCGCTTCGGCGACCGCACGCTGTGGGCCGGGCTGGTCGGGGACGACCTGGCACGCCCCGCCGCGGCCGCACAGGCCGCCGCCCGGCGGGCGGGCGTCCACCACGAGGACGAACACGGCCGCTTCCACGCGCACCTCACCCTCGCCCGGCAGCGCGCCGGGCGCACCAGGGTGGGCCTGCGGCCCTTCACGGACGCCCTCGGGCGGTTCGCCGGGACGCCGTGGACGGCGGCGGCGTTCTCCCTGGTGCGGAGCCATCCGCCCGTGCCCGGGGTGCCGGGGGCGCAGCCGCGCTACGAGACGGTGCGGACCTGCCCGCTGGGGCAGTGAGGCCGCCCCGTTAACCTCGATGCGTGGATCCGAAGACCCGTACCCGAGTAATGACCGCCGCCCTCGCCCTGCTGGTGGTCGTGGTGATCGTCGGCACGCTGGTGCGCGGCTAGCCGTCGGGGCGCCGGGAGGCCGGGAGGGCCGGCCGGGTCAGGCGCCGGCGTAGACCCTCTCGACGAATTCCGCGACCTGTTCGTCGGTGAGGTGGCGGGCCAGGTCGGCCTCGGTGATGATGCCGATCAGCTTCTTGTCCTCGACGACCGGGAGCCGCTTGATGCGGTGCGACTCCATCTCGGTCAGGACGTCGGACACGTCGGCGTCGGCGTCGATCCACCGGGGGGTGCCCTCGCACAGATCGCCGCAGGTCACCTTGGAGGGGTCGTGACCGGCGGCGATGCACTTGGTGACGATGTCCCGGTCGGTGATGATGCCGCACATCCGGTCGTTCACGTCGTGGACCGGCAGCGCGCCGACGTTGAGCTCGCGCATCAGCTGCGCGGCCCGGTCGAGAGTCTCGGTCGCCGGTATCGCACGGGCGCCGGGGTGCATGATCTCTTTGGCTGTGGTCATACCCTCATCGTGCGCCCGACCGGGTGAATCTGCGACCGGGCGCACGACGGGGGCGGGGGCCGTGGAGCCCTACCAGGCGAAGGCCTCCGGGGACGGGCCCGGGCCCGGGAAGATCTCGTCCAGCTCGGCCGACAGCTCCGCCGGCAGCTCCAGCTCGACGGCCCGCAGCGCGGAGTCCAGCTGCTCGCGGGTGCGCGGGCCGACGATCGGGCCGGTGATGCCGGGGCGGCCCAGCAGCCAGGCCAGGGCGACGTCACCGGGCTGCAGGCCGGCCTTGTCGACCGCGTCCTCGTACCGCTGCACCTGCTCGCGCAGCACGGCGTCCTTCAGGGAGTCGGCGCTGCGGCCGGAGGTGGAGCGGGAGCCGCCGCCCTCGCGCTCCTTGCGCAGCGCGCCGCCCAGCAGGCCGCCGTGGAGCGGCGACCAGGGGATGACGCCCAGGCCGTACTCCTGCGCGGCCGGGATGACCTCCATCTCGGCACGGCGCTCGACCAGGTTGTACAGGCACTGCTCGCTGACCAGGCCGAGCGAGTGGCGCCGCGCGGCGGCCTCGTTGGCCTGGGCGATGCCCCAGCCGGAGAAGTTGGACGACCCGGCGTAGAGCACCTTGCCCTGCTGCACCAGGACGTCGATCGCCTGCCAGATCTCCTCCCACGGCGTCGCGCGGTCGATGTGGTGGAACTGGTAGACGTCGATGTGGTCGGTGCCCAGGCGCTTCAGGCTGGCCTCGGCGGCGCGGCGGATGTTGAGCGCGGAGAGCCTGTCGTCGTTCGGCCAGGGCGCGCCGTCGGTGCCCATGTTGCCGTAGACCTTGGTCGCCAGGACGGTCCTGTCGCGGCGGCCGCCGCCCTTGGCGAACCAGCTTCCGATGATCTCCTCGGTGCGGCCCTTGTTCTCGCCCCAGCCGTAGACGTTGGCCGTGTCGAAGAAGTTGACGCCCGCGTCGTGCGCGGCGTCCATGATGGCGTGGCTGTCGGCCTCGTCCGTCTGCGGGCCGAAGTTCATCGTTCCCAGAACGAGCCGGCTGACCTTGAGTCCGGTGCGTCCGAGCTGTGTGTACTCCATGGGGCACAAGCCAAGCCGTTGGAGTGCGCTCGAATCAAGGGGAGTTGAGGGTGCGTCGGTAGGGCGCGCCGAGGCCCCACGCCTGGTGCGCGGCGTCGGCGAACGCCGCCGCGATCCGGTGCTCCCCGGAGGCGTTGGGGTGGGTGCCGTCGTAGGTGTCGCGGGCGATGTCGTACCCGGCCGGGCGGGAGGCCAGCAGCAACGGCGAGACCGGGGTGTCCAGGTCGGCGACCGCCTTGGCCAGGCGGGTGTTGAACTCCTCGCACTGCGCCCCGAATCCGGGGTCCTGGTCGCAGCGCGAGTTGGGTATGACGGGCAGCAGCACCGCGGCGACCAGGGGGTTGGCGGCCCGCGCCCGCACGACGAACTCCCTTGCGTTGGCCTCGGTCTGCTCGGGGTTGGTGTAGAAGCCGAGGTCGATCAGCCCGAGCGAGACCAGCAGCACGTCGGGGCGGTGCTCCCGTACGGCGCCCTCGATCAGCGGCGCCATGTGCAGCCAGCCCTCGCCCCAGCCCGCGAGGTGGCGGCGCGCGGACGGCGGGAAGGCGGGGTCGGCGTAGCGCTGCGACACGGCCGCGTCGGCGGCGGGGTCGTACAGCGCGGTCCGCGGGCCGACGATCGCGAAGTCCTCGCCCTCCGTGCCCTGCGCCCGCAGGTGCTGCCACATGCGGTAGCGCCAGGTGTGCTCCCCGGCACTGCCGACGGTCATGGAGTCGCCGACGAACATCCACGCCGTACGGCGCCGGGACGGGCTGCGCCCGGGCGTGCCGCGTCCCGGCGTGCTGCGGGGCCCGTCACCGGGGCCGGAAGGTGCGCTGGACATGGAGGGGATCTTAGGGCCCACGGCCCCGTCCGCACGGCCCTGACCTCGGTCCCGGCGGTGTCACGCCCGTCACGGCCGGGGGCCGGCGCGCACCGGCCGTCTCCGCGATTGGCCCACCGCGGATGCCCCTGAGTGGCCCTGCTGAACGGGCCGTTCCGTTCCTAGGGTGACGCGCATGACGCACTCCGTGGACTTCTACTTCGACCCCGTCTGCCCCTTCGCCTGGATCACCTCCCGCTGGATCCTGGAGGTGGAGCGGGAACGCGAACTGCGCCTGCGCTTCCGGGTGATGAGCCTGTCCGTGCTCAACGAGGGCCGCGAGGGCCTGCCCGAGCGCTACGAGCGGCTGCTGAGCACCGGCTGGGGCCCGGTGCGGGTCTGCGTCGCCGCCGCGCGGCACCACGGGGAGCACGTGCTGCGGGAGTTGTACACGGCGCTCGGCACCCGGCTGCACGTCCAGGACCGCCCGGTCTCCGACGAGGTGCTGCGCGAGGCGCTGGCGGAGGCGGGCCTGCCGCCGGGACTGGCGGAGGCCGCGGGCGGCACCGCGTACGACGAGGAGCTGCGCAGGAGCCACCACGAGGGCATGGACCCGGTCGGCGAGGAGGTCGGCACCCCCACCCTGCACATCGACGGGGCCGCCTTCTTCGGCCCCGTCCTCACCTCGATCCCGCGCGGCGAGGAGGCGGTACGGCTCTTCGACGGGGTGCGGGCGCTGGCCGGCCACCCGGCCTTCTTCGAGCTGAAGCGCAGCCGCACCGGAGGCCTCGACTTCGCCTGAGCCGTCGTGCACCTGGCAGGCTTGGCGCATGCGCCCACTGCTCGCCGCCGCCGCGGCCTCCGTCCTCGTCATGGGTCCCCTGGTCGGCACGGCGGCCGCCGCCGACGACGGGGAGTCCGTGGCCTTCACGATGTCGGACCCGCGGATCACCGAGTCGAGCGGCCTGGTCGCCAGCCGTCTCCACAAGGGCGTCTACTGGACGCACAACGACAGCGACGACGGCCCGTACGTCTACGCCGTCGACTCCGCGACGGGCAAGACGGTCGCCACCGTCACCCTGCGCGGCGTGGGCAGCCCGCGCGACGTCGAGGCGATCTCGATGGGCCCGGACGGCGCCCTGTACGTCGGCGACATCGGCGACAACCTCGACGGCTCCTGGCCGCACGTGTGGATCTATCGCTTCCCCGAACCGAAGCGGCTGGCGGACCAGACGGTGACCGCGACGCAGTTCACCGTCACCTACGACAAGGGCCCGCGCAACGCCGAGGCGGTGATGGTCGACCCGAAGTCCGGACGGGCGTACATCGCGAGCAAGAACGAGGACGGCGGCGGCCTCTACGAGGGCCCGGCGAAGCTCTCCGCGAGCGGCACCAACGTCTTCCGGCGGATCGCGGACATCCCGCTGTGGATCACCGACGGCGCCTTCTCCCCGGACGGCAGCCGGCTGGTGCTGCGCGGCTACTTCGGCGCCCTGATGTACCGCTGGTCCGACGGCACGGCGCGCCGGATCGACCAGATGCACGTACCGCTGCAGCGGCAGGGCGAGTCCGTCGCCTTCACCCCGGACGGCCGGGCCCTGATGTACGGCAGCGAGGGCACGGACAGCGAGGTCTGGCGCGTGCCGCTGAGCGGGGACGACCTGCCCGACGCGGCCCGCCGGGACACCGCCTCCTCCCCCGGCCCCTCGGGGAGTTCATCGGCGGACGCCGCCGGCGCCGGCGCGGACGGGCCCGGTTCGACCCGGCAGTTCACGCTGGGTGCCGTCACCCTGGCGGCGGTCGCCGCGCTGCTGATCGGGGTGCGCCGGCTGCTGCGCCGGGAGCGCTGAACCGCCGCGGGAACGCCGGTGGGCGGGGCCGTCGCCCCGCCCACCGGCGGTGGTGGCCCCGAAGGGCCGGGGGTCAGAGCCGCTCGATGACGAAGTCGACGCAGGCGGTCAGGGCCTGGACGTCCGCCGGCTCGACGGCCGGGAACATCGCGACGCGCAGCTGGTTGCGGCCCAGCTTGCGGTAGGGCTCGGTGTCCACGATGCCGTTGGCGCGCAGCACCTTGGCGACCGCCGCGGCGTCCACCTCGTCGCTGAAGTCGATCGTGCCGACGACCTGCGAGCGCTTGGCCGGGTCGGTGACGAACGGGGTGGCGTGCTTGGAGTCCTCGGCCCAGGTGTACAGGCGCGAGGAGGAGTCGGCGGTGCGCGCGACGGCCCAGTCGAGGCCGCCCCGGCCGTTGATCCACTCCAGCTGGTCGTTCAGCAGGAAGAGGGTGGCGAGCGCCGGGGTGTTGTACGTCTGGTTCTTCCGCGAGTTGTCGATCGCGGTGGGCAGGTCGAAGAAGGCCGGGATGTGGCGGCCGGACGCGGCGATCCGCTCGGCGCGCTCCAGCGCGGCCGGGGAGAACACCGCGATCCACAGCCCGCCGTCGGCGGCGAAGGACTTCTGCGGGGCGAAGTAGTAGACGTCGGTCTCGGCGATGTCGACCGGCAGGCCGCCCGCGCCGGAGGTGGCGTCGACCAGGACGAGGGCGCCCTCGTCGGCGCCGGCGACGCGCCGCAGCGGCATCGCGACACCGGTGGAGGTCTCGTTGTGGGTGAAGGCGTAGACGTCCACGCCCGCCTCGGCGGCGGCCTCGGGGTGGGAGCCCGGGTCGGCGGAGATCACGGTCGGCTCGTCCAGCCACGGCGCCAGCTTGGCGGCCTTGGCGAACTTGGAGGAGAACTCGCCGAAGCTCAGGTGCTGCGACTTGCGCTCGACCAGTCCGTGGGTGGCGATGTCCCAGAAGGCGGTGGAGCCGCCGTTGCCGAGCACCACCTCGTAGCCCTCGGGCAGCGCGAACAGCTCGCGGACGCCGTCCCGGACCCGGCCGACGAGGTCCTTCACCGGCGCCTGCCGGTGAGAGGTGCCCATCAGCGAGGTGCCGGTCGCGGCGAGTGCGCTGAGCGCCTCGGGCCGCACCTTGGAGGGGCCCGAACCGAATCGTCCGTCGGCGGGCTTGATGTCAGCGGGAATCTGGATCTCGGCCACGTTCGCAGCGTAGTGCGTGACGACCCCGTCACGGGGCTCCGTTCCATCCGGTGAGACATGCGCCGCGGTGGGGCAGGCTGAGGGGCATGGCGGACGATCTGCGGCAGGCACTGCGCCGCGACCTGGAGCGGGCCGTACGCGGCGAGGTCTCCTTCGACGCGCAGAGCAGGGCGCTGACCACGATGGACGCGTCCAACTACCGTCGTGTCCCGGTGGGCGTGGTCGCGCCGCACGACGCCGACGACGTGGCCGCGGCGCTCGCCGTGTGCCGGGAGCACGGGGTGCCGGTGGTGCCGCGCGGCGGCGGCACGTCGATCGCGGGGCAGGCGACGGGCACCGGGGTCGTGCTCGACTTCACCCGGCACATGCACCGGATCGTGTCACTCAGTCCCGAGGCGTTGACGGCCCGTGTGCAGCCGGGGGTGGTCCTGGACGACCTGCGGCGCGCCGCCGCCGCGCACGGGCTGACCTTCGGCCCCGATCCGTCCACCCACAGCCGCTGCACCCTCGGCGGCATGATCGGCAACAACGCGTGCGGCGCGCACTCCGTGGCCTGGGGCACCACGGCGGACAACGTCCGGGCCCTGGAGTGCCTGACCTACGGCGGCGAAGTGCTGCGCACCGACAGGCCGCTCCGCGCCGACCTGCGGGAACTGGTCGACGGCCACCTCGCCCTGCTGCGCACCGGCTACCCGCAGCAGCTCCCCCGCCGCATCTCCGGCTACGCCCTGGACGCCCTGCTCCCCGAACGCGGCCGGGACCTGGCCCGCGCCCTGACCGGCAGCGAGGGCACGCTCGCCGTCATCACGGAGGCCGAGGTCCGGCTGGTGCCCGCGCCCCCGGTGCGCGTGCTGGTCGTCCTCGGCTACCCGGACGAGGGCGCCGCCGCCGACGCCGCGAACGGCCTGCTGCCGTACGGCCCGCTGACGGTGGAGGGGATGGCCGCCGACCTGGTGGGCGGGGAGGCCGCCGAGCTGCTGCCCCGGGGCGGCGCGTGGCTGTTCGTCGAGATGCCCGGCACCGGCGAGGCGGAGGCGCTGCGACGGCTGGCCGACGCGGGCGACTCGGTCGTCGTCACCGACCCCGTCGCGCAGCGGGCGCTGTGGCGGGTGCGCGAGGAGGCCGCCGGGACGGCCACCCGCACCCCCGGGGGCGCGGAGGCCTGGCCGGGCTGGGAGGACTGCGCGGTGCCCCCGGCGCGGCTCGGCGCGTACCTGCGCGACTTCCGCGCGCTGCTGGGCGAGCACGGCCTGCACGGCACCCCGTACGGGCACTTCGGCGACGGCTGCATCCACGTGCGCATCGACTTCGACCTGCTCGGGGCCGCCGGCGTGGCCCGCTTCCGGCGCTTCTCCGAGGAGGTCGCGGACCTGGTCGTCGCGCACGGCGGCTCGCTGTCCGGTGAGCACGGCGACGGGCAGGCCCGCGCCGAACTGCTGCCCCGGATGTACGGGGACGAACTGGTCGCCCTCTTCGGCCGGTTCAAGGACGCGCTGGACCCGGCGGGCGGCCTCAACCCCGGCATGCTCGTACGGCCCCGGCCCCTCGACACCGACCTGCGGTTCTCGGTGCTGCCGCGCGGGCCGGTCGACGTCGCCTTCGGCTATCCCCACGACGGCGGGGACTTCTCGGCGGCGGTGCGCCGCTGCGTCGGCGTCGCCAAGTGCCGTGACACGGGCGGGGGTCCGGGGGCGGGTGTCATGTGCCCCTCGTACCGGGCGACGGGCGAGGAGCGGCACTCCACCCGCGGCCGGGCCCGGTTGCTGCACGAGATGCTCGCCGGCGAGGTCGTCACCGGCGGCTGGCGCTCGCCGGAGGTCGCGGACGCCCTCGACCTGTGCCTGTCCTGCAAGGGCTGCCGCACGGACTGCCCGGTCGGCGTCGACATGGCCACCTACAAGGCGGAGTTCCTGCACCACCACTACCGGCGGCGGCTGCGGCCCGCCTCCCACTACCTGATGGGCGGGCTGCCGACCTGGCTGCGCGCCGCCGCCCCGGTCGCCGGGACCGTGAACGCCCTGGCCCGGGTGCGCCCGCTGGCCGCCCTCGCCAAGCGGGCGGCGGGTCTCGCGCCCGAGCGGGAACTGCCGCTGCCGGCCGAGGAGTCCTTCGTGCGCTGGTGGCGCCGGCAGGGGTGGCCCGCGCCGGGAGCGGGAACGGGGACCGGAACGGGGACGGGGACGGGGACGACCGTGGTCCTGTGGCCGGACACCTTCACCGACCGCTTCTCCCCTGAGGCCGGCCGCGCCGCGGTGCGTGTGCTCCAGGCGGCCGGTTTGCGGGTCGTCCTGCCGCCTGGGCGTGTGTGCTGCGGCCTGACCTGGGTCTCGACCGGACGGCTCGACCGGGCCCGCCGGGTGATGAGCCGCACGGTACGGAGGATGGCGCCGGTGGTGGCCGCCGGCCATCCCGTCGTCGTCCTGGAACCGAGCTGCGCGGCGGCGCTCCGCACCGACCTGCCCGAACTCCTGGGCACCGACGAGGCGGCGGCCCTGGCGGGCTCGGTGCGCACCTTCGCCCAGGTGCTGGAGGAGGAGGCGCCCGGCTGGGCACCGCCGCGTCTCGACCGGCCCGTCACCGGCCAGACCCACTGCCACCAGCACGCCGTCCTGGGCGACGCCGCCGAGCGAAGGCTGCGCGCCCGCGCCGGGCTCAGCGGCACCCTGGCCTCCGGCTGCTGCGGTCTGGCCGGCAACTTCGGCTTCGAACGCGGCCACTACGAGGTGTCCGTCGCCTGCGCCGAGGACCGGCTCCTCCCCGCCGTCCGTGCCGCCCGCCCGGACGCGGCCGTCCTGGCGGACGGCTTCTCCTGCCGCACCCAGCTCGCCCAGCTCGCCGGGGTGCGCGCCCGGCACCTCGCGGAGTTGCTGGCGGACGGGCTGTGAGGCGGCGGACCGTGGCGAACGCGGGGCCTCAGAACTCCGCGGTGTCCAGCTCGAGCCCGAACGGCTCGGGCAGCCGCAGCGGCGTGCCAAAGGGATGCGGGCCGTCCACCGACCGGTAGCCGAGCTCCCCCGGCTCCGCGTACAGGGTGCAGCTCCGTTCCTGCCGGTCGACGAGCAGGTACAGCGGGGCGCCGTACTCGGCGTAACGGCGGCGTTTGACGATCCGGTCGGTGTCCCCGTTGGACTCCGAGGTCACCTCCACCACCAGCAGGGTCTGATCGGGCAGCAGCGCCCGGGCGCCTTTGACGAGTTCGCGGGGCACGACCGCCAGGTCGGGCACGTACCAGTTGTTCGACCCCGGCAGATCGAGGTTGCCCGAGCCCGCGATGCACCCGAGCACGCGGAGCGCGGGCCGGATCTGCTCGCGGACCTTGTCCGCGACGTCCTCGTGGTCCCAGGTCGGCGGCACTTGGTCGATCACCCCCTCGACCAGCTGCACCCGGTCCCCCCGCATGTGCTGGATCGCGAACTTCAGTGCGGTCTCCGGGTCGTCGGTGACGTACGAGTGCCCCGCAGGGCCCGAGTGGGGCTGTGAGCTCATCGGTCCTCCAGGGGCTCCGTGCGTGCGACTGACGACAGCTCCGATTCTCACGCAGCCGCCGCCCGCCCGGGGCGCCCCGATCGCACATTCACTCGAAACGATGAAGCGCCTCCGGTCGCCGGAGCGGGCGTCACGGCACCAGCACGAGCCTCCCCCGCAGGCCGCCCTCCGCGAGGCGGGCGTGGGCCTTGGCGACCTCCGCCAGCGGGTAGGTGTCGGCCACCCGCGTGGTGAGCACGCCCCCGTCCACCAGGGCCGCCAGCTCCGCGAGGCGGGCCCCGTCCGGCCGGACCTGGACGGCGGCGACGCGGACGCCGCGCTCGGCGGCGGGCACCGCGTCGGGCCGGACGGTGACGTAACCGCCGCCGTCCCGTACCGCCGCCACCGCCGGGGCGCCCATCCCCGCCGCGTCGAGGGCGGCGTCGGCCCGGACGCCGTCCAGGGACGACACGGCCTCGTCGGCGCCCAGGTCCCGCAGCAGCGGCAGGTCGGCGGGGCGGGCCAGGGCGACGACGTGCAGCCCCGCGTGGCGGGCCAGCTGGACGGCGTAGCCCCCGACCGCGCCCGCGGCGCCGGTGACCAGCAGGCGGTCGCCGGGCCGGGCGGCGAGCAGGCCGAGCGCCTGGTCGGCGGTGAGGGCGTTGGTGGGGAGGGTGGCGGCGTGGACGGGGTCGACGGACGAGGGGGCCGCGGCGACGGCGTCCGCGTCCAGCACGACGTACTCCGCGTGCGCCTTGGTCCGCGGCCCGAGCCCGCCCACGGCGCCCACCACGGCGGTGCCCGGCGCGGGGCCGGAGACCCCGGCGCCGACCGCGTCGACGGTGCCGGCGACGTCCCAGCCCAGCCCGAGGAACCCGCCGGGCACCAGGGCCGCGGCACCGAGCAGGCCGGCCCGTACGGCGAGGTCGGCGGGGTTGACCCCGGCCGCGGCGACCCGCACCCGGACCTGGCCGGGCCCGGGCTCCGGCAGCGGCACCTCGGCCACCTCCAGCACCTCCGGTCCGCCGAATTCCCTGATCACGACAGCATGCATGGCGAAGACTCCCTGATCCTGTGGACAACGTCCTGTGGACAACGGCGGTCGGGCACCGCCACAAACAAACCTAGGGAGAGCTACTCTCTCTGGGTAAGTACGTACCTGGAAGTACGTACCGAACCCAGGAGTCCCGGAGGGCAGCACCATGGCGACGACCACCGCGTCCCAGCGGCGCGAGGAGGCGCGTACGGCCTACAACGCGTTCATGAAGGGCTGCCCGACGAACCTGCTGCTCTCCCGGATCAGCGACAAGTGGGTCGGCCTCGTCCTCTCCGCGCTCAAGGAGCGCCCGCAGCGCTACAGCGACCTCGGCCGCCGCATCGCGGGCGTCAGCCAGAAGATGCTCACCCAGACCCTGCGCACCCTGGAGCGCGACGGCCTGGTGTCGCGGACGGTCACGCCCTCGGTGCCCGTGCGGGTGGACTACGCGCTCACGCCGCTGGGCGCGAGCCTGGCCACGTTGTTCTCGGCCGTGAAGGAGTGGGCGGAGGAGAACATCGAGGAGGTCGTCGAGGCCCGCGAGCGCTACGACGCGGAGGCGGAGGAGCAGGCCCGGGCCGAACAGGCGGCGTCCTGAGAGGCGGGGCGCAGGTGCGGGGGCGGGCGCCGGGCGCCAGGCGCCGGGTGCGCCCTGGCGCGGCGACCGGCCGCCCGGTTTCGCCGATCCCCTGTGCCGTTCATCCGGTTTCCGGCATCCTGTAGAGCCATAATCGGCCATTTCGGCTGAGTTACGGCAATGGGGGGACACCATGCCCGGTGGAGAGCGGGGCACACTCGGTCGGCTCGTGAGAGCGCTCAGCCTGGCGACGCTGGTGACCGTCTACGTCGCCAGCCTGCTGATCACCTACCGCCAGCTGCACGCCAAACCCGTGCTCCAGGACGTCATCGGGGCACCGGACTGGACCCGGGCGGTTCTTGTCATGGGCCTGGTGATCGGCGGCGGGCTGGGCACGGCCGCGGCGATCGTCGACGACCGCCGTGAGCTGCCCTCGTGGTTCCTGACCGCCGTGGGCGTGGCGGGTGCGCTGGCCTGGAGCCTGTGGGCCTCGTCGAGCCTGGGCGAGGACTACGTCCACATGCTCTTCGCGGCCACCGCCCCGGTCACCGGCCTGCTGGTGTGGGCCGAGCTGATGCGGCAGTTCCGCAACCAGCGCCGGGTCGCCGTCGTCTGACGGCCCGGCGCCGCGGCCGGGCGGTGGCCGGTCGAGCCGCCGCCCGGGCCGGGGCCGCGCTCAGGCGGCCACCGACTCCGACTCCCGCGGGACGAACTCGACCAGCTTGTGGTCCTTGCCCCGGTGCAGGTCGATCTTGAGCCGCAACCCGCCCAGCCGGGCCAGGACGAGTCCGACGCACGCCGCCGCCACCGCGGCGACCAGGCCGCCCGCCAGGAACCCGGTACGGGCCCCGAAGACGTCCGTGATCCAGCCGACGAGCGGTCCGCCCAGCGGCGTGCCGCCCACGAAGACCATCATGAACAGGCTCATCACGCGGCCCCGCATCGCGGGGTCGGTGGCGAGCTGCACGCTGGCGTTGGCCGTGGTGTTGAAGGTCAGGCCGAAGATGCCGATCGGCAGCATCAGCGCCAGGAAGATCCAGTACGTCGGCGCCAGCGCCGCGACGACCTCCAGCACACCGAACCCCAGCGCCGCGCCCACCAGCAGCCGCAGCCTGCTGCTGCCGCGCCGGGCCGCCAGCAGCGCGCCGACCACGGAGCCGACCGCGAGCACCGAGTTGAACAGGCCGTACATGCCGGCGTCGCCGTGGAAGACGTGGTCGGCGAAGGCGGTGAGCCAGATCGGGAAGTTGTACGCGAAGGTGCCGATGAAGCCGACCAGCACGATGGGCCAGATCAGCTCCGGCCGCCCGGCGACGTAGCGCAGCCCCTCGCGGAGCTGGCCCTTGCCGCGCGGCGCGGTGGGCACCGCGTACAGCTCGGAGCTGCGCATGAGCAGCAGCCCGGCGAGCGGCGCCAGGAAGGACAGGCCGTTGAAGAGGAAGGCCCAGCCGCTGCCGACCGCGGTGATCAGCGCGCCCGCGACGGCGGGGCCGATGAGGCGGGCGCTCTGGAAGTTGGCGGAGTTCAGGGAGACCGCGTTGCGGACGTCGGCCGGGCCGACCATCTCGACGACGAACGCCTGCCGGGCCGGGTTGTCCACGACGGTGACCATGCCGAGGCCGAAGGCGATGGCGTACACGTGCCAGACCTGCACGGCGCCGCTGAGGGTGAGGGCGGCGAGGGCCAGGCCCAGCAGGCCCATCAGGAGCTGGGTGGCCAGCAGGATGCGGCGCTTGGGGTAGCGGTCGGCGATGACGCCGCCGTAGAGCCCGAAGAGCAGCATGGGGAGGAACTGCAGCGCGGTCGTGATGCCGACGGCGAAGGAGGACCCGGTGAGGCTGAGCACCAGCCAGTCCTGCGCGATGCGGGACATCCAGGTGCCGGTGTTGGAGACGATCGCCCCGCCGGCGAAGAGCCGGTAGTTGCGGTTGCGGAGCGAGCTGAACATGCCACCGGGCGCGGACGGTGCGGCGGGACGGCCGGCGCCGGGGCCCCCGGTCGGTCCGTTCGGTCCGTTCACTCCCGGCCCGGCCGGTCCCGCCGCCCCCGCGGCGGCGTCGGCGCCGGCCGGGGTGGGCAGGTCGGCCGGGTCGGCCGTACCGGCCGGTCCGGTCCGCTCGGGGGTGTTCGGTTCGGGTGCGGCGTCAGATGCGGCTGCCGAACTCAATCCGGTCTCGCCTCCTCGTCATCGTTTCCTTGCGTCGGCGTGAGCGAGCTTGTCCAGGACGGGCGCCGCCTCGCGGAGCACGGCGCGTTCCTCCTCCGAGAGGGTGGCCATGAGTTCGGCCAGGAACGCGTTGCGCCGGGCCCGGCTCTCCTCGAGCATCGCCTCCGCCTGCTCGGTCTGCCGGACGACGACCTGGCGCCGGTCGTCCGGGTGCGGGTCCCGGTGCACCAGGCCCTTCGACTCGAGCATGGCGACGATCCGCGTCATGGACGGCGGCTGTACGTGCTCCTTGCGGGCCAGCTCCCCGGGGGTGGCGGACCCGCAGCGCGCGAGGGTGCCCAGTACGGACATCTCCGTCGGGCTCAGCGACTCGTCGACCCGCTGGTGGCGCAGTCGGCGGGAGAGCCGCATCACGGCGCCGCGCAGCGTGTTCACCGCTGCGCGGTCGTCCTCGGACAGTTCGTTCACGATCATTAGCCTAGCTCATTACTTACGCTAAATAAAATCCGGCGGAACGGTGCCGTATCCAAACGCATTCGTCAAGGAAGTCACCCATCCGGGTGAGTTCCGCCCCGAAAAGGAGGCATGCGCCGACAGGGCCGCCGGACCCTTGGGCCATGGCTTCGAGAGTGCTCAGCATGCGCATAGACGGGGACCTGCTGGACCGTCTCCAGGCTCACGCCGCGAAACGCGGGATGAGCGTCCAGGACTACATCGTCCGGACGCTCATCCGCGATGACTTCGACGAACGGCTCAAGGCCTCCGTCGACGAGACCGAGCAGTTCTACACCGGCGGTTACGTCAGTCCCAGCGCCGGCATCAGGTAGTAGAAGGCGAAGACCGCCGACACCGCGTACAGCGCGGGCGGCACCTCACGGCCGCGCCCCGCCACCAGCCGCAGCACGCAGAAGGTGATGAACCCGATGCCGATGCCGTTGGTGATCGAGTAGGTGAACGGCATGAGCAGCATGGTCAGGAACGCCGGGACGGCGATCGTGACGTCGCTCCAGTCGATCTCCCGGACGCTGCCCGCCATGATCAGGAAGCCCACCGCGACCAGCGCGGGGGTGGCCGCCTGGGCCGGGACCATCGTGGCCAGCGGCGCGAAGAACAGGGCGACGACGAAGAGCAGCCCGGTGGCGATCGAGGCGAGTCCGGTGCGCGCACCCTCGCCGGCGCCGGCGGTGGACTCCGCGTAGCAGGTGTTGGCCGAGCAGGAGGTGAAGCCGCCCGCCGCGGTCGCGACGCCGTCGACCATCAGGACCCGGCTCATCCCGGGCAGGTCGCCCTTGGAGTCCAGCAGGTGCGCCTCGTCGGCGACGCCGAGGATGGTGCCCATCGCGTCGAAGAAGCAGCTCAGCAGCACCGTGAAGACGAAGAGGACGCCGGTGAGCACACCGACCTCCTGGAAGCCGCCGAACAGGCTCACCTTGCCGAACAGTCCGAAGTCGGGGCTCGCGACCGGGTTGCCGGGCCACTGCGGGACGGTGAGGCCCCATGCGGCGTCCTTGACGTTCGCCACCGCGTCCACGACCAGGGCGAGGAGCGTCATGGCGACGATGCTGATCAGGATGGCGCCGGGCACCTTGCGGACGATCAGCCCGAGGGTCAGCAGCACGCCGAGGATGAAGATCAGCACCGGCCAGCCGGTCAGGTGGCCGTTGATGCCCAGCTGCAGTGGCACGGTCGTGTGCGCGGCGTCCGGGATGCGGGTCACGAAGCCGGAGTCGACCAGGCCGATCAGCACGATGAACAGGCCGATGCCGATGGCGATCGCCTTGCGCAGGCCGAGCGGCACCGCGCTCATCACCCGTTCCCGCAGACCGGTGGCGACCAGCACCATGATCGCGAGGCCCGCCAGGACCACCATGCCCATCGCGTCCGGCCAGCTCATCTTGGGCGCGAGCTGGAGCGCGACGATGCTGTTCACGCCGAGGCCCGCGGCCAGCGCGATCGGGACGTTGCCGATGACGCCCATGAGCAGGGTGGTGAAGGCGGCGGTCACGACGGTGGCGGTGACCAGCTGGCCGCCGTCGAGGTGGTGGCCGTACTTGTCCACGCCCGAGCTGAGGATGATCGGGTTCAGGACGATGATGTAGGCCATCGCGAAGAAGGTGGCCAGACCACCGCGGATCTCCCGGGGGACCGAGGACCCCCGCTCGGTGATCCGGAAGTAGCGGTCGAGCGCGCCGCCGGCGGCCGCCGGGGGCGGGGTCGGGGAGCTGGGCACGACCTTGGCGGTGGTCGACGGGGACATGCGGTTCCTTGCGTGGGGGGAGCTTTTGGAGGTTCCTACGACTGAAACCGGTCAGCCTCGGACCGTTTCAGTATGAACATATGAGCCTCGCAAACGCTATCTCCGCGCGTAGACCCCCTTGGGGCAGTGGGTACGCTGTGCGGTATGAGCAGCAGCAGCCACAGCAAGGGGACGACCGGGTTGCGCGAGGCGCCCGCACCTCTGGAGGCGAACGACGTCGCAACCGTCACCGTCGGCACGGTCATCTGGTTCGCGCTCTTCCTCGTCCAGCTCCCCTTCTACGGCTGGTACTCCGACCACGGCCACGCCTGGTGGATCTGGACCTGCCTGGCCGGCGGCGGCCTCGGTCTCATCGGCCTCTGGTACGTGCGCGCGCGCCGGGACGCCATACAGCGGGCGCGCGCCGCCGAGGCCGCCGGACGGGACTGAGCCGGGCCGGCCCACCCGGCCGCCCCGCCCCGTCCCGCCCCTCCCCGGCGGCCGCACCGCGCGTCCCGCCCCGGTACCGGGCGGCTACACCCCCGGTCGTACGGCGCCCCGGAGATGTCCCCGAGAGCGGTCCCTCGCCGCGCCGCGCGCGCCGCCCCCCACGTACCGTCGAAGCCATGACGGAGAGCACGCAGCGGGAGGCGGCCGGGACGCGACCGGCCGTGCTCGGTGGACTGACCGCCGCCGAGGTGGCGGAGCGGGTGGCGCGGGGCGAGGTGAACGACGTCCCGGTGCGCTCCTCGCGCTCGATGGCCGAGATCGTGCGTGCGAACGTCTTCACCCGCTTCAACGCGATCATCGGGGTGCTCTTCCTGATCATCCTGGTGGTCGGCCCGATCCAGGACGGCCTGTTCGGCTTCGTCATCATCGCCAACACCGGCATCGGCATCTTCCAGGAGTGGCGCGCCAAGAAGACCCTGGACGGACTCGCCGTGATCGGGGAGGCGCGACCCACCGTCCGCCGGGACGGGGTCGCCGGCCCGGTCCCCACCTCCGCGATCGTCCTCGGCGACCTCGTCGAACTCGGGCCGGGCGACAAGGTGGTGGTCGACGGGGAGGTGGCCGAGGCCGACAGCCTGGAGGTCGACGAGTCGCTGCTCACCGGGGAGGCCGATCCGGTCGTCAAGCGCCCCGGCGACCCCGTCATGTCCGGCAGCTTCGTCGTCGCCGGCGGCGGGGCCTTCACCGCGACCAAGGTCGGCCGGGAGGCCTACGCGGCGCAACTCGCCGAGGAGGCGAGCCGCTTCACCCTCGTCCACTCCGAACTGCGCAGCGGCATCAGCCGGATCCTCAAGTACGTGACGTGGATGATGGTCCCCACCGCGATCGGCCTGATCGTCAGCCAGCTCGTCCTGGAGGACAACGACTGGCGCGAGGCGGTCCGCCGGATGATCGGCGGCATCGTGCCGATGGTGCCCGAGGGCCTGGTCCTGCTGACCTCCGTGGCCTTCGCCATCGGCGTGGTGCGGCTGGGCCGCAAGCAGTGCCTCGTCCAGGAGCTGCCCGCGATCGAGGGGCTGGCCCGGGTGGACGTGGTCTGCCTGGACAAGACCGGCACCCTCACCGAGGGCGGGATGGACGTCGCCGAGCTGCGGATGCTGGACGGCGTCGCGGAGCCCTACGTACGGCAGGTGCTCGGCGCGGTCAGCGCCGCCGACCCGCGCCCCAACCCGACGCTGGCCGCCGTCGCCGCGGCGTTCCCGGCCCCGGACGACGGCTGGCACGTCACGGACGCGCTGCCCTTCTCCTCCGCCCGCAGGTACAGCGCGGCGGCGTTCACCGAGCCGGGCGGGGAACGCAGCGCCTGGCTGCTCGGCGCCCCCGACGTGCTGCTCCCCGCCGGCGACCGGGCGCTCGGCGAGGTCGACGGCCTCAACGCCCGGGGACTGCGGGTGCTGCTGCTCGCCCGGACGGCGAAGGAGCTGGACGACCCCGCGGTGGGCGCCTCGGCCACCCCGGCCGCGCTGGTCGTCCTGGAGCAGCGGCTGCGCCCCGACGCCGCCGACACCCTGCGCTACTTCGCCGAGCAGGAGGTGCACGCCAAGGTCATCTCCGGCGACAACGCCGTCTCCGTCGGCGCGGTCGCCGGCAAGCTGGGGCTGCCGGGCGCCGAGCGGACGGTCGACGCCCGGCAGCTGCCCGCCGAGCGCGCGCGGATGGCGGCCGAGCTCGACCGGGGCACGGTCTTCGGCCGGGTCACGCCGCAGCAGAAGCGGGAGATGGTGGGCGCGCTCCAGTCCGGCGGCCACAACGTGGCGATGACCGGGGACGGCGTCAACGACGTCCTGGCCCTCAAGGACGCCGACATCGGCGTCGCCATGGGGTCGGGTTCCGAGGCGACCCGGGCGGTGGCGCAGATCGTGCTGCTCGACAACAGCTTCGCGGCGCTCCCGTCGGTCGTGGCGGAGGGCCGCCGCGTCATCGGCAACATCACGCGCGTCGCGACGCTCTTCCTCACCAAGACCGTCTACTCGGTGCTGCTCGCCCTGCTGGTGATCATCTGGCACGCGCCGTACCCGTTCCTCCCCCGGCACCTGACGCTGCTGTCCACGCTGACCATCGGCGTCCCCGCCTTCTTCCTCGCCCTCGCGCCCAACAAGGAGCGGGCCAGGCCGCAGTTCGTGGGCCGGGTCATGCGCTACTCGCTGCCCGCCGGGGTGATCGCGGGCGTCGCCACCTTCGTGACGTACATGCTCGCCCGCCACCATTACCGCGGCGCCGGCGCGCTGGAGGCGGAGACCAGCGCCGCGACGCTGACCCTCTTCCTGGTCGCGATGTGGGTGCTGGCACTGGTCGCGCGCCCCTACACCTGGTGGCGGATCGGCCTGGTCCTCACCATGGGCGCGGGTTTCCTGGTCGTGCTGGTCACGCCGTGGCTGCAGGAGTTCTTCGCGCTCCGCCTGGTCGGCACCCAGGGCCCCTGGACCGCCGTCGCCGTGGCGGTGGCCGCCGCGTTCGTGCTGGAGGTGGTCTGGCGCCGCGTACGCCGCACCGACGAGGACGACACCGTGCCGGACAAGCGCAGGGCGCCGGGCCCCCGCTGAGGGGGACCCGGCGCCCGGGGAGCGGCGGGTGCTACCGCACGTCGACGAAGTCGGACGGGCCGGCGACCGCGCCGGTCGGCGAGGTGGTGACGAAGTTGAAGCGCCAGTAGCCGTCCACGGAGGCCTTGACGGTGGTCTTCAGGGCGCCGGTGCTGCTGGACTTGACGGTCTTGACCGTCTTGTAGGTGCTGGTGCCCTTCTTGCGGAACTGCAGCTGCACGGACTGGCCCGTGTACCCGGCGTACTTGTGGGTCTCCCAGTTGGCCCGGGTGAGCTTGCCGGTGACGGTGATGGTCTTGCCCTTCTTCACCGGCTCCGGAGTGGCGTTGACCGTCAGCTCGGCGTTGCGCTTGATCTTCGCGGTGCCGGCGACCTCCTTCTCGACGAAGTCGCCGTCCTTGCCCCCGACCACGGCGTACACCTTCCAGGTACCGGCGAGGGCGTTCTTGTAGAGGTCCGCCTTGGGGTCGATGGTGATGCTGACCTTGCAGGTGGACGTGGTGGTGTTGACCACGGTGCAGGCGGCGTAGTCCGAGGCCGGGAAGAGGCCGCCGTCGATGCCGGTGCCGGTGAAGGCCGAGCCGTGCCAGAGGAAGACCGCGCCGCCGTCGATGCCCGACGGGTCGGTGGCGGTCACCGCGACGGAGACCGTCTTCTTGGCGCTCGTCCCGAGGACGATGTCCTTGCCGGCGTTGACGACGACCTTGGTGATCCGGGTGTCACCCACGACCTCGTCCGCCGCCGCCTTGGCGGCGAAGGTCCGGAGGGAGGTGGTGGTGTCCGGCCCGTCGGCGGCCTGCGCGGCCGGGACGGCCAGCGAGGCGAGGGCCAGGGCACCGGAGACCGCGGCCACAGTGGCGCGAATACGCATGCGTGAAGATCCCCCAAAGAAGCGACGCCCGTCGATCCCCCCGACACGGCGTCTCGAATGGTGAGAGGGAAGCGTATGGGCGAACACTCACCTCGTGGACACCTTTTCGACACATGATCCGGTGTGATCACCGACACGCCGGGCCGCAACCGGCTCAGTCGAACCAGCGGTCCCGGGCCAGCTCCTCCGTGCGGGTGAGGTCCTCCAGCAGCGCGGCCACCTCGAAGCGGCGCTGCCACGCGCCGGCCGCCCACGACAGGCCGGCGGCGACGCCCTCCAGCGTGGCGGCGTGCAGGGTGCCCCCGGTCCACCGCCAGTCGAGTTCGGCGGTGCCGCCGTCAGCCACCCGGACCAGCAGTTCCTCGTGCTCGACGTACGACAGCGGGGCGCCCGGCAGCAGCTCCCGCACCGCGTCCGCGACGTCGTGCGGCTCGCCCTCCGAGACGACCGGGGCCTCGAAGGCCTCGCTGAGCCGGCGCACCTGGAACAGCTCGGCCAGCGCGGCGGCACGGACCGGCGGCACCGGGAGCAGGGGCAGGCCCACGGTGAGCGGGATCAGGTCGGGCGCGTCCGCGACGAACGCCTCGCCGGCCTCGACCACCCGCGTCTCGCGGCCGTCGACGACGGCCCGCAGCTCGTCGGGGAGGGTGACCTGATCGGGGTCGAGGGTGGCCAGCTCGGAGTGGAGCCGGTGCAGTTGGGCCGGGGTGACGGCGGAGTCCGGGTCGGCGAGCCGGGCGAGCAGCTCCGCGCCGCCGCCGGGCTCGTCCAGCAGGGCCGCGACGGACGTGCGCACGCCCAGGGCGCGCAGCACCTGGTCGTCCACGGCCCCGGCCTCGGCGTCCTCGTACAGCCCGGCGAGCAGCGGGTCGCCGCCGGCGGCGCGCAGGCCCACCGGGCGGCGGCCGTCGAGGACCGGGTGGTCGCGCAGCCACCAGGCGGTGTAGGGCCGCACGGACTCCGTGGTGCCGTCCGGCAGCAGGACCCGCACCGGCTGGGTGACCGCGTCGCGCAGCGGCGGCACGGAGAGCATGGCCAGCGCCTGCGGCCAGGCGTCGTCGTCGACGAGGTCGAGGTCGCGCACGGCGACGATCTCGGTGGCGACCGGCGGCACGTCGGTGTCCGGCAGCCGGTCGAGGACGTCCTCGCACCAGACGTCGACCGCGTCGAGCAGCCCCGCGTCGTCCGGCTCGGCCCAGTCGCCCTCGCGGGGCTCCAGTTCGTCCGGGTCGAGCACCACGTCGGTGGCCCTGACCAGCGCGAAGGTGGCGAGGACGCCGACCGCGGTCAGCGGCTGCTCGCCCCAGCGGGCGGCCAGGTCCGCGTCGACGGAGCCGAGTTCGCCCTCCCGGACGACCTGCTCGAAGGCGCTGCCCGGCAGCACCAGTTCACCGGCCGGCGCGAGCTCGCCCTCGTCGTCGGTGAGGGCGAGCGCGGCCAGCCAGGGCTCGTCGCCGGGGGCGAGGTTCGCGGCGCGGACCAGGCCGAGGACGACCTCGGCCAGTTCCTCCGCGTCCAGCGCGGGCGCGTCCTCGTCCCAGGCGTCGTCGGCGTCCAGGGACGCGGCCACCGCCGCGCGCACCTGCGGGGTGGTGAGGACGGCGCGCGGGGTCGCCGGGGTGGCGCCGAGCTTCTCCAGCAGCGGGTGCGCTGCCTCCGGGTCGGCCACCTTCAGGCCCAGCCGGGCCAGTTCCGAGGCGGCCGGCAGCCCGGTGCTGACCGGGGCGGCCCCTTCGGCGTAGACGCTGTCCATCTCGGGCAGCGGCAGCAGCACCTGGCGCGGTCCGATGACCGTGCGACGGTCGGCCAGCGGTACGGGCAGCCCGCTCAGCCGGTCGGGGTCGGTGCCGGCCAGGGAGTCGTACAGGCGGTGCCACCAGGCCGCGGGCCGCTCCACCCCGGCGAGCCGGTCGATCGCGTCGCCCAGCGGCAGCCGGGCCACCCCGAGGACGCGCAGTTCGGGGCGGCGTTCCAGGCCGGCGGGCAGCAGCGTCGGGAAGACCTCCGCGAGCACACCGACCGTCTCCGCGCCGGTGCCCTCGACGACCTCGGCCTCCACGGGGCGCAGCGCGGGCGGGAGTTCGTCCTCGTCGTCGCCGCCGGTGACGTCGGCGGCGCGCGGCAGGAAGGCGGTGCGCGGCAGCCGCTCCAGCACGTGGCGGCGCAGTTCCGCGTCCAGCTCGCCCTTGCCGAGCGGGCCGGGCACCAGGTCCACGATGCCCGCGGCGACCGGCCGCCAGTCCGCCAGCAGCCGTACGTACAGCTCCGCCGCCCGCGCGACCAGGAAGTCGGTGAGGGCGCCGGGCGCGGCGTGGCGCCGGCTCGGGTCCAGCGGCAGCGAGGCGATGAGCAGCGCGGGCAGTCCCAGCGGCTCGTCCGTCGGGGTCGGGGCGTGCACGAAGGGCGCTGTCCGCGGCCGCTCGGGCGCACCGTCCCCGCCCACCGGGACGGCCCAGGTCACCGACCACACCGGCCGCAGCCGCTCCTCCACCGGGCGGTCGGCCAGCAGCGCCGCCTCCAGCGCGCCGGCCTCGCTCGCGGTGCGCCAGCGGGTGGTGCCGTTGACGCTGTCCACGACGACGGTCAGCCCGTCCTCCTGGCGCCGGGTCAGCGTCCGTACGCCCTCCGGCGTCTCGACGACCACCTCGGCCAGGCCGGGCAGGGACAGCAGCAGCGCGTCGTCGATCCCCGCGAGCAGGTGCGCCGCGAGGTCCGCGGCGGCCCCGTCGCGCAGCGGCAGCACGACGCAGGTGTCGTAGCCGTCCGGGGCGGTGCCCTCCGCGGGCAGCGGCAGCCGCAGCAGCGGTACGTGGCCGTCCCGGCGGCGCAGTTCGTCGGTGAGCCCCGGGGAACGTCCACCGGTCTCCCGCGCCAGGTCCCGGGCCTCGGCCAGCGACCAGCGGACGCCGCCGCTGCGGCTGAGGATCGCGGGCTCGTCGCTGACGGACAGCACGGCGGAGAAGCCGACGCCGAAGCGGCCGACGGCCAGGTCGCCCGCCTCGCGCTTGGCGCTGGCACGCAGCGTCGACAGGGACTCCACGCCCACGGCGTCCAGGTGGGCGCCGGTGTTCGCGGCCGCGAGCACCCCCTCGCGCAGGGTCAGCCGCAGCCGGCCGGTCACTCCCGCACGCGTCGCCGCGTCGGCGGCGTTCTGGGCCAGTTCGACGACGAGGCGGTCGCGGTAGCCGCCGAGTGCGAGGTCCTCCTCGGCGTTGGCGTCCTCCCGGAACCGGGCGGGCGACGCGGCCCACGCGTCCAGCACGGCCCGCCGCAGCCGTGCGGTCCCGAACGGATCTGCGCCCCGGTCCATCGCGGTCCCGCTCACGTCGTCTTCTCCCTCAAGCGCTCTCGCATGCCCTGTGCGGGTGACGCTACCGCGTGCGCCCGCACCCGGTCGTCCCGCACACCCCGGCCCCGGGCCCCGCCGGGACCCCCGGCGGGGCCGGTCATCCGGTTCGTACGGGACGTCGGCCACCCCGGGCGGCCGTGCTGACCGCCACCCGGCTCCACGCCCTGCCGGCGCGCCCCGCACGCGGCACGAACCGCATCAACCTGCTGGCCACCTCGTCCCGCAACTGGCGTACGCACAGCTCACCTCGCCCGACGACGGCATCGTGCCGTTCGGCCGGATACGTCGTCGGGCCGCCGCTTCCCGGGGCGTGCGCGCCCGCGTGCACTCGTGCGTGAGCGCGGTGGGGCCCTGCCGTCGTTTCCTGGTGCCGCCCAGGCAGCCACGGCCTGTGCCGGGACGTACCTGCGTGGTGGGCGTCGTCGCGCCGGCGCAAGCACACCGCTCACCGCGGGCACGCACCGCGCCCACCACCGGGACCCGGGGCGACAGCCCGCACACAACAGCGAGGCGCACACCCCCGGCGCCGCTCGCCACCAGCGCACGCCCCGACGACCCGCCCCGCGCGGACGAGGCACACGCCCTGACCACCACGCGAACCGGCACACCACCAGGCAACGGCCGGGGCACCCCGCGAGGTGCCCCGGGGACCGGCGGAGCCGTCAGCTGTGGCCGAGTTCCTCGGCCGGGGTGGTGTCCTCGACGGAGCCGTGGCGGTCGGGGTGGAGGGGGAGCGGCTCGACCGCGGTCTCGTCGAGGACGGGCGGGGCCGGGCGCGGGGTCTTCGGCATGACCGCGGCCTCGGAGTGCGCCCCGCACCCGTAGGCGAGGGAGACGACGCGCCCGTCGGCCGGGGAGAACTCGTTGGCGCAGACGCCGAAGGCCTGCCGCAGGGAGCCCGCGATGGGGACGAGGAAGCCGCAGGAGACGCACTGGGCGGGCGCGGCCTGGGCCATGGGGGCCTTGGGGCCGTACTCGTCCTCCCAGCGGTCCGCGGCGACGTGCAGCCCGTAGCGGGACAGCACGCGCGGCCGGGCCATGCCGATCTCCTCCGCGACGGCGCCGATCGTGCCGACCGTGGGCGCCAGCGGCAGGGCCGCGGGCGGTCCGCCGGAGACGTCGGCGTCCTCGGCCTCGACGAGTTCGGCCATCTCGTCGGAGACCGGCGAGTTCGGCGGCGGCACGTCCTCCCCGGAGAAGCCGGCCTCCAGGCGCAGGTCCTCCGCCTCGGTGGGCAGCAGGTCGCCGGGGCCGAGGTCGCCGGGGCGCAGGCGCTCGCTCCACGGCACCCATTCGGGCGCGAGGACGGCCTCGGGCCCGGGCACGAGCACCGTCTCGTCCAGGGTGATCGACTTGGCGCGGGAGGCCCGGGTGAGCGTGACCGCCCACCGCCAGCCGCGGTAGGCGGCCTCGCGGCAGTCGAACAGGTGCGTCACGACACGGTCGCCCTCGGCGACCGCACCGAGGTGCTCGCCCACCGCTTTCTCGCCGAAGGCCTCGACGGCGGCTTCGAGGGCGAGGTCGACCGCCTCGACGCACAGGCGGTCTGGGGTACGGCTTCGCATCGCAGCACTCACAAGAATCGATTCTCTCCTACGCCGTCTTACGCGTGCGCCGCCGAGGGTCGGGCGGGGCGGTGGCGGAGCGGACCGGAGGACCGCTTCAAACGCTGCCTGCCCGTACGTCCACGGGCGCACCTGATGACTCCATTCTGCGCGATCGCACGCTATCGGTGCGCGCCCCGTTCGGAAAGCCGCCCGGTAGGGCAGACTGGCGAGCGTGGCACGCACAGTGACGTCCGGCCCCGGACGGGTTCGCAGGGCGGGGAACGCCGTCGCGCGCGCCACGCAGCGTACGTCGTCCGCCGTGGTGCGCCGCTTCAGGCGGCACACGCATTCGGGCGGGGCGGGCGAGTCGGGCCTGGCGAAGCTGATCGAGCTGCACGCCGTGAACTCGGCCGGCGACATGCTGATCACCGTGGCGCTCGCCAGCACGATCTTCTTCTCCGTGCCGACCGGCGAGGCGCGCGGCCGGGTGGCACTCTACCTGCTGGTCACGATGGCCCCGTTCGCGCTGCTGGCCCCCGTGGTCGGTCCGCTGCTGGACCGGATCCCGCACGGGCGGCGCGCCGCGATGGCGATGTCGATGCTGGCCCGGGCGATCCTGGCCTGGACGATGGCCGGGGTGGTGGCGACCGCCGGACTGGAGCTGTATCCGGCCGCCTTGGGCGTGCTCGTGGCGTCGAAGGCGTACGGGGTGGTGCGCAGCGCGGTGGTGCCACGGCTGCTGCCGGTGCGCACGACGCTGGTGAAGGCGAACTCCCGGGTGAGTCTGACCGGCCTGCTGGCCACGGCGCTGGCGGCGCCGATCGGCGGGCTGCTGCATCTGATCGGGCCGGGCGTGCCGCTGTACGGGGCGTTCGTCGTGTTCGTCTGCGGGACGCTGCTGTCCTTCTCCCTCCCGCACAAGGTGGACTCCGCCAAGGGCGAGGCGCGCGCCGAGCTGAGCGCGGGCGAGGACGTCGAGCCGCACCGCCTGGGCCGGCAGTGGCGGGAGAAGCGGCCGGGGCTGCGGAGCGTCGGCGGCCCGGTGCTGCACGCCCTGCAGGCCAACGCCGCGCTGCGGGCGCTGTCGGGGTTCCTGACGCTCTTCCTCGCGTTCCTGCTGCGCGAGCATCCGCTGGGCGGCCTGTCGGGGCCCGTGTCGCTGGGCCTGGTCGCGGTGGCGGCGGGCTCCGGCAACGCCTTCGGCACCGCGCTCGGCTCCTGGCTGCGCGCCCGCGGACCGGAGCGGATCATCATCAGCGCGCTGGCCGCCGCCCTGGCGGCGACGTGTCTGGCGGCGGCCTGGTACGGGGTGCTGACCATCGCCGTCGTCGCGGCGGCGGCGGGCATCGCGCAGGCGCTGGGCAAGCTCTCGCTGGACGCCCTGATCCAGCGTGACGTGCCGGAGGAGGTGCGCACCTCGGCGTTCGCCCGCTCGGAGACCGCACTCCAGCTGGCGTGGGTCATCGGCGGCGCCATCGGCATCGTGCTGCCCCTCCACGGCACGCTCGGGATGGCGGTGGGGGCGGCCTTTGTGGCGCTCGGCGTCGTGTTCTCGGTCCGCGGTCTGGCGACCGGCGCCCGGGGGAGGGCGACGCGTCCGCGCACGGTGTGAGCACGGGAGGCCCACGGGAGGCCGGGGACACGAGCGGGCCCCCCGCGTAGCGGGAGCGCGACCGCCCGGTAGCCTCACCTTCATGAGCAATCGCCGCCGTGCCGCCGCCCTCGGTGCCGTGTCCCTCGGGCTGATCGCCCTCTCCGCCTGCGAGAAGCCGACCCCCCTGGCGACCGTCACCGTCGGCGACAGGACCGTGACCACCGAGGCCACCAGCAAGTGCTACCTCGACGGGAAGAAGCTGACGGAGCAGGCCTTCCTGGCCTGCCTGCAGGGCAAGCCCGAGAAGACCATCACGGTCCGGCCCGGTGACAAGGTGCGCATCGGCGTCGACCCCGCGATCGCCGAGAAGGGCTGGGTCGTGGCCGCCGGCACCTCCGGCAAGTCGGGGCTGCTGAAGGACACCACCTACCGCTCCTTCGACGCGGAGACGCTGCTCGCCGACGCGCAGTCGGGTGCCTCGGCCAGCGAGGTCACCCTCAACATCATCGAGACCGGCAGCGCCCAGGACTACCTCGGCGTCTGGCAGTTCAAGCTGAAGACGGCGGACTGAACCGCCAGCCGGGTCCGCCGGTCGAGGACATGACGCCCCGTCTGCTCGTCGTCACCGCCGTCCCGGCGGAGCGCGACGCGGTCGTCCGCGGTCTCGGCGGCGCGGCCGCCGAACGGCCCGTTCCGGGTGGCCGCCTCCTGCTGCGCACCGCGCTGGCGGACGTGCTGGCCGCGGGCGTCGGGCCGGCGGCCGCCGCGGCCGGCACGGCGGCGGCGCTGACCGCGGCCGAGTACACGCTGGTCGTCTCGGCCGGGATCGCCGGCGGTTTCCAGCCCGGCGCACCGGTGGGCTCGGCGGTCGTCGCCGACGCGGTCGTCGCCGCCGACCTGGGCGCGGAGGGCCCGGAGGGCTTCCTCCCGGTCGCCGAGCTGGGTTTCGGCACCTCCGAGCACCGTCCGCCCGGGCCGCTGTCACGCCGGGTCGCCGAGGTGCTCGGCGCGGCGTACGGGCCGGTCCTGACGGTGTCGACGGTCACGGGCACGGCGGCCCGCGCCACCGAGCTGACGCGCCGTCACCCGGGTGTCCTGGCCGAGGCCATGGAGGGCTTCGGCGTCGCGGAGGCGGCCGCGGCGCACGGGCTGCCCGTCCTGGAACTCCGTACGGTGTCCAATCCCGTGGGGCCGCGCGACCGCGCGGCCTGGCGGATCGGGGAGGCGCTCGACGCGCTCGCCGACGCCTTCGCCCTGCTCGGGAAGCAACCGGCCGTACTCGACGTTGGAGATCGGACATGAGCCAAGAGCGCGCGCTGCGGATCGCCTACTCCCCGTGTCCCAACGACACCTTCGTCTTCCATGCCTGGGCGCACGGCCGGGTCCCGGGCGCGCCGCCGATCGACGTGACGTTCGCGGACATCGACATCACCAACGGCATGGCCGAGCGCGGCGAGTTCGACGTCCTGAAGGTCTCCTACGCGGTGCTGCCCTACGTGCTCGACGAGTACGCGCTGCTGCCCTGCGGCGGCGCGCTGGGCCGCGGCTGCGGCCCGCTCGTGCTGACCAGGGACGAGGGCACGGGCACGGGCGCCGACCTGAGCGGGCGCACGGTGGCGGTGCCGAGCGAGCGCTCGACGGCGTACCTGCTCTTCCGGCTGTGGGCGGCCGCCGAAGTGCCGGGCGGCGTCGGCGAGATCGTCGTCCTGCCGTTCCACGAGATCATGCCCGCGGTGCGGGACGGCCGGGTCGACGCCGGCCTCGTGATCCACGAGGCGCGCTTCACCTACCAGGACTACGGACTGCACAAACTCGCGGACATGGGCGAGCACTGGGAGCGGACGACCACCCTGCCCATCCCGCTCGGCGCGATCATCGCCAAGCGTTCCCTGGGCGAGGAGCGGCTGCGGGAACTGGCGGACGCGGCCCGCACCTCCGTCCTCATGGCCTGGGACGAGCCCGAGGCCTCGCGCGGCTACGTCATGGAGCACGCGCAGGAGATGGACCCGAAGGTGGCGGACCAGCACATCGGGCTGTACGTCAACGAGTTCACGTCGGCGCTGGGCGAGGAGGGCTACGCGGCGGTCCGCGGGCTGCTCACCCGGGCCGCGGCCGAGGGGCTGGTGCCGCCCCTCGGCCCGCACGCGCTCGAGTGGTGAGCCCGGGCCCGGACGGGGTCAGACGTCCAGCTGGTCCGCGACGACACGCAGGACGGAGGCGATCTTGTGGCCGTGGGCCTTGTCCGGGTAACGGCCGCGCTGCAGCGAGCGGGCGACGTCCTCCAGCAGCGTGGTGAGGTCCTGCACGATGGGCAGCAGTTCGTCGGGCTTGCGCCGCTGCGCGGCCGCCACGGACGGCGCCGGATCCAGCAGGGTCACCGAGAGGGCCTGGTCGCCGCGTTGCCCGGCGACCACCCCGAACTCGACTCGCTGCCCCGGCTTCAGCGTGGCCACGCCGTCCGGCAGGACGGAGGAGTGGACGAAGACGTCGCCGCCGTCGTCGCGGGAGAGGAAGCCGAAGCCCTTCTCGCTGTTGAACCACTTGACCTTGCCGGTAGGCACGTCCGACCTCGTCCTCGCTGTAGACAGAAAAAAGCTCTTGGATAGCAAGACAGCGGGTCCTTGGCAGACCCGCTGCCCATAAGGCTAATGGCCCGGGGGCGTGTGACAAGACTTCGTGGTCCTACGGCTCCGGCCCGCATCCGGCCGGTGCGCTGCGACTTCCCCGGGCGATCTACCCTGGTCCGGTGACCAACGAAACCCGGAAACCGGGCGATCTCCTCGTGCGCGCCGGCGCCGCCGTCTTCGTCGTCGGCGCACTCGGCACTCTCGCCACCGTGGCCCCGCTCTTCCTGGGGTCCGACCCGCTGCCGACCGCCGCCTACCTGGTGTCGATGCTCATGGGCGTCGGCTTCGGGCTGGCCCTGGCCGGGCTGCTGCGCTCCGCGCGGGCGCAGAGCCGTCAGGCGACGGCGTCCGGATCCGGGGCGTAGGAGGCGAACCAGGCGGGGAACTCCGTCAGGTCGGCGAGCACGACGTCGGCGCCCGCGGCGCGCAGTTCGTCCGCGGTGACGGGACCCGTGGCCACCGCCACGGACAGCGCGCCGGCCGTACGGGCCCCGACGACGTCCCCCACGTGGTCGCCGACGTAGACCGCCGCCCCGTACTCGGTCAGGGCCTCCGCCTTCGCCTCGGCCCACAGCCAGCCGCGCACCTCGTCGACCTCGATGCCCAGGTGCGCGAGGTGCAGCTTGGCGTTCGGCTCGTGCTTGGCCGTGACCACGACGGCCCGGCCGCCCACGGCGTGGACGGCGGCGACGGCCTCGCGCGCCCCGGGCATGGCCGGGGTCGGGGCGACGGCGTACTCGGGGTACAGCGCCCGGTAGCGGTCGGCGGCCGCGGGGATGTCCGCCGCGGGGAACCAGTGCGCCAGCTCCCAGTCGAGCGGCGGCCCGAGACGGGTGACCGCGAGCGCGGCGTCGATGTGGACGCCGGTCTCCTCGGTGAGGCGCTCGTACGTGGCCCTGATGCCGGGCCGTGAGTCGATCAGGGTCATGTCGAGGTCGAAACCGACCGTTATCGGGGACGGCGGCAGGGAAGCGGGCATGGCAGCCACTCTAACGAGGCGGCCGGCGGGCCCTGCTCCCCCGCCAGAGCAGGAAGGCGGCGGAGGCGACCGCCGCGATCCGCACGACCGTGGGCAGCGCGTCGGCGATCGCGGAGTCCAGGCCCCCCTCGGGGATCGGCTCGCCCCACCGTCCGGCGAAGCGGCCCCATATCCAGGTGAGCGCGGCCGCCGCCGTCAGCCCGGGCAGGCCCAGCGCGGCGAAGCGGGACGCGCGGCGCGACAGGCGGCGTGAGCCGTACGCCACGGCCCAGCCGGCGAGGAGCGCGATCCAGGAGCCCAGGACGGCCCCGGCCAGCAGCAGCAGCGCGGCGGCGGTCTCCAGGACCCCGGCCCGCCACCGAAGCCGCGCCCGGGCCTTGGCCGGGGCGGCGGCTGCGGCCTCCGGTTCCGGCGCGGACCCCGGTTCCTCCTTCCCGTCGGCCGGGACGGCCTCCGGTTCCTCCTCCTCGGGATCGACGGGGATGATCAGGCCGCCGGTCATGCCGGGCAGCCCGGCCACTTCGTCCCCGGGCACGGGCCTCCGCGACGGGGACCGCGTGGGCTGCGTGCGCTGTTCGGGCAGCCGCCACCACTCCGGCTCCGCCGGTGCGGGCTCCTGCGGGGTGCGGGGCGCGGGCACCGCGGCGGCCTCCTGCACCACGGTGTCGGGCGCGCCCATGCGGCCCAGGATCCGCCGCACCACGGCGGGGTTGTCGCTGCCGTGCCGCTCCCGGTCGATGTCCTTGCGCAGCTGTGCCACGAGGTCCCGCCGGCGGTCCGCCGGCAGGGCCGTCTGCGCCAAGTCCCCCACCTTGCTGAGGTAGTCCAGAACCAGCCGGTCGCTCTCCTCCGCACCCATGCCCCGACGCTACCGCCCCCCGGCCCGACCCCGGGCACGGATGCGTCCCGCCCCCGCCCCGGACGCCGTTGCACGGAGGTACACCGCGACAGGTCACCGCCCAAGCCCGCACCCCACCCACCGGCACGGTCGCGTCCCGGCCGCCCACCGGAAGCCCGAGGCGGCCAGGCAGCAGGCCGCCACCACGTACCCCCAACGGAAGCCGCAGGCCGCGCCGACCGCACGCCGGAAACCGGGAGCGGGGGTGGCTCTGCCACCACGTAAGCCTCGCCACCAGGGCTCCGCCGCCCGGCGCACCGGCACGGTCGGGTGCCGACCGCCCACCGGAAGCCGCAGGCCGCGCCGGCCCGCGGCACGAGGCACGAGGCCGCAATGCCTCTACCGCCCACAGCCCGTCACGCCCACCCCCACCCCCACTGACGCCACCACCCTCGGGCCGGCCATGGGCACCGTTACGCGCCGACCGCCCGCGGGAGACGAGAGCGGCCCACACCCCGCGCACCCCTACTCACCCGTCGACGCCGTCACCCTCCGGGCCGGCCATGGGCACAGTGCGCACCGGCCGCCCACCGGAGGCCGGAGGCGTCGCCGTTGCGGTGGCGACCGGCTCATGGGGCCGCCGCCCTCCAATGCGGCCACCACCCACCCGCACGGTCGCGTGCCGAGCGCGCACCGGGAAGCCTCGGCGCAGCCGGTGAGGCTTGGGGAAAACCGGGGACGACGCCCACGTGGCTCGGGGGCGGGCAGGGCTAGTGTGGGGGAGATGAGCACTGACGGCCCTGCGGCGGCGCCGCGCACGCTCGCGGAGGACCTGCGCGCCCGCGGCGACGACGCGTTGACCGCACTGCTCCGGGCGCGCCCGGACCTGCTGAACCCGGTCCCGAACGACCTCTCACAGCTGGCGACCCGCGCCGGCACGCGTGCCTCCGTCGTCCGCGCCCTCGAACGCCTGGACCGGTTCACGCTGCAGACCGCCGAGGCACTGGCCGTCGCGGCGGACGGCGCCCCCTACGACGCGCTCGCCGCGCTGATGGGCCCGGAGGCGGCGGAGGCGCTGCCCGGCGCCGTGGAGAGGCTGCGGGCGCAGGCACTGCTGTGGGGCGGGGACGAGCGGCTGCGCCTGGTGCGCACCGCGCGCGACATCCTGGCCCCGGCCGCGGGGAGCCCGTCACCGACCGGTCTCGGGCCGTCGGTGGCGGAGGCGACGTCCGGCATGTCGCCGACGCGGTTGCAGCAGGTCCTCACCACGGCAGGGCTGCCGCCGACGCACGACCCGGTGAGCGCGGTGGGGGCGCTGACGGCGCTCTTCGCGGACCGCTCGCGGATGGCGGCGCTGCTCGACGGGGCGCCCCCCGAGGCCGTGGCGGTGCTGCGCCGGCTGACGTGGGGTCCGCCGTACGGGGAGGTGGCCGACGTGTCGGTGCCGCCGCCCCCGGTGGCCTGGCTGCTGGAGCGGGGGCTGCTGCTGCCGGCCGGGGCGCGCAACGTCGTGCTCCCCCGCGAGGTGGCCCTGCACCTGCGCGACGGCAGGGCGCACCAGGTTCCCGAGCCGGTCGCACCGGACGTGGCGCCGAAGGAACACGATCCACAGGCTGTGGACAACACCGCCGCGGGCCAGGCCTTCACGGCGGTCCGCACGGTCGAGGAACTGCTGAAGCAGTGGGAGACCGGCGGCCCGCCGATGCTGCGCGCCGGCGGGCTGAGCGTGCGGGACCTGAAGCGGGTGGCCACGGCGCTGGACGTGGCGGAGCCGCCGGCCGCGTTCTGGCTGGAGCTGGCCTACGCCGCGGGCCTGGTCGCCTCCGACGGGGAGGTGGACGAGGCGTACGCGCCGACCCCCGCGGCCGACGTGTGGCTGGCCATGCCCGCCGAGGACCGGTGGGCGGCCCTGGTCACGGCGTGGCTGGCCGCCACCCGTGTGCCCGGTGTCGTCGGCACGCGGGACGCGAAGGGCCGTGCGCTGGCCGCGCTCGGCCCCGACCTGGACCGTTCGCTCGCCCCCGAGGTGCGCCGGCGGACGCTGGAGCTGCTGGCCGCGCTCCCCGAGGGCGCGTCGGCGGACCAGGACGCGCTGCTGGCCCGGCTGCGCTGGGAGCGCCCGCTGCGGGGCGGTGCCGCGATGGACCCGCTCCGCGCCGACCTGGTGCGCTGGACGGTGTCGGAGGCGGAGCTGCTGGGGATCACCGGCCGCGGCGCGCTGTCGGCGCACGGCCGTGCGCTGCTGCGGCGTTCCGGGGACGTCGCAGCGGCGCTGCTCGGGCCGCTGCTGCCGGAGCCGCTGGACCATGTGCTGCTCCAGGCGGATCTGACCGCGGTCGCGCCGGGCCCGCTGCAGCCGCACCTGGCCGAGACGCTGCACGTGCTGGCGGACGTGGAGTCCAAGGGCGGCGCGACGGTCTTCCGCTTCACCCAGGGGTCGGTACGCCGGGCGCTGGACGCCGGGCGCACCGCCGCCGACCTGCACGCCTTCCTGGCCACGCACTCGCGCACCCCCGTGCCGCAACCACTGAGCTACCTCGTGGACGACGTCGCCCGCCGGCACGGCCGGCTGCGCGTGGGCGCGGCCTCGGCGTACGTGCGCTGCGACGACGACGCCCTGCTGAGCGAGCTGCTGGTCGACCGCCGGGCGGCCGGCCTCGGGCTGCGCAGGCTGGCGCCGACGGTGCTGGCGGCGCAGAGCGACCCGGCGACGCTGCTGGAGCGGCTGCGCGCGCTGGGCCACGCACCGGCCGCCGAGTCCGCCGAGGGCGATGTGCTGATCACCCGCGCGGACGCCCGGCGAACGCCGCCGCGCAGCGCGCCGGTGCCCGTGGTGGACGGTCCACCGACCCCTGACGGCACCCTGCTCGGGGCGGCCGTGAAGGCGATCCGGGCGGGTGACCGCGCCTCGACCGCGGTGCGCCGGGAGTCCGCGGACCGCCCGGGCGCGGGCGCCGACGGCCGGCTGCCGCGTACGGCGGCGGCCGAGACGCTGGCGACGATGCAGGCGGCGGTGCTGACCGGCGAGTCGGTGTGGATCGGCTACGTCAACGCGGAGGGCGCGGCGAGCCAGCGCGTGATCGGCCCGATGCGGGTGGAGGGCGGCTTCGTCACCGCGTACGACCACACCGCGGACGAGGTCCGCACCTTCGCGCTGCACCGGATAACGGGTGTCGCCGAGCTCGCCGACGACCTGGCCTGACCGGCCACCGGGGCGCCCGGCGGGCGGGCCCGCGGTATCGATCGCGGGGACCGGGGCGTTTCCACAGCGGGATGGGGGACCATGGATAGTTCAGCCCGGCCCCTCTCCCGGTCCCGGCCCGCCCATTCGCGGAGGTTTGCGTGTCCTGCCTGATCGTCCAGAGCGACAAGACCCTGCTCCTGGAGGTCGACCACGAGCTCGCCGACGAGTGCCGGCGTGCCATCGCCCCCTTCGCGGAACTGGAGCGGGCGCCCGAGCACATCCACACCTACCGGATCACGCCGCTGGGGCTGTGGAACGCCCGCGCCGCCGGGCACGACGCGGAGCAGGTCGTGGACGCGCTCGTGCAGTACTCCCGCTACCCGGTGCCGCACGCGCTGCTGGTGGACGTGGCCGAGACGATGGCCCGCTACGGCCGGCTGACGCTGAGCAAGCACCCGGCGCACGGCCTGGTGCTGACCACCACGGACCGTCCGGTGCTGGAGGAGATCCTCCGCTCGAAGAAGGTCGCGCCGCTGGTGGGCGCCCGGCTCGACCCCGACACGGTGGTCGTCCACCCCTCCGAGCGCGGCCAGATCAAGCAGGTGCTGCTGAAGCTGGGCTGGCCGGCCGAGGACCTCGCCGGGTACGTGGACGGCGAGGCGCACCCGATCGAGCTGGACCAGGACGGCTGGAAGCTGCGCCCCTACCAGGAGCAGGCGGTGGACGGCTTCTGGCACGGCGGCTCCGGCGTGGTCGTGCTGCCCTGCGGCGCCGGCAAGACGCTGGTGGGCGCGGGCGCGATGGCGCAGGCGAAGGCGACGACGCTGATCCTCGTGACGAACACGGTCTCGGCCCGGCAGTGGAAGCACGAGCTGGTGAAGCGGACCTCGCTGACCGAGGACGAGATCGGCGAGTACAGCGGCACCCGCAAGGAGATCCGCCCGGTCACCATCGCCACCTACCAGGTGCTGACGACCAAGCGGAAGGGCGTCTACCCGCACCTGGAGCTCTTCGACTCCCGCGACTGGGGCCTGATCGTCTACGACGAGGTGCACCTGCTGCCGGCGCCGGTCTTCAAGTTCACCGCGGATCTGCAGGCCCGCCGCCGGCTCGGCCTGACGGCGACGCTGGTGCGCGAGGACGGCCGCGAGTCGGACGTCTTCTCGCTGATCGGCCCCAAGCGTTTCGACGCCCCCTGGAAGGAGATCGAGGCGCAGGGCTACATCGCGCCCGCCGACTGCGTGGAGGTGCGGGTCAACCTGAGCGACTCCGAGCGGCTGGCGTACGCGACCGCCGAGCCGGAGGAGAAGTACCGCTACTGCGCGACGACGGAGACCAAGCGCAAGGTCACCGAGGCGCTGGTGGCCAAGCACCGCGGGCAGCAGACCCTGGTGATCGGCCAGTACATCGACCAGCTCGACGAGCTGGGCGAGCACCTGGCCGCGCCGGTGATCAAGGGCGAGACGACGAACGCACAGCGCGAGAAGCTCTTCGACGCGTTCCGGCGGGGCGAGATCTCGGTGCTCGTGGTCTCGAAGGTGGCCAACTTCTCGATCGACCTGCCGGAGGCGACGGTCGCCATCCAGGTGTCGGGCACCTTCGGCTCCCGCCAGGAGGAGGCGCAGCGCCTCGGCCGGGTGCTGCGGCCGAAGGCCGACGGCCACGAGGCCCGCTTCTACTCCGTGGTCGCCCGCGACACCATCGACCAGGACTTCGCCGCGCACCGGCAGCGCTTCCTGGCAGAGCAGGGGTACGCGTACCGCATCGTCGACGCGGACGAGCTGCTGTAGCGGCCGCGGGGCCGCCGCGTCAGTCGCGCGCGGCGGCGCCGTCCTGGCCCAGCACCACCACGCGGAAGGCCGTGGCGACGAAGACCCGGAAGGCGCGCAGGGCGTCCCCCACGGGGTGGACCGGATGCCGGTGCGCGCCGTCCTCGGCGATGGCGGTGCTGCCGCGGACGCGGGAGACCACTGGTCGTGCCATGCCCCCAATGTACGCATCCGTGACGCTTTGGGCAGAGGTCCGGACCACGGGCGGGTGGAATAACGGTTAGCGCCGCCCGTCGGCGAAGCGTAAGATCCTGCGTCTTGCCGCCCGCCCCCGAGGGGGACGGTGCCACCGGCCGGACGGAAACCGGTCGGCCCGAGTCGTGATCCGTATCAGGACAGCGCCCCGCCCCGCGCCCCCGTGCGCGCCGGTCAGGGGCCGGCTGAGCCATGCCCTACGTGCCGCCGGAGGCAACCCGTGCCAGGGGAACAGTCCCTCACCGCCGACAATCCGCTCGACCGCGAACGCTCCCACCTCGCCGAGTCCCGTTCCGCCCTGCGCGCGATGCGCGCCGACGTCGAGGCCCTCGACATCCGGGACGTGACCGCCAACTGGGTGAACGCGGAAGTGCTGCAGTCCGAGATCGACGCCCGCATCAAGGCGCTCGCCGATCTCGCGCACACCCCGCTCTTCTTCGGCCGCCTCGACTACGAGGAGGGCGAGGCCTTCGGCGGGGAGGAGGTCGGGCACCGCTTCTACATCGGCCGCCGCCACGTCCACGACGCGGACGGCGACCCCATGGTCATCGACTGGCGCGCGCCGGTCTCCCAGCCCTTCTACCGGGCCTCCCGCACCGACCCGCAGGACGTCGCGCTGCGCCGCCGCTTCGGCTACACCGGCGGGGAACTGACCGCGTACGAGGACGAGCACCTCACCGACCCGGCCGAGGCGCAGACCTCCAGCAAGCTGCTCCAGCAGGAGATCGAACGGCCGCGCGTCGGCCCGATGCGGGACATCGTCGCCACCATCCAGCCCGAGCAGGACGAGATCGTCCGTGCCGGGGTCGGCGGCACGGTCTGCGTGCAGGGGGCGCCCGGCACCGGGAAGACCGCCGTCGGCCTGCACCGGGTGGCGTACCTGCTCTACGCGCACCGCGAACGGCTGGCCCGCGCGGGCACCCTGGTCATCGGCCCCAACGCGTCCTTCCTGCACTACATCGAGCAGGTGCTGCCCGCCCTGGGCGAGCTGAGCGTCAAGCAGGCCACGGTCGACGACCTGGTCGCCCACGTCCCGGTCAGGGGCACCGACTCGGCGGCCGCCGCCGGCGTCAAGGGCGACGCGCGCATGGCCGAGGTGCTGCGGCGCGCGGTCCGCTCGGGCATCACGATGCCCACCGAGCCGGTGGTCGTGGTGCGCGGCTCGCGCCGCTGGCGCATCCCGGCCCACGAACTGGAGGAGCTGGTCCGCGAGCTCCAGGAGCGCGACATCCGCTACGGCGCCGCCCGCGAGGCGCTGCCGCAGCGGATCGCACACGCCGTGCTGGTCCTCATGGAGGCGGCCGGCGAGGCCCCCGACGACCGGGTGCAGGACGCGGTGGCGCGCAACGCGGCCGTCAAGGCGGCCGTCAAGGAGCTGTGGCCGCCGGTGGACCCGGCGAAGACGGTGCTGCGGCTGCTGTCCGACCCGGAGTTCCTGGCCGCGTGCGCGGAGGGCTTGCTGACCGCGGAGGAGCAGAAGGAGATCCTCTGGGAGAAGCCCGCCCGCTCGGTGGCCTCCGCGAAGTGGTCGGCCGCCGACGCGGTGCTGGTCGACGAGGCCAACGACCTGGTCCACCGCACGGCCTCGCTCGGCCACGTGGTGCTGGACGAGGCCCAGGACCTCTCCCCCATGCAGTACCGGGCGGTGGGCCGCCGCTGCTCCACCGGCTCCGCGACCGTGCTGGGCGACCTCGCCCAGGGCACCACCCCGTGGGCGACCGGGACGTGGGAGGAGGCGCTCACGCACCTCGGCAAGCCCGGTTCGCGGATCGAGGAGCTGACCCAGGGCTTCCGCGTCCCGCTGGAGGTCATCGCCTACGCGTCCCGGCTGCTGCCGGAGATCGCCCCCGGGCTCAAGGAGGCGACCTCCGTCCGGGAGAACCCGGGCGCCTTCTCGGTGACCGGGGTCCCGGCGGCGGAACTGACCGCGGCCGTGCTCGACGCCTGCCGGCAGGCGCTGGACCGCGAGGGCTCGATCGGCCTGATCGCCGCCGACGCGCGCCTGCCCGAACTGGCCGGGGCACTCGCGGCGGCGGGGCTGCCCTACCTCTCCCCCGGCGAGGAGACCACCACGGAGGTCCGCCTCACGCTGGTCCCGGCCTCGCTGGCCAAGGGCCTGGAGTACGACTACGTGGTCCTGGACGAGCCCGCCGCCGTCGTCGACGGCGAGCCCGACGAGCGCACCGGCCTGCGCCGCCTGTACGTCTCCCTCACCCGCGCGGTCTCGGGCCTCGCCGTCCTCCACGCGGCGCCCCTGCCGGAGGCGCTCCGGCCGGCCCCTGGCGCACGGTGACCGACGTGGACGACGCGCTGCCCCCTCCGGCCGCGGACGCACGGGGCAGCGCGCCGAAACAGGCGACGGTCAACGGAGCGCCGGCGGAATCCGTGGCCACCGGCGAACGGCGGCGGTTCATCGAAATGCTCGACGAGGGTGCCTTCGAGACCTCAGGGACGCCGAGGTAGCGGCGGACGCGTGGCGGTGACCCGGTATCCGGTCGGCAAGTGCGCCTGGGCGCGCGAAGCAACCGGTGGTGAGAACGGCTCTGGGCGAGACCGCGCCCGCGCGCTTCGCTCGCGGATCTGCTGATCGCCACCACCGCCGAGCAGTACCGGATCAGCGTCCTGCACTACGACGTACGCGGAGCGCCCGGGCGGCAGCCCGGCGCGGCCCGCGCCCGCTCAGCCGCGGGCGTCGGCGACCGCCACCAGCAACGCCGCGCGCAGATGGCCGTCGGCCTCCGCCAGGAGGCGGGCGGCCGTCGGGGCGTCCACGCCGCCGAGGACGACGAGGATCGCGTCCTTGACCTCGCCGCCGGTGGCGGTGAGCGCGGCCTCGATCTCGTCGTCGGGCGCGCCGGTGGCCAGCGCCACGATCCGCCGGGACCGGGCGCGCAGCTTGTCGTTGGAGGCGCGCACGTCGACCATCAGGTTCCCGTAGGTCTTGCCGAGCCTGATCATCGTGATCGTCGACAGCATGTTGAGGACGAGTTTCTGCGCCGTGCCGGCCTTGAGCCGGGTGGAGCCGGTCAGGAACTCCGGGCCGGTGACGACCTCGATGCCGTGGTCGGCCGCCGCGGCCAGCGGGGAGCCCGGGTTGCAGGACAGCCCGACGGTCAGGGCGCCCAGGGCGCGGGCGTGCTCCACGGCGCCGACGGCGTACGGGGTGCGGCCGGAGGCGGAGACGCCGACCACGGTGTCGTCCGGGCCGACCCCGAGCGCGTCGAGGTCGGCGGCGGCCAGCTCCCCGCTGTCCTCGGCGCCCTCGACCGCGTCCACGATCGCCGCGGGGCCGCCCGCGATGAGCCCGCTGACCCGGCCCGGCGCGGTGTTGAACGTGGGCGGGCACTCGCTGGCGTCGAGCACGCCGAGCCGTCCCGCGGTGCCCGCGCCCGCGTAGACCAGGCGGCCGCCGCGGGCCATGCGCGCGGCGATGCCGTCGACGGCGGCGGCGATGGCGGGCAGTTGCTCCGCGACGGCGGCCGGCACGGTGGCGTCCTCGGCGTTCATCAGCCGGGCGATGTCGAGCGTCGGGAGCCGGTCGACCTCGGCGAGCTCGGCGCGGAAGGCCTCGGTGGTGAGGTGGTCCAGCTCGCGCCGGAGCTCGGTGTGCGTCATCGCTGATGGTTCCTTCGCGGGCTGTGGCGGTGGGCGAGGGCCTCGTACGAGGCGGACAGGGCGGGGGCCGCGGTGTCGTACGTGTGCTGGGCGACCCCGACGAACAGGCAGTCCACCACCAGCAGCTGACTGGTGCGGCTGGCCATGGCGGCGGGGCGCAGTTCGCTCTCCCGGCCGCTGGAGGTGAGCAGCACGTGGTCGGCGTAGTGGGTGACGGTGCCGTCCGCCCGGCCGGTCACGGCGATCGTGGTGGCGCCCCGGTCGAAGGCGGCGCGCAGCGGTTCGACCACGTCGTGGGTGTGGCCGGAGTGCGTGATGGCCACGGCGACGTCGCCCTGGCGCAGCTGGACCGCGTTGGTGAGGGTGAGGTGCGGGTCGCCCAGGGCGTGCGCGACCAGGCCGATCCGCAGCAGTTTCTGCACCAGGTCCTGGGCGACCAGGCTGGACGCCCCTATCCCGTAGACGTCGATGCGGCGGGCCGCGGCCAGCGCGCCCACGGCGGCCTCCAGCTGGGCCACGTCCAGCTGGGCCGCGGTGTCGGCCAGGCAGCGCTGCTCGTCCAGCGCGAGCTTGGCGACCACGTCGGCCAGCGGGTCGTCCACCGCGATGTCGGGGGTGACGGCGGGCGGGGCCCCCGCCTCCTCGCGGGCGGCCAGCGCGGCCAGCGCGAGCCGCAGGTCCCGGTAGCCGGGGTAGCCCAGCAGCCGCGCGGTGCGCACCACGGTCGCCTCGCTCGTCCCGGTACGGGCCGCGAGCGCCGTCACGGTCAGCCGGGAACTGCCCGCCGGGTCGGCGGCCACGGCCTCCGCGACGCGCTGCATCGACCGCGTCATGGACGGTGCCAGGGTCCTGACCTTGGCGGCCAGCCCTCCGGCGTTGAAGGTTTCCTTCATCCTCTCGGCCACGGACGAAAGCTATTTTCAGCTCCGGACGACGTCAAGGACGCCCGCACGCCGGTTGGTCCACAATGGACGCCATGGATCCTGACGCACCCGGCTCCGCCGCCGGTCTGGAGGCGGCCCTGCACGGTGCCCGCGCGCTCGTCCTCGCCGACCTGACGGCGACCGGCGTCGCCGACGCGGACGTCGTCTCGCTGGTCGAGGAGGCCGTCTCCCAGCGCCGCTGGTGGGTGGAGCAGTGGCCCGACGGCGTCGCGTTCGTGCCGGGGCTGGTGGCCCAGGACGTCAAGGACGCGCTGCTGGAACGGATGGGCCGCTGGCCGCTCTGCCCGCGCTGCGAGGATCCCCACGCCCTCGACGTCGAGCCCGAACTCGGCCCCGACCCGCACTGGGTGTGCGAATCGCTCGGCGAGGCCGTCGCCCCCCTCGGCGGTCTGTCCGCCGTGCTCGGCGGGCCGCGCTGAGGTGACCGTCTACATCGACCCGCCGAGCTGGCCGGGCCACGGCCGCATGTGGTCGCACATGGTGAGCGACAGCTCGTACGAGGAACTCCACGCCTTCGCCGACACCATCGGCGCGCCCCGCCGCGCCTTCGACGGCGACCACTACGACGTGCCGAGCGAACGCTACGACTCGGCGGTCGCCGCGGGCGCCGTCCAGGTCGGCAGCAAGGAACTGCTGCGCCACCTCACCGAGGCCGGCCTGCGCCGCCCCAAGGGCCGCCCGCAGGGCGAGTAGCCCCCGGCGCCGGCCGCGCGACGGTCACAACGACGCGCCCTCCAGCCGCCCGGCGGGCAGCCGGCGCCCGCACATCGCCAGGGCCAGGTCCTCGCCGGTGCCCCGCAGTTCGGGACCCGAACCGTACGACCAGTCCAGGTCGGTGGCCCGCAGCCGGCGGCCCTCGACGGCCACACCGAAGTGCGCGTGCCCGCCGCCCGCGGTGAGGTCGTGGAGGAGGACGCCGAGGGTCTCCGCCGGGACGCGGCGCTCCGCTCCCAGCGGCACGGTCATGTCCAGCCCGTGGATCACCACGTGGTTGAGCGCGCCGTGGGCGCCGCCGCCCGGGGGCTGCCACCGCTGCATCACCTCGGAGCGCAGGGACCCGACGAGTTCCCCGGTGGGCAGGGCGCCGTCCCGCGCGGCGACGGCGTCGGACAGCCGCGTGAAGTCGTGGGCGTGCTCGGCGAGGAGTGCCATGAACTCCTCCCTCGAGTACCGCGCGGCCATCGTCATGTGCGCCACGACCTCGCGCACCCGCCAGCCCTCGCACAGCGAGGGGTGGTCCCACCATGCCGCGGGGGCCCCGTCGAGCAGGTCGGCCAGGGCCGTGAACTCCGCCGCGACGGCGGCCTGCACCTCGGTGTCGTCGGTCATCGCTGTCGTACCCCTCCGTCTCGCGCCGCGGGCGGCCGCCCGCACGGACAAGGACCGCCCGCGCACGCCGGACTCATCGGCGGGCGCCGGAGTCGTCGGCCGGCGTCACGGCCGGGCGTCGTCCGCGTCGTCCGCGTCGCCCGGGGCGAGCAGTTCCAGCTCGGTGCCGAGGTTGCGGCGGGCGGTGGCCTCCCAGCGCTCGTACGCCTCCGGGGTGCGGTACAGCCGGGGCAGCCGCAGGAGTTGGCGCAGGACGTCGGCGCGTCCGGCGCGGAAGGCGTCGTCGGGGACGAAGCCGTACTCCTCGCGGACGGCGGCCGCGTACTCGGCGTAGCCGGTGGGGTCTCCGGCGAGGACGGCCAGGTCGGCGTCGCAGAGGACCTCCCCGTCGCGGTCGCCCGCGGCGGGGTGGTGGGTGACGGTGAGCCGGACCAGGCGGGCGACCTCGGAGGTGATCGTGTCGGGAACCCCCGCCTCGGGCAGCGCGCGTTCGGCGAGCCGGGCGCTGCGCTCCTCGTTCTCGGAGCGGTCGGGACGGTAGACGGCGTCGTGGAACCAGGCGGCGAGGAGCACGGCGTCCGGGTCCTCGGCGTGCGCGGCCAGGGCCTCGACGTGGTCCAGGACGGCGACCAGGTGGGTGGTGGTGTGGTAGCGGCGGTGCGGCTCGGCCCAGCGGGCGATCAGGTCCTTGCCGTACGGCACCGGGTCGACGGACTCCGTCTGGCAGCGGCGCAGCAGGTCGCACCAGCGGGCGAGGAGGGCGGAGCCGGTTTCGGGTGCGGTGTCAGCCATGGAGGTCATTGTGGTGTACGGGGGTCGCGGGCACGCGGGGGCATGTGACACCCTGGAGATATGTCTAGACCAATTTTCGAAGTGATCGCGCTCGACGCCGACGACGCCCTCGCGGCCCGCACGGGCGGCGCGGACCGCCTCGAACTGGTCACCGACATGGCGGCGGACGGCCTGACGCCCTCCCGGGAGACCTTCGCCGCCGTCCGGGCCGCGGTGGACATCCCGGTCCGGGTGATGCTGCGGGCCCGCGCGGACTTCGGCGTGGGCGGCACCCGCGAGGCGGACGCGCTCTGCGTGGCCGCGGCGGCGCTGCGCGGCGAGGGCGCCGACGAGTTCGTGCTCGGTTTCCTCGACGGCTCGGGCGCGCCGGACATGGCCGCCGTGCGCCTGCTGGTCGACGCGATCGGCTCCGGTGCCCGCTGGACGTTCCACCGCGCCATCGACCACTCCGCCGACCGGGAGGCCGTGCGCTCGGCGGTGCACGGGCTGCCCGGGCTGGACACCTTCCTCACCGCGGGCTCCGCGCGCGGTGTCGACGACGGGCTCGGCCATCTGCTGGCGGAGGCGGGACGTCCCGGTGAGCCGCAGCTGATGGTGGGCGGCGGGCTGCGGGCCGAGCACCTGCCGCGGCTGCTCGCGGCCGGCATCGACGCCTTCCACGTCGGGGGCGCGGTACGCCCCGGCGGCTGGACCGGACCCGTCGACCCGGAGGCGGTGCGGGCCTGGCGCGACCTGCTGGACGCACCGGTGGCCGTCCCCTGACCCGACCCGACCTTGCCTGACGGGGCGGCGCCCGGAAACGCCCGAGGGCGGTACCCCGTGTGGGGTACCGCCCTCGGTCTTCTGCCGTGGTGCGGAGTCCTGGTCCCGGAGGCTCAGAAGTCCATGTCACCGCCGGGCATGCCGCCGCCGGCCGGCGCGGCGGCCTTCTCCGGCTTGTCGGCGATGACGGCCTCGGTGGTGAGGAAGAGCGCGGCGATGGAGGCCGCGTTCTGCAGCGCGGAGCGCGTGACCTTGGCCGGGTCGATGATGCCCTCACCGATCAGGTCGACGTACTCGCCCGTGGCGGCGTTGAGGCCGTGGCCGGGGGTCAGGTTGCGCACCTTCTCCACCACGACACCGCCCTCGAGGCCGGCGTTGACGGCGATCTGCTTCAGCGGGGCCTCGAGGGCCAGCTTCACGATCGACGCACCGGTGGCCTCGTCGCCGTCGAGCTCGAGCTTCTCGAACACGTTGGACGCCTGGAGCAGGGCCACGCCACCACCGGCGACGATGCCCTCCTCGACGGCGGCCTTGGCGTTGCGCACCGCGTCCTCGATGCGGTGCTTGCGCTCCTTGAGCTCGACCTCGGTGGCGGCACCGGCCTTGATGACGGCCACGCCGCCGGCCAGCTTCGCCAGACGCTCCTGGAGCTTCTCGCGGTCGTAGTCCGAGTCGCTGTTCTCGATCTCGGCACGGATCTGGTTGACGCGGCCCTGGATCTGGTCCTGGTCGCCGGCGCCGTCCACGATCGTGGTCTCGTCCTTGGTGACGACGACCTTGCGGGCGTGGCCGAGCAGGTCCACGCCGGCGTTCTCCAGCTTGAGGCCGACCTCCTCGGAGATGACGGTGCCACCGGTGAGGATGGCGATGTCACCGAGCATGGCCTTGCGGCGGTCGCCGAAGCCCGGGGCCTTGACCGCGACGGACTTGAAGGTGCCGCGGATCTTGTTGACGACCAGGGTCGACAGCGCCTCGCCGTCGACGTCCTCGGCGATGATCAGCAGCGGCTTGCCGGACTGCATGACCTTCTCCAGCAGCGGGAGCAGGTCCTTGACCGCGGAGATCTTGGAGTTGACGATCAGGATGTACGGGTCGTCGAAGGACGTCTCCATACGCTCCAGGTCGGTGGCGAAGTACGCCGAGATGTAGCCCTTGTCGAAGCGCATGCCCTCGGTGAGTTCCAGCTCCAGACCGAAGGTCTGGGACTCCTCGACGGTGATGACGCCTTCCTTGCCGACCTTGTCCATCGCCTCGGCGATGAGCTCGCCGATCTGCGGGTCGGCGGCGGAGATGGAGGCGGTGGAGGCGATCTGCTCCTTGGTCTCCACGTCCTTCGCCTGCTCGAGCAGGGCGGCGGAGACGGCCTCGACGGCCTTCTCGATGCCACGCTTCAGCGCCATCGGGTTGGCGCCGGCGGCGACGTTGCGCAGGCCCTCGCGGACCAGCGCCTGGGCGAGGACGGTCGCGGTCGTCGTGCCGTCACCGGCGACGTCGTCCGTCTTCTTCGCGACCTCCTTGACCAGCTCCGCGCCGATCTTCTCGTACGGGTCCTCGAGCTCGATCTCCTTGGCGATGGACACACCATCGTTGGTGATCGTGGGGGCGCCCCACTTCTTCTCGAGGACGACGTTGCGGCCCTTGGGGCCGAGGGTGACCTTGACGGCGTCGGCGAGCTGGTTCATCCCGCGCTCGAGACCGCGCCGTGCCTCCTCGTCGAACGCGATGATCTTGGCCATGTGAAGTGGTCCTCCCGGACTTGGGGTCCCCCCGCGGCGCACGGCTGCGGGGAAGGATTACTCCAGGACCGCGCCGGCGCCCGCGACGGACGGCCTGCCCTCCCGCCGGTTCCTTTCCGGCGTTCGAGCGGGCCTCACCCACTCGGTCCTTTGTCACTCTCAACGTCAGAGTGCTAACGCCAATGATTAGCACTCGCCCTAGGAGAGTGCAAGCCGCTTGGCCGGTGCCGTGGACAACCCGCAGGTCCCGGTCCGCGGGCCCCCGGACAGCACGAAGGCCCGCCCCTGTGCGGGGCGGGCCTCGACGCGTACGATTGAGCGGCCGTACGCGAAAGTGCTCCGTGGCCGATGCGCGGCGCGTCAGCCGGCTGCGAGACGGACCATGTCCGCCTGCGGCCCCTTCTGGCCCTGCGAGATCTCGAACTCGACCCGCTGACCTTCCTCGAGGGTGCGGTAGCCGTCCATCTGGATCGCGCTGTAGTGCACGAAGACGTCCGCACCACCGTCGACCGCGATGAAGCCGTAGCCCTTCTCCGCGTTGAACCACTTGACGGTGCCCTGAGCCATTCCTAACTCCCCTATTGCTGGCCCTTCGCAGACCCGCACCTCGCGGACCCGGGTCAGACCTCACCCCCTACAGCCAAGGGGGCGTGCGCCGGAACGCGTCGACCGCGGCTGAATGTATCTGCCCGGACGCTGTCTGCAACAGGTCAATCGGACGAGAATTCCGGGCACACGGAATCGGAAGAAGAGCCTGTTCGGCGAATAATCCGGGGCAACTCGGACCGGACATAAGGGGCCAACAAGACAAACGCCACGTGAATTTGGCGATAAATCGTCGACAAGACCGCCCCGGGAAGGGGGGTTGCGCAGAGCGTTGCAGGGAGTTGCGACCTGCTCAGGGCAACTGTACAGGCCTTCAACTACCCCTCACGCACACAGGGGTGCCGGGAGGTACCCGGCACCCCTGTCGCCCGCGGGCCGTGCGGCTCAGCAGCCTCCGGCCACCGCCGGGATGATCGAGACGGACGCGCCCTCGCCCACCGAGGTCTGCAGCCCCTCGGAGAAACGGACGTCGTCGTCGTTCACGTAGACGTTCACGAAACGGCGCAGCTTGCCCGTGTCGTCCAGGACCCGCGCGGAGATGCCGGGGTGGTTCCGCTCCAGGGAGTCGATGACCTGGGCCAGGGTGCCGCCCTCGGCCGGGACCTCGGCCAGGCCGCCGGTGTAGGTGCGGAGGATGGTGGGGATGCGGACGGTAGCGCTCATGATGCGGGGTTCACCTTCAGTCTGGGTCAGCCGGTGCGGTGGGGTCAGCCGGCCAGGCCGGCGGCGCGGAACGCGTCGAGGCTCGGGCGGATGGTGGCCGTGGGGCGGGAGGTCGGGGCGACGGCGTCCAGCGTCTTGAGGCCGTCGCCGGTGTTGAGGACGACGGTCTCCCCGGCCGGGTCGAGCTGCCCGGTCTCGATGAGCTTGCGCAGCACGCCGACGGTCACGCCGCCGGCCGTCTCGGCGAAGATGCCCTCGGTCCGGGCGAGCAGCTTGATGGCGTCCACGATCTGCTCGTCGGTGACGTCCTCCACCGCGCCGCCGGTGCGCCGGGCGATGTCCAGCACGTAGGGGCCGTCCGCCGGGTTGCCGATGGCGAGCGACTTGGCGATGGTGTTCGGCTTCTGCGGGCGCACGACGTCCTGCCCGGCCTTGTAGGCGGTGGACACCGGGGAGCACCCCTCCGCCTGGGCGCCGTAGATGCGGTACGGCTTGTCCTCGACCAGGCCGAGCTTGATCAGCTCCTGGAGCCCCTTGTCGATCTTCGTCAGCTGGGAGCCCGAGGCGATCGGGATGACGATGTTGTCCGGCAGGCGCCAGCCCAGCTGCTCGCAGATCTCGTACGCGAGCGTCTTGGAGCCCTCGCCGTAGTAGGGGCGCAGGTTGACGTTCACGAAGCCCCAGCCCTCGCCGATCGGGTCGCCGATCAGCTCGCTGCAGAAGCGGTTGACGTCGTCGTACGTGCCCTCGATGCCGACCAGCTCGCCGCCGTAGACCGCGGCCATGACGACCTTGCCCTCCTCCAGGTCGTGCGGGATGAACACGCAGGAGCGGAAGCCGGCCCGGGCGGCCGCGGCGCCCACGGCGCCGGCCAGGTTGCCGGTGGAGGAGCAGGACAGCGTGGTGAGGCCGAAGGTGCGGGCGGCCTCCAGGGCGATGGCGACGACCCGGTCCTTGAAGGAGTGCGTCGGGTTGCCGGAGTCGTCCTTGACGTACAGGCCGCCGGTGACGCCCAGTTCGCGGGCGAGGTTGTCGGCCTTGACCAGCTTGGTGAAGCCCGGGTTGAGGTTGGGCTTGGCGGCCACGTCCGCGGGGACGGGCAGCAGCGGCGCGTAGCGCCAGATGTTGTTCGGCCCGGACTCGATCCGCTTGCGGAGGGTCTCGGGGTCGCCGCTCGGGAGGTCGTACGCCACTTCGAGCGGCCCGAAACAGACCTCGCAGGCGAAGAGGGGGGCCAGCGGGAAGCGCTCGCCGCACTCGCGGCAGGAGAGCGCGGACGCGGGGCCGAAGGCGGAGTCGGTGGACGCGGGTGCAACGGTCTGCGCAGCCATGTCAGGCGAGGCCCTTTCTCCTCATCTTCCTCGCGGCGCATTTCGCCGCGAGACGGAATTGGCACCTTCCCCACCTGGACCTCGCGGTCGGCGGGAGGGTTGCCGGGGCTTCAACGGGCCGTTCCCTCTGCCCCTCTGGATGAGCGGTATGGCGCCGGGCGCAGGGCCCGGGCATTTGTCGGACGGGGCGCGATCACCGTGGACATACGATGGTCATGCCTCGTGTTCAAGACTGTAACCGACGACCTCGAACCTGGTCATAGGCCGTCCGTCCTTCGAGACGGGCAGAAACGGAGCGATCCAGTGCTCGACGAGGTGGCCCGCTGGCTGCGGCGGCGGTCCTGGACGGCGGACCACAGGCCACTGCCGCAACTGCTCGCCGCCAAGCGCGCGGCCGGTGCGCGCGGCACGGTCAGCGTGGTTCTGCCCGCCCTCGACGAGGAGGCCACGGTCGGGGCGATCGTCGCGACGATCCGCCGCGAGCTGATGAGCGAGGCGGTCCCGCTGGTCGACGAACTCGTCGTGCTGGACTCCGGTTCCACCGACCGCACGACCGAGGTCGCGGCCGCCGCGGGCGCGGTCGTCGTCCACCGGGACGAGGTGCTCCCCCGGCTGCCCGCACTGCCCGGCAAGGGCGAGGTGCTGTGGCGCTCGCTGCTCGTGACGCGCGGGGAGATCGTCTGCTTCGTCGACTCCGACCTGCGGGAGTTCGACGCCCGGTTCGTGTCGGGGATCGTCGGGCCGCTGCTCACGGACCCGGACCTGCAGCTGGTCAAGGCGATGTACGACCGGCCGCTGGAGACCGGGGGCACGGTCGTGCCGGCCGGCGGGGGCCGGGTGACGGAGCTGGTCGCGCGGCCGCTGCTCAACCTGCACTGGCCGCAGCTGGCGGGGTTCGTCCAGCCCCTCGGCGGCGAGTACGCGGCGCGGCGCTCGCTGCTGGAGCGGCTGCCGTTCCCCGTGGGGTACGGGGTGGAGCTGGGGCTGCTGGTGGACGCGCTCAACACCGTCGGGCTCGACGCGCTCGCCCAGGTCGACGTGGGCGTCCGGCACCACCGCCACCAGGACGGCCAGGCGCTGGGCCGCATGGCGGCGGCGATCTACCGGACCGCGCAGATCCGGCTGGCGCGCGGCCATCTCGTGCGGCCCGTCCTCACCCAGTTCGACCGGGCGCCGGGCGGCGGTTTCGAGCCGCACGTCCACGAGGTCGCGACGGAGGAGCGCCCCCCGATGCGCACGGTCCCCGAGTACGCCCACCGCCGCGCCGTGGCGTAGGCCCTCGGCCCGGGCGCCCCGGCCGGAGCCGGGGGAGGCCGGAAACCCCCGGCTGGGCTAGCTCGTACGTTTGCGGTCGGGGATGCGTGGCTAGGCTGGCCGCATGGTCGCTTCGCATGCCGCGCGCGTTCTGGTCGCGTCCAACCGCGGCCCCGTGTCGTACAGCCTCCGCGAGGACGGCACGCTCGACCCCCGCCGCGGCGGCGGCGGACTCGTCTCGGGCCTGAGCGCGATCGGGCCGGACGCGGACGCCGTCTGGGTCTGCGCGGCCCTGGGCGAGGGGGACCGGGCCGCCGTGCTGCGCAGCTCCGGGGGCACGGGCCGGCTGCCCACCACCGACACCGGCGGCCAGCACGTACGGATGCTGGACATCCCGGCGGACACCTTCGCCTCGGCGTACAACGGCATCGCCAACTCGGTCCTGTGGTTCGTCCACCACATGCTGTTCCAGACCCCGCTGGAGCCCGTCTTCGACGAGGACTTCCGCGAGCAGTGGGCGACGTACGTGGCGTACAACTCCGCCTTCGCCGACGCGCTCGCCGAGGAGGCGGGCCAGGGCGCGGCCGTGCTGGTGCAGGACTACCACCTGGTGCTGGTGCCGCAGCTGCTCCGCTCGCGCCGCCCCGACCTGCGGATCGGCCACTTCTCGCACACCCCGTGGGCCCCGCCGGACTACTTCCGCCTGCTGCCCGACGACGTCGCCGCGGAGGTGCTCAGCGGCATCCTCGGCGCCGACCGGGCCGCCTTCCTGACCCGCCGCTGGGCGGACGCCTTCGCCGCGTGCTGCGCCGACGTGCTGGGCGCCTCCGTCATCCGCGACGCGGGCAGCCTGACGATCACCCACCGGGGCCGCACGACCCGCATCGGGGTGCACGGCCTCGGCGCGGACGCCGACTTCCTGCGGGAGCGGGCGCACCGGCCGGACGTGGACGAGCGCCTGGCGGCGCTGCGGGAGACGGTGGGCGGCCCGGACCGCAAGGTCGTCGTGCGCGTGGACCGCACCGAGCTGTCGAAGAACATCGTGCGCGGCCTGCTCGCGTACGCGCAGCTGCTGCGCGACCGTCCCGAGTGGCACGGGCGCGTGGTGCACATCGCCTTCGCCTACCCCTCCCGTCACGACCTGGCCGTCTACCGGGAGTACACCGACGAGGTCTCCGACCTGGCCGAGGAGATCAACGAGGAGTTCGCCACGCCGGGCTGGCAGCCGGTGGTCCTGCACGTCAAGGACGACTTCGCGCGCTCCCTGGCCGCCTACCGCCTGGCGGACGTCGCGCTGGTCAACCCGATCCGCGACGGCATGAACCTGGTGGCCAAGGAGATCCCGGTCGTCTCGGACGACGGCGTGGCGCTGGTGCTCTCCCGCGAGGCGGGGGCGTACGAGGAGCTGGCGGACGACGCGTTCGTGGTCAACCCGTACGACATCCGGGCCACTGCCAACGCGCTCCACCAGGCGCTGTCCGTGTCGCACGGCGAGCGGGCCGAGGCCACCAAGCGGCTGGTGGCGGCCTCGACGGCGCTCCCCCCGCAGCAGTGGTTCCTGGACCAGCTGCGGGCACTGGGCTGAAACCGGGCGCGGTGGCGGAGGGGCGGGCACCGGATTGGGCCTGGCCTTCTCCGCGACGTCCGGTCCGGTCGCCGGTGCGGTCCCGCCGGACCGGCGTCGCCGGCCGCGCACCGCGGTCAGCGGGGAGGTGAGGGCGCCCGCCGGCTGATCCCCAGCCGGATGCGCCCGCAGGTCGTCCCCAGGGCCAGGTAGGCCTCCACCGCCGGCAGCGGCGCGCCGCGGGCGAGCGGGTCGAGCCCCACGACGAGCGCGACCGGTCCGCCGCCCGCGACGAAGGCGGACCACCGCTCCCCGGCCGCGACCTCCAGCAGGGCCACGCCGTCCGCGCCGCGCACCGTGGCCCGCCCGCAACCGCCGACGGTGACGCGGGCCCCGAGCTCCGGCAGCCGCCGCCCGGGTTCGGCGAGCCCGAGGAGCGCGGCGAGTTCCGCCGTCCCGCGCCCGTGCGGATGGGCCAGCAGCAGGAACGCCACCGGCCCGTAGGCCGTGTCGTCCAGCCAGGTCCACGAGGCGGGCCTCACCGCAGCACCACCCACACCTGCTTGCCGTCCGGGGTCGGCAGCACGCCCCAGCGGTGGGCGGCGGCCGCGATCAGGTGCAGGCCGCGGCCGCGTTCGGCCGCCCAGTCCGGCGGCCCGGGGGACGGGACCGGCAGGACGGGGGAACGGTCGCTGACCGCGGCCCGCACCCCCTCGGCGGCCAGGTCGTCCAGGGTCAGTTCGCACTCCGGGGAGCCCGCGTGCCGGTGCACGTTGGCGAGTATCTCCGTGACGCACAGCGCGGCGGCGGGCGCCAGGTCCTCGCGGCCCCAGGCGCGGAGCTGTTCGCGTACGGCCCTGCGGACCTCCGCGATGCGGGCGGGCTCGGCGACGACGCGCATCGCCGCCACGGGTGGTGATTCCTGCGTCATGGGTCCAACGGTTCCGTGCCGTGGCTAGCCTGACCAGGGCGGACCTGACCCCGGGTCAGTTGTGTCGGGACCGGTCCGCCGCTGTGTACGGCGTGTGTACCGGGAGGTGGTGCCGTGTCCGCGAAGGGCGAGGGCTCGGCCAGCATGCGGATGTTCGGTTCCGTCGCGCGGTCCCTGCGGGAGGCCCGCGGGGTGTCGACCGAGGAACTGGCCGCGCATGTCGGCTACTCGAAGTCGCTGGTGGTCAAGATCGAGCGCGGTGAGCGGATGCCGCCGCCGTCGTTCGTGGAGAGGGCCGGGACCCTGCTGGGCGACGGCGGCGGGGTGCTGCGGTCCGCGGCGTGCCATCTGGAACGGGCGGAGTTCCCCTCCTGGTTCGAGGAGTACGCGGAGCTGGAGCGCGCGGTGGTGAGCCTCTACACCTACGACACGCACGTCATCAACGGCCTGCTCCAGACCGAGGACTACGCCCGTGTCGTGCTCGGCGCCTACTGCCCGACGCTGGAGACGGAGGAGGTCGAGCGCCGGGTACGGGCCCGGCTGGCGCGGCAGTCGCTGCTGACCCGCGCCCCCGCCCCGCAGCTCGCCTTCGTCATCGAGGAGTGGGTGCTGCGCCGCCCCGTCGGCGGAACCACCGTCCACCGGCGCCAGTTGGAACGGCTGCTGGAGGCCGGGGCGCTGCGGCACGTCACGGTCCAGGTGATGCCGCTCTCCCACGAGGCGCACGCGGGCTTCGACGGCCCCATGCACCTGCTGGAGACCCCGGACCTGCGGCTGCTCGCGTATCTCGAAGTCCAGAGCCGCAGCGTGCTGGTGGACGGCCGGAACGAGGTCAGCAAGCTCCACCAGCGCTATGCGATGATCCGCTCACAGGCCCTCAGCGTGGGGGACTCCGCCAGAGTGATCGAGCAGATTGCGGGGGAGCTATGACATCCCGACTCGCCTGGTACACGAGCAGTTTCAGCGGTAGCGAGGGCGGCGCCTGTGTCGAGGTCGCCCAGGCCCCCGGCGTCGTGCACGTACGGGACTCCAAGGACCCCGCCGGGCCCGCGCTGGCCTTCACCGGCGAGGCGTGGACGGCGTTCGTCGCCTTCGTCGCGGACAACACCGTGACACCGGTAGAGTAATCGGCCGATCACGCTTCGTGCCCAGCGCATGAAGCGGCCCCCAGTGGTGCGCCAACACCGGCCGGGGGCCTACACGTACGAGGCTTAATCCACCAAGGAGCCCCGCAAATGATTCGACATGCTATCCCGCCGACCCGTTTCTTCTCCCAGACGCCGAACGACCTCATCCGCCATCCGCGCCTGAACGGCACCGCCGTACGGCTGTTGCAGTGGGCGCTCTCCCTGCCGGAGGGGTCCCGGGAGACCCTGCAGTCCATCGGCGAGAAGATGCCCGAGGGACGCATCGCCCTGCGCCGGGCCCGGCAGCAGCTGGAGGCGGAGGGCTATGTGCACACGCGCCGCACCCAGAGCCCCGAGACCGGCCACTGGACGACCCAGGTGCTCGTCTCCAACGTGCCGCTGCGCGACCCCGCCGAGATCGTTGCCGCCTTCGCGGCACCGGGCGGCAGCATCCCGACCGCCGGTGCGCCGTCCGTACGGGCCGTCGGCGCATCCCCCAAGGGGGAGAAGAGGGAGGAAGAGAACACCTCCCACCCCGAGCCGCCCGCCGACGCGTCGCTGGTCGCCCGCGCGGCGGCAGCGCTGCAGCGCCTCGGGCGGCGGGAGGCCCGGCTCGCCCTCGGCGTCGCCGAGGCCGCCCGGCTGGCGCCGCTCGCCGCGCGCTGGCTGGCCCACGGCGCGAGCGAGCTGGAACTGGGCACCGCCCTGTCCGCCGGGCTGCCGCGCGCCGTCCACTCCCCCGCCGGTTTCATCGCACGGCGCCTGCGCGACAAGCTCCCGGCGCCCCGGCCCACCCGCGACCCCGCCGCCCCGGCGATCCCGCTCCCCGAATGCCCCGCCTGCGGCGACCCGCTGCCCCCCGGCCGCACCGGCCCCTGCCCGCACTGCGCCGGAGCCGCTCCCGTCGCTCCGTCAGGCGGTCCGCGCGGCGCCGCCCTGGCCCGCGCGGGCATCGCCCGACAGCGGCCCCGTGTGGAGCCGTCGCCGGCCGCCGATGTCGTCTGCGGCCCATTTTGATATGGCATCCATGGCCGAGGAGGCTCGAATGACCCGCACCGTCATCGACGTCGACGACCGGATGCCGGCGGAGGCGGCCGAGATCCTCGGCACCACGACCAAGGTCGCCACGGTGAACGCCGCCCTGGAGGACGTGATCAAGCGCCGCAAGCGCACCTCGTTCCTCAACTGGCTGGCGGAAGGCGGTCTTCCGGGCCTCACCGGCGAGACCACGGCGGCGGACGATCCGAACCGAGCCGCATGAGGGACCGCTTCCTCATCGACGGGTCCGCCCTCGCCCGCTACCCGAAACCTCCGGTGAGGGCCGTGATCGAGCCTCTCCACAACGCGGGGTTGCTCGCCGTCTGCGGCGCCGTCGAGCTGGAAGTCCTGGAACCGTGCGCGGGACGTACAGACGTGCCTCATCGCCGCGGGCAACGGGAAGGCCCCCTCCCTCGCGGAGCGGCACGGCGCGACCGTCCTGCACTACGACGGCGACTTCGACATGATCGCCGGTGTCACCGGCCGGCCCGTGCGCTGGGTGGTCCCGCCGGGGACGGCCGACTGAGCGACCTGCCGCCGCTCCGTCAGATCGCGGCCCGCGCACCGTTCATCCTCTTTGGTCACCCAAAGTGCGGAACACCTCGCACAGGGTGACGATGAGCGCAATCGCTTCGACCCGGAGCGAGCTCCTTCCGTCATCTTCGAAGGCAGAGAGATGAACATACGAGCGAAGAAGACCATGTCCGGTCGACCCCGTCGTAAGGTGCTTTGGGGTGTCGCCGGAACCATGACGGTCGCCGCCGCGGTCGTCACGACCAGCGCATTCCTTGCCCCCCTGAACGCCTCCGCCACCGTGCGCCCCGCCGCGGTCGCCGACGACGCCGCCGGAAGCCCCCTCGCGGGCAACGGCAACAACCGTGACAACTTCGGGCGGCTGAGGACCGCCGAGTTCCTGGGTGTCTCCGTCACCGTCCCCTCGGGCGCCACGCAGACCGTCTCGGCGCGCTGCCCCTCGCGCACCGAGGTCACCGGCGGTGGCTTCGTCCTCAGCAACAGCGACCTGAGCGTGCTGACGAGCCAGCGGTCCGGCAACGGGTGGACGGTCACCGTCCGGAACAGGAACGGCATGACCACCCCCGTCCCCACCGCCCGCGCCGTCGTGGAGTGCGCGGCGATCGTCCGGGACAACAACAACTGGTGACCCCTCCCCTACCACCCGCCGGCGCCCCGGCCCCCCGTCACACAGGAACGGGGGACCGGGGCGGGCCGTGCGCGACCGGGCGTCAGGAGCGCTTGCCCGCCGAGTCCGACGCGAAGAGGACGGCGACGCCCAGCACGACCAGGAGGACGCACACGTAGATCTCGTAGCCGTCCAGGAAGCCGATCCGGTGCGTCAGCGCCCACACGCGGAACCAGCCGTCGGTGAGCTGGTAGACGATGCCGCCGATGCCCTGGGAGAGCAGCACGAAGCCGAGGAAGCCGAGGAATCCCTTCATGCCACGAGGCTAGGGAGCGGCCGACCGCCCCGGCTGTCGGCGAAAGTCGCCGATCGTGCGCGGTCTGTCGTCCTTAGGTCTCGACTTCGGGCGCGGGGGTGGTGCCGGCGCCCCGGGACCGTACATTCGGTGGAATGCGACGCGTACGGAAGGGCATCGTCGCCGACATCGCGGTCTTCCTCGGTGCGGCGGCCTTCTCCGTCCTGTCCGCGGACGGGGTGGGCGCCCCCGTCGGTCCCGTCGAGCAGGCGGTCGCCGCGGCCGCGTGCGCGGCCCTGTTCCTGCGGCACCGGTGGCCGGTGCAGCTGGCGGTGGTGCTGCTGGTGACGGGCTGGTTCGCGCACCTGGTGGGCGGCCCGACCGCGGTGGCGGTCTTCACCGTCGCCGCGTACCGGCCACTGCGCGGCACGGCCTGGGTGGCGGCGCTGGCGTTCGCGCCGCTGCCGGTGTTCGTGGCCCGCGGCCCCGACCCGGACCTGCCCGAGACCGGCTCGGCGATGACCTTCTTCGTGATCATGGCGGGCTCGATCGGCTGGGGGCTCTACGTACGCTCCCGGCGCCAACTGCTGGCCTCGTACGCCGAGCGGGGGCGGCGACAGGCGCGCGAGGAGATCGCACGGGAGATGCACGACGTGCTGGCGCACCGGCTGTCGCTGCTGAGCGTCCACGCGGGAGCGCTGGAGTTCCACCCGGGGGCGTCCCCCGCGGAGATCGAGCGGGCCGCCGGGGTGATCCGCGAGAGCGCCCACCAGGCGCTGGACGACCTGCGCGGCATCATCGGCGTGCTGCGCGAGCCGGCCGGGTCCGGCACGGCGGGCGGACGGCCGCAGCCCACGCTGGCGGACGTGCCGCGCCTGGTGGAGGAGTCCCGGGAGGCCGGGATGCGCATCGTGCTGGAGGCGGACGACGACGCCGTGTCCGCGGCGCCCACCGCCTCGGGGCGCACCGCCTACCGGATCGTGCAGGAAGGACTGACCAACGCCCGCAAGCACGCCCCCGGCACGGAGGTGACCGTGCGGCTCGCCGGCGGTCCCGCGCGGGGCCTGACGGTCGAGGTCAGCAACCCGGTGCCGGCCGCGGCGGCCGTGGTGCCCGCCATCCCCGGCGCGGGACAGGGGCTGATCGGGCTGACCGAGCGGGCCGCGCTCGCCGGGGGCGACCTGGAGCACGGCCGGTCCGGCGGGGACTTCCGGGTGCGCGCCTGGCTACCGTGGGCGGCGTGAGCATGGTGCGGCTGCTGCTGGTGGACGACGACCCGCTGGTGCGGGCCGGGCTGCGGATGATGCTCGGCGGCGCACCGGACGTCCAGGTCGTCGCCGAGGCCGCCGACGGGGGCGAGGTCGCGGAGCTGGTCCGGGAGCACTCCCCCGACGTCGTGCTCATGGACATCCGCATGCCCACCGTCGACGGTCTCGCGGCCACCGAGGCCCTGCGGGCGCTGCCGGGCGCACCGGAGGTCATCGTGCTCACCACCTTCAACACCGACGAGCACGTGCTGCGGGCGCTGCGCGCAGGCGCCGCCGGATTCGTCCTGAAGGACACCGCGCCGCGCGAGATCGTCGAGGCGGTACGGAAGGTGGCGGCCGGCGAACCGGTGCTGTCCCCCGCGGTGACACGGCAGTTGATCGCCCGGGTCGCCGGCTCCGAGCCCGGCGCCGCCGAAGGACGCGGCGCGCGGGCCACCGCCCGGCGCAGGCTCGCCTCGCTGGGCGAGCGGGAGCACGAGGTCGCCCTCGCCATCGGGGAGGGCCGGTCCAACGCGCAGATCGCGGCCGGGCTCCACATGAGCGTGCCGACGGTCAAGACCCACGTCTCCCGGATCCTCGGCAAGCTCGGCCTGAACAACCGGGTCCAGATCGCCCTCCTCGTCCACGACGCGGGCTCCCCGGACCGCGGCTGACGCGGTCACGGGCCGTGGGTGCTTAGGGTGCGTTCACCAGCACCCGCAGAGAGCGAGCCCTTCCATGACCACCGGCAACCGCAGGACCGTCCTCGTCACCGGCACCTCCTCCGGCATCGGCCTGGCCACCGCCGTCGCCGCCGCCCGCGCCGGCTGGGACGTCGTCGCGACCATGCGCGACCCCGGGAAGGCGGACCGCCTCCGCGAGACGGCGACCGCGGCGGGGGTCGCCGAGCACGTCCACGTCAGGCGGCTCGACGTGACCGACGCCCGGCTCGTCGCCGCGGTCGTGGAGGACGTCGTCGTGGAGTTCGGCGGCCTGGACGCGGTGGTCAACAACGCCGGTGCCGGGCACGTCGGCACCATCGAACTGGAGACGGTCGCGGACGTCCGCGCCACGATGGAGGTCAACTTCTTCGGCGTCGTCGAGGTCACCAAGGCCGCGATGCCCCACCTGCGCGCCTCGGGCGGGCGGCTGGTCACCGTCACCAGTGTCGGCGGCGTCGTCGGGCAGCCCTTCAACGAGGCCTACTGCGCAGCGAAGTTCGCCGTCGAGGGCTACATGGAGTCGCTCGCACCCGTGGCGGCCTCGGTCGGCGTCACCGTGAGCGTCGTCGAACCGGGCGCGGTCGGCAGCGAGTTCGTCGCGAACCTCGGCATCGACATCCCCGCGTACGCGGCGGCCGCGGGACCCTACACGCCCGCGCTCACCCACTACCTCGACCGCACCACGCAGGCGTTCAGCGCCGCCCAGACCGTCGACGAGGCGGCGGCGCCCATCGTCGAGGTCCTCACCGGCGAGCGGCCGCCCTTCCGCGTCCAGACCTCCGCGCGGGCCCGCGAGTTCACCGGGGTGAAGCTCGCGGACCTCGACGGGTCCGCGGTTCAGTCGCTGACCGGCGGGTGGGTCTCGGCGGCGTCCTGAGCGTCCCGCTCCTCCAGGGCGTCCGCGAGGGCGTCGACCAGCGCGACGACGCCCTCCGGGCCGTCCACGACGAGGTCGGCCCGGGCGGCCAGTTCGGCCACCTCCGCGCTGCCGCTGCACACCAGCACACCGGGGAAGCCGTCGGCCCGCCGCTTCTCCACGGCCCCGAAGGCGGCCAGGTCACCCAGGTCGTCACCGGCGTACAGCACGGGGCCGGCGCCGACCTCGCGCAGGTAGTCGTTGAGCGCCACGCCCTTGTCCATCCCGGGCGGCCGCAGTTCCAGCACCATCCGGCCCGGCTCCACGATCAGCCCGTGGCGGTCCGCCAGTTCGCGCAGCGGCCCGTTCAGCGCCTCGAACGCGGCCTGCGGATCCTCCGTGCGGCGCGTGTGGACGGCCACCGCGCGGCCCTTGTCCTCCACCCACGTGCCCCGCCACGCCCCGATCGCGTCCAGCACGCCCGGCAGTTCCGCGCGTACGGCGTTGACCCCGGGGTGCGAGCCGGGCGCCTTGACCTCGCCGGACCGGGCGTCCCAGCGCTCGGCGCCGTAGTGGCCCAGCACGACCATGTGCTCCAGCGCGGGCACGCCGGCGAAGCCCCCGTACCGTACGGCCACGCCCGCGGGGCGGCCCGTCACGACCACCACGGAACCGATCCGCGGGGCCAGCCGGGCCAGCGCGGCGGCGGCACGGGGGTGGGCCCGCGCGGCGTCCGGATCCGGCACGATCGGTGCCAGTGTCCCGTCGAAGTCCAGTGCCAGCACGGCCCTGCGGGGCTCCGCGAGCAGTGCGGCCAGGCCGTCCTTGCCCTCGGGCGTCGTGGGTACCGGCAGTTCGTCCCTGCGGCTGCGGCTCATGCCCCCGACCATACCGACCCCCGCGGGGGGCATGCCCGGCGTACGGGAGCATCCCGCCTCCGGCGGTGTTCCCGGGGGCCGCGTGAGGTGGGTGGTCGGGCTGTCGCGCCGTCTCGCGCCCTTCGGGCGCACAGCGGCTGGCTGCGGATGGGAGGGTGGGGGCCTGCCTTGTGTGCAGTGTGCGGCCCGGTGGTCGGTTGGGGTTCAGGCGCCGGAGCGGGGCCGGTTGTTCGTCCGGCTCGGGTCTCGTTGCCGTCCGCGGGTGCAGATGGCCGGTGACCACGCCCACTGTTCGTGGGTGGCGCGCCCGCCGTAACCGGCGTCTGCGGGTGCTTCCCCGATCCGAAGATCGGGCCCTGTTCCGACGGCTATACCGCTGAAAGCGAGCCCGATCTCGCCCGGCTCAAAGATCGGGCTCTGTTCCGACGTATATGCCGCTGAAAGCGGGCCCGATGTCCCGGCGACCCCGGCAGCACCCCGAAATACCCGCAGTCGCGGGTTACGGCGGGCGCGCCCACCACCGGCAGTAGGCGTGGCAACCGGCCATCTATACCCGCGGACGGCAACGAGACCTCCGCCACCGGAAAGGCAACCCGCTCCGGCGCCTGAACCCCAGCCACCCACCGACCCGCACACTGCAGAGAGGGCGGGCCCCCCACCCTCCCCTCCGCAGCCAGCCGCTTTGCGCCCGAAGGGCGCGAGACGGCGGGACAGCCGAACAACCAGCCCCGCACCCCACCCACGCCGCGTGGCGTCAGCGGGTGGTGCGGTGGGTGTCGCGCGTACGGCGGAGGCGGTTGACCGTGACGGGGTCGTGCGCGAGGGCGCGGGGGTCGTCGAGGAGGGCGTTGAGCAGCTGGTAGTAGCGCGTGGGGGAGATGCCGAGGCGCTCGCGGACGGCCCGTTCCTTCGCGCCGGGACCGGCCCAGGCGCGGCGGGCGATGTCGAGGACGGCGCGGTCCTGTTCCGTCAGCCCGTCCTCGGTGGCGTCCCCGGGGGCATCCTCGGATGCGTCCCCGGAAGCGTCCGTGGAGGCGTCCGCCCCGGTCTCGTCCCGTTCCATCCGACAACCATATCCGCGCCCGCCGCGTGACGCCCCGGTCACACTGCGCCCCCATGAGGTCTACACCACTCGCCCCGTACGCCGTAGGCGATCTCTTTCGACGAGTGGACTAGACCTTTTATGGGTTACCGCGCGACACTGTCCCCCGTGAGACACGTCATCGCCCTCGATGTGGGCGGCACCGGCATGAAGGCCGCGCTGGTCGCGACGGACGGCACGTTGCTGCACGAGGCACGCCGCCCGACCGGCCGGGAGCGCGGCCCGGACGCCGTGGTCGAGACCGTGCTCGACTTCGCCGCCGACCTCCGGGCCCACGGCGAGAGCGCCTACGGCGAGCCCGCCGCCGCGGCCGGGGTCGCCGTGCCCGGGCTGGTCGACGAGCGGGCCGGCGTCGCGGTGTACTCCGCGAACCTCGGCTGGCGCGACGCACCCCTGCGCGACCTGCTCACCCGCCGCCTCGACGGCACCCCCGTCGCCCTCGGCCACGACGTGCGCGCCGGCGGCCTCGCGGAGGGCCGGCTGGGCGCGGGGCGGGGCGCCGAACGCTTCCTGTTCGTGGCGCTCGGCACCGGCATCGCCGGAGCCATCGGCATCGAGGGCCGGGTCGAGGCCACCGAGCTCGGACACGTCGTCGTCCGCCCCGGCGGCCCGGTCTGCGGCTGCGGCCAGCGGGGCTGCCTGGAGACCGCGGCCTCCGCCGCCGCCGTGGCCCGCGCCTGGGAGGCCGCCGGCGGTGGCCCGGACGCCGGTGCCGCCGGCTGCGCCGCCGCCGTCGAGGCGGGCGACCCCCGTGCCGCGGCCGTGTGGGACGAGGTCGTCGCCGCCCTCGCCGACGGCCTGGTCACCGGGATCACCCTGCTGACCCCGGGCACGCTGATCGTGGGCGGCGGGCTCGCCGAGGCCGGCGACACCCTCTTCGCACCGCTGCGGGCCGCCGTCGAGCGGCGGCTGACCTTCCAGCAACTCCCCCTCATCGTGCCGGCGGCCCTCGGGGACACCGCCGGATGCCTGGGCGCAGGGCTGCTCGCCTGGGATCTTCTCTCCGTGGAGGTGACCGCTTGACTGCGGCAACTAGCGTGCTGACCGGTGCCCGTGTGGTGCTGCCGGACGGCGTGGTCGAGGACGGCCGGGTGACCGTCGAGGGCCGCTCGATCGTCGCGAACGACCCGCTCCAGGCGTCCACCCGCGACCTGACGGGGCACTGGGTCGTCCCCGGCTTCGTCGACATCCACGTGCACGGCGGCGGCGGCGCGTCCTTCTCCTCCGGCGACACCGAGGCCGTCCTCACCGGGATCGGGACCCACCGGCGGCACGGCACCACGACCCTGCTCGCCTCGACGGTGACCGGGGACCTGGACGACCTGTCCCGGCAGGCGGCGCTGCTGTCCGAGCTCGTCGAGCAGGGCGACCTGGCCGGCATCCACTTCGAGGGGCCGTTCATCTCCCCGCACCGGCGCGGCGCGCACAAGCCGTCGCTGCTGCGCGACCCGCACCCCTCGGACGTCCGCAAGCTGCTCGACGCCGCCCGGGGCACCGCGCGCATGGTCACCCTCGCCCCCGAACTGCCAGGCGGGCTCGACTCGGTGCGGATGCTGGCGGACCACGGCGTCATCGCCGCCGTCGGCCACACCGACGCCGCGTACGAGGCGACCCTGCAGGCCGTCGAGGCCGGCGCCACCGTGGCGACGCACCTGTTCAACGCCATGCCCTCGCTGCTGCACCGCGAACCCGGCCCGATCGCCGCGCTGCTGGAGGACGAGCGGGTCACCGTCGAGCTCATCAACGACGGCGTCCACCTCCACCCGGCCGTCCTGGAGATGGCGTTCCGCAGCGCCGGCGCCGACCGGGTCGCCTTCATCACCGACGCCATGGACGCGGCGGGCTTCGGCGACGGCCGCTACCTGCTGGGCCCGATGGAGGTCGACGTCGTCGACGGTGTCGCCCGGCTCGTGGAGGGCGGCTCCATCGCGGGGTCCACGCTCACCCTGGACACGGCGTTCAAGCGGGCGGTGACCGTGGACGGGCTGCCCGTGGGCGACGCGGTGCGCGCGCTGAGCGCCAACCCGGCGCGGCTGCTGGGCGCGTACGACCGGATCGGTTCGCTGGAACCGGGCAAGGACGCCGATCTGGTGGTCCTGGACGCGTCGTTCGACCTGGTCGGCGTGATGCGCAAGGGCAGCTGGGTCGTCGAGCCCTGAGCGGACCCCGGGCGGCGGGGTCTGTGCCTCCGGGCGTTCCTTTGGCATGATCCCTTCCCATCGCACACGCTGTTCGAAGGGATCATGCGGTGATCGTCACCGTCACGCTGAACGCCGCCATCGACGTGACCTACCGCGTCCCCCGGCTGCGGCCGCACACCACCCACCGGGTGTCGGAGGCCGCGGAACGTCCCGGCGGCAAGGGGCTGAACGTCGCCCGCGTCCTCGCCGCGCTCGGCCACGAGGCCGTCGCGACCGGCTTCGCGGGCGGCGCCACCGGGGACCGGCTGCGCGACTGGCTGTCGGGGACCGACGGCATCACCGACGCCCTCGTGCCCACGTCCGGGAGCACCCGGCGGACGGTGGGCGTCGTGGACGAGTCGGGCGGCGACACCACGATGTTCAACGAGCCCGGGCCGACGATCACTTCGGAGGAGTGGTCGGCCTTCCTCGGCACGTACCGCAAGTTCCTGGAGGGCGGCACGACGCGCGCCGTGGCGCTGTGCGGCAGCCTGCCGCCGGGGCTGCCCGTCGGCTGCTACGCCGACCTCGTACGGGACGCGCGCGCCGCGGGCGTCCCGGTCCTCCTCGACACCAGCGGTGAGCCCCTGCGGCGCGGACTGGCCGCCCGGCCCGACCTCGTCAAGCCCAACGCCACCGAACTGGCCGGGCTCACCGGCGCGACGGAGCCCATGCGGGCCGCCCGCGACGCCCGCCGGCGCGGCGCCCGGGCCGTCGCGGCCTCCCTCGGCCCCGACGGGATGCTCGCCCTCGCCGAGGACGCCACCGTGTGGACCGCCCGTCCCCCGGCCCCCGTCCCCGGCAATCCGGCCGGGGCCGGCGACTCCGCCGTCGCCGCCCTGCTGTCCGGGATCGTCGAGGGCCTCGACTGGCCACGGCGCCTCGCGCGCGCCGTCGCCCTCTCGGCGGCCACCGTGGCGGCACCGGTCGCGGGCGAGTTCGACCGCGGGGTGTACGAGGACCTGCTGGAGCGGGTCAACGTGATCCGGGAGGGCGACCCACGGCCGTAGCCCGCCCACCCGGGGCGGGCCGCGGCGGGATCAGCCTCACCAGCCTCCGGGCTTCTGACCCTTGTCCAGCAGCGCCAGCTGGTCGAGGTTGAAGTGGCAGGCATCGCCCTGACCGCAGGTCAGGGCGAGCGTGTTGCTCCCCTGCTTCAGGTCGAGGGTGGCGTAGGAGCGGTACCAGTGGTTCCAGTCGCCCTCCTTGCCCCAGTTCTTCAGGTCCGGCTTGTAGCTCTGGGGCGCCCCGTTGACCACGATCGTGGCGTTGGCCGAGTCCTTCTCCGCGTTGCCGTAGCGGATCCAGAAGTCGTACGAGCCGTCCTTCGGCACGTCGACCGTCCAGGTCACCGACGCGCCCACCGCGCTCATGTTCTCGACGTACTTGCCGCCCGCCGCCTTGGTGCCCTTGTACTGGGAACCGACGCGGGCACCGCCCGCCATGGCGAGCGAGGCCGCGTCGACGACGCCCGGATCGGTGGTGCTCGCGGAGGCCGAGGGCTCGCCCGAGCTGTCGCCCTTGCCGCCGTCGCTGCTCGCCGTCGGGGTCGGGGTGCTGCCCGCCTGCGGGTTGTCGTCGTCGCCGCCCGCCATGGCGACGCCGATGCCGATCGCGACGGCCGCCACCACGGCGACGGCGCCGATCAGCAGTCCCCTGTTGTTGGGGCCGCCGGATCGCGGGGCCGCCGCGCGGCGGCTGCCGCCGCCCGCCGGGCCCGCCGGACCTCCCGGGCCGCCCGGGCCCTGGGGGAACGCCTGCGTCGCCTGGGCGTGCTGGGGCTGCTGCTGGCCGTAGGCCGGCGGCTGCTGACCGTACCCGGGCTGCTGCTGCGGGTAGCCGTACCCGGGCTGCTGCTGTTGCTGCTGCGGCTGCTGCGGACGCCGCTCACCGACCCGCTGCACCTGGTTGTACGAGGTGCGGGGCACGCCGGGCTGGGCAGCAGGCGCCTGACCCGGCTCCTCGCCGTCCTGGCGGTACAGGTACGCGAAGGGGTCGTCACTCCCGGGCTCGGGGGCACCGTTGTTGCCGGCCGTCATCGCTCTTCACCTTCCACTGCCTGTCGCTTGCACAGCACCTATCAGTACCGGGGCATCCGGCAAAAGGCGTGCGCCCTGCACGATGGCGAATGTTCATGATCGATTCATCCGCGGCCGTCACGGGCGGACACACCTCTGACCACGGCACCCTACCTGGAACCGGTGACGGTCCGCTCAACCGTCCGAAGCCCCGGGTCCTGCGCATACGGTGGGATCGTGATCGACAGCACAGCCGCCTGGACGGGGTGGCGCGAGGGCACGGAGCGGGCCCTGTACGGCCCCGGAGGGTTCTTCCGGCGGGAACGCCCGGCCGCCCATTTCCGCACGTCGGTCCATGCCTCACCGCTGTTCGCGGGGGCCGTCGCCCGCCTCCTGGAACGCGTCGACGCAGACCTCGGGCACCCCGGCGAACTGGCCCTGGTGGACGTCGGCGCGGGGGCCGGGGAACTGCTCACGGGATTGCTCGATGTGGTTCCCGCCACGTTGCGCGACCGCCTGCGGCCGTGCGCGGTGGAGAAGGCCCCGCGACCGGACGGCCTGGACGCCCGGGTGACCTGGTCCGACGCGCTGCCGCGGGGCCTGCGGGGCCTGCTCTTCGCCAACGAATGGCTGGACAACGTGCCGGTCGACGTCGTGGAGACCGACGCGGCCGGGGTGCCCCGCCGGGTCCTGGTCCGCTCCCTCGACGGCGCCGAACGCCTCGGCGACCCGGTGGACGGGGAGGACGCCGCCTGGCTGCGCCGCTGGTGGCCCGTCGAGGGCGCGGAGCCGGGGACCCGGGCGGAGATCGGCCGCGGGCGGGAATCCGCCTGGGCCGCCGCCGTGGCCTCCCTGGAGGCCGGACTCGCCGTCGCCGTCGACTACGGGCACGTGGCCGGGGCCCGCCCGCCGTACGGGACGCTGACCGCGTTCCGGGCCGGCCGCGAGGTGTCGCCGCCGGTGCCCGACGGCTCCTGCGACATCACGGCACACGTGGCGCTGGACGCCTGCGCGGGCCCCGGGGCGGTCCTGCGCACCCAACGGGAGGCCCTGGGCGCCCTGGGGGTCACCGGGGCCCGCCCGCCCCTGTCGCTGGCCTCCTCCGACCCCGCCGGCTACGTACGCGCCCTGGCCCGCGCGAGTCAGGCGGCCGAACTCACCGACCCGTCCGGGCTCGGCGGCTTCCTCTGGCTGGAACAGCCCGTGCCGGCCGCCGGACGAGCCCCGGGGGGCACGCCCCCCGACGCGTAAAGGGATGGGAAACTGGGGCCATGACGGAGACCACGATCGGCATCGGCGGCGCGGCCGAGGGCACCGACATGGTGCTGAACATCGGCCCGCAGCACCCCTCGACGCACGGTGTGCTGCGTCTGCGGCTGAACCTGGACGGCGAGCGGATCGGCGCCGCCGAGCCGATCATCGGGTACATGCACCGCGGTGCCGAGAAGCTCTTCGAGGCCCGGGACTACCGCCAGATCATCATGCTGGCCAACCGGCACGACTGGCTCTCCGCCTTCTCAAACGAACTCGGCGTCGTGCTCGCCGTGGAGCGCATGCTCGGCATGGAGGTCCCCGAGCGCGCGGTGTGGACCCGCACGCTGCTCGCCGAACTCAACCGGGTGCTCAACCACCTGATGTTCCTCGGCTCCTACCCCCTCGAACTGGGCGGGATCACCCCGATCTTCCACGCGTTCCGCGAGCGCGAGGACCTGCAGGCGGTCATGGAGGAGGTCTCCGGCGGCCGCATGCACTACATGTTCAACCGCGTCGGCGGCCTCAAGGAGGACCTCCCCAACGGCTGGCACGGCCGGGTCCGGGCCGCCGTCGCCGCCGTGCGCTCACGCATGGGGACCTTCGACGACCTCGTCCTCGGCAACGAGATCTTCCGCGGCCGCACCCGCGGCGTCGGCGTCCTCTCCGCCGGGAACGTGCACGCCTACGGGGTGAGCGGGCCGATCGCCCGCGCCTCGGGCGTCGACTTCGACCTGCGCCGCGACGAGCCCTACCTGGCCTACGGGGAGCTGCGGGACACCCTGAAGGTCCCCACCCGCACCGCGGGCGACTGCCTGGCCCGCTTCGAGGTGCTGCTGGAGCAGACCCACAACGCCCTCGACCTCGCCGACGCGTGCCTGGACCGGCTGGCCGAGCTGCCCCCCGGCCCCATCAACCAGCGGCTGCCGAAGGTGCTCAAGGCCCCCGAGGGCCACACGTACGCCTGGACCGAGAACCCGCTCGGGCTCAACGGCTACTACCTGGTGTCCAAGGGCGAGAAGACGCCGTACCGGCTGAAGCTGCGCTCGGCGTCGTACAACAACGTCCAGGCACTGGCCGTGCTGCTGCCTGGCACGCTGGTCGCCGACATGGTGGCGATCCTGGGCTCGATGTTCTTCGTCGTCGGCGACATCGACAAGTGACGGGCGGGCCGCCCGCGGGCGGCCCGTCCCCGGCGGGTGTCAGGAGGAGCGGGCGCGCAGCTCGCTCAGGTCGAGCTGCTCGGTCTCGTCGTGCGCGGTCAGGTCGATGACCTCGGCCTGGTCCGCCACGGCCTCGTCCCCGACGACGTCGGCGAGGTCCGCCTCCGCGGGCGCCGCGGCGCCGTCCGCCTCCAGCTCCTGGGGGCGGGCCTTCTCGTTCTTCGTGCCGAAGAAGTCGAAGCCGCCCTGGGCTCGGCTGGCCTGGCGGTTGGGCTTGGCGTACGGCAGCACGGCCGCGGCGACCGCCGGGACGAGCTTGGGCTGGCGCACCGGCAGCGCCGGGGTGCTCCCGCTGCCGCCGGTGGTGGGGTCCGCCGGGCGGTCGCGCTCGGCCGGGTCCAGGGCGTGCCTGCCCTGCGGCTCGTCGGTGTCGGCGAGGTCGCGGCGGCGGGCCTCCTCGACGGTGAGCGCGGCCTGCTGGCGGGCCCCGTTGCGCGACAGGTCCCGCAGGGCGGCGGACGCCCGCAGGTACGCGGCCGGGGTGACCGGCGCCGTGTAGGGCACCGGGAGGGCGGAGACCGCCTTCTTCGCGACGCGGCCGTCCTCCAGCGCACGGGCCCGCTCGGACTCGGCGGTGGCGTAGCGGCGCAGCAGGTCCGCGTGCTCCGTACGGAGCCGGGCCAGTTCGGCGCGCTTGGCGCGCAGCTTGTTCTCCAGCTTGCCGCGCAGCTCGCGGGAGTCCTCGAGGTCCACCTCGAGCTCCGCGATCCGCTCGTCGGCACGCCATTCGTCGCGCACCCGCGCGGTCTTGAGGTCGGCGACCTGCTTGCCCGCGGCACGGTCCCAGCTGCGCAGCAGGAAGGCACCGCCACCGGCGACACCGGCCGCCGCGACGACGAACACACGGAGCAGCACCGGATCACCGATCACCAGTGCGCCGACGGCGAGGGCCGCGGCGGAGCCGGCGACCGTCACGGGCGGGAGCAGCCGGTGCAGCGGCTGTGAATGGCGGTGTCGTCCACGGGGCATGGTAGGGAACTTAGCGTGCCCGTGGGTCGTGTGGGGCCGCGGCATCCGATTTCTCACCGAACACACAACGACGAATACGGAGGGCGCCCACGCGTATGCGAAACGTCACGCGAACGCCCTCCCGTCACCATTTATTCGATCTTGTCGACCGGGCCTCAGCCCTTCAGCAGACCCTTCGACTTCAGGTAATCCGCGGCGACGTCCTCGGGCTTCTTGCGCTCCGAGTCCACCTGCTTGTTCAGCCCGGCGAGGTCGGCCGTGGTCAGCACCTGGGTGAGCTTGTCGAGGGCGGCGGCGACGTCCGCCCCGCCGGCCTCCTTCGCGTTGACGACGGGCAGCAGGTTGTCGGCGTTCTGCAGGCCCTTGTCGTCCTCCAGCAGCACCAGGCCGAACTGGTCCAGCGTGGCGTCCGTGGTCGTGGTGAGCACCAGCTGGTCGATGCCGTCCTTGACGGCCTGCTTGGACTGCACGGTGCCGACGCCCTTGGCGTCCACCGACGTGACGTCTATGCCGTAGATCTTCTTCAGGCCGGGCGAGCAGAAGGGGCGGATCGAGCATTCCTCGCCCGCGGCGAGCTTGACCTTGATCTTCGACTTGCCGAGGTCGGAAAGGGTCTTGAGGTCGTTCTTCTCGGCGAATTCCGTGGTGACCGCGAATGCGTTCTGGTCGACGGCCTCCCCGGCCGGCAGCACCTTCAGCCCGAGCGGGCCGGCGAGTTCGGTGAGCGCCGTGACGGTGGCGTCGACGTCGGAGGAGGCGACGGGCGGGGCGTCCTTGCCGTTCACCTTCGCGTTGAGGAACTCCGCGAGGGTGGCCGCGTACTCGGGGACGACGTCGATCTGCCCCTTCTCCAGGGCCGGTTCGTACAGCTCGCGGTTGTCGACGGTCTTGATCGTGGTCTTGTAGCCGGCGTCGGTCAGCAACTGCGCGTACAGCTGCGCGAGGACCGTGCTCTCGGTGAACCCGGCGGAGCCGACGGTCAGGGAGCCCTTGCCGCCGCCGGCCTGTGAGCTTCCCCCTCCCCCGCTCTTCTCCAGACTGTCGCCGCCGCAGGCCGCCAGGCCCGCGGAGAGGACCGCCACGGCGGCCAGGGCGGTGGCGGTGCGCAGGGCCTTGCTCATGTGAACTCCATCTGATGGGTGGGACGGGCAGGTCTTCGGGCGGGTCGGGACTTCCGTGCGGGGGACACCAGGCGTTGCAGCAACAGGAAGACTCCCTCCACGAGAAGGGCGAGGCAGGTCACGAGGGTCGCGCCGGCCACGACCTTGGCCGTGTCGTACTGGGCGTAGCCCGCGGTGATGATGCGGCCGAGGCCGCCCTCACCGGGCAGTGCGGCGAGCGTGGCGGTGGCGACGACCTGGACGGCGGCAGAGCGCACCCCGCTCATGACGAAGGGCAGCGCGAGCGGCAGTTCGATCCCGCGGAGCACCTGGCCCCCGGTCATCCCCATGCCGCGGGCGGCCTCCACCGCGTCCCGGTCCACCTGACGCATGCCGACGTAGGTGTTGGTGAGCAGCGGCGGCACGGCGAAGAGGACGAGCGCGAGGACCGTCGGCAAGTGGCTCGACGACCCCAGCGCGATGATCAGGAGCACGAGCACCGCGAAGGTGGGCACCGCGCGCCCGACGTTGGACAGGTTGACCGCCAGCGCGCCGCCCTTGCCGAGGTGGCCGAGGAGGATCGCGACGGGCAGCGCCACGGCGCAGGCGATGGCGAGGGAGACGAACGTCAGGGCGAGGTGCTCACCGAGCCGCTGCAGCACCCCGTCGGCACCGGTCCAGTTGGCGCCGTCGGTCAGCCAGGCCCACGCGTCGGGAACCACCCCCATCACGCCACCGCCTTCGAGGCGCGGCTCCAGGGCGAGAGGAGCCGCTGCAGCCCGAGCAGGAGCACGTCGGCGAGGATCGCGAGCACGACGCAGATCGCCGAGGCGGTGAACACCTCCGCCTTGAAGAAGCTGCGCATCCCGTCGTAGATGAGGTTGCCCAGCCCGCCGTAGCCGATGATCGCGCCGACCGTGGTCAGGGAGACGGTGGCGACCGTGGCGATGCGCACGCCCGCCATCACCGCCGGCAGCGCCAGCGGCAGCTCCACCTCGATGAGCAGCCGCAGCGGGCCGTACCCCATGCCGCGCGCGGCCTCCCGCGCGTCCTCGGGCACGGAGTCCAGTCCGGCGAGGAAGTTCCTGACGAGGATGGTCAGCGAGTACAGGGTCAGTCCACTGACGACCACGGCCGCGGAAATCCCGAAGAAGGGCACGAGCAGCGAGAAGAGCGCAAGGGACGGCACCGTGTAGAGGACGGTCGTGACCCCCAGCACAGGTCCCTCCGCCGCCCGCCAGCGCCGGGCCACAAGGGCCAGCGGCAGCGCGAGCAGCACACCGGCGGCCACCGACACCGCGGTGATCCACAGATGTTCCACCCCCGCGTCCAGCAACTCCTGGCTGCGCGTGCGCACGAACTCGCCGCATATCCAGTCGTTCGCCGCGAGACAGTCCTGTCCGGCCATGCGATGCCACCTCCCCCGCCCGGTTCAGATCATGCAGGTGAGCGTAAACCCGACCCCGGACATTCCCGGTGTCCCGCCACATCCTCGCAACACCCCCTTCACAACCATCGCCGAGCGTGTACCAAGCTGGAGGGGTGAGCCGCACCGCCGAGCGCCGACGAGAGGTCCCGATGATCCGCTTCGAGAACGTCACCAAGCGCTACCCCGACGGCACCACCGCCGTCGACGACCTGTCCTTCGACGTGCGCGAGGGCGAACTCGTGACCCTCGTCGGGCCGTCCGGCTGCGGCAAGACCACCACGATGAAGATGGTCAACCGGCTCATCGAGCCCACCGCCGGCCGCATCCTGCTGGACGGCGAGGACATCGCGCGCACCGACCCGGTACGGCTGCGCCGCCGCATCGGCTACGTCATCCAGAACGTCGGCCTGTTCCCGCACAAGACCGTGCTGGAGAACACCGAGACCGTGCCGCACCTGCTCGGCTGGACGCGCGCCAAGCGCCGGGCCCGCGCCGCCGAACTGCTGGAAATGGTCGGCCTGGACCCGTCCGTGCACGGCGCCCGCTACCCCGAGCAGCTCTCCGGCGGCCAGCGGCAGCGGGTCGGGGTGGCCCGGGCGCTGGCGGCCGACCCGCCGCTGCTGCTGATGGACGAGCCCTTCGGCGCCGTCGACCCGGTGGTGCGGGAGCGGTTGCAGTCGGAGTTCCTGCGGCTGCAGGAACAGGTCCGCAAGACCGTGCTGTTCGTCACACACGACATCGAGGAGGCGGTCCGGCTCGGCGACCGCATGGCGGTCTTCGGCCCCGGCCGGATCGAGCAGTACGACACCCCCGCGACCGTGCTCGGCTCCCCCGCCACCCCGTACGTCGCGGACTTCGTGGGCTCCGACCGCGGTCTGAAGCGGCTGTCCGTCACGCCGATCGAGACGACGGACCTGGAGCACCCGCCCGTCGTGCGCGCCGGATCGCCGGCCGCGGAGGCCGCGGCCGTCCTCGCGAAGCAGGGCGACCCCTACGCGGTCGTCCTCGACGACGACGGCGGGCTGCGCGGCTACGTGGCCGCGGGCACCCTCACGTCGGGCACCGTGGCCGACCACACGCGCCGCCTGGAGGCCTGGGTCCCGGTGGGCGCCCCCCTCAAGCGGGCGTTCAGCACGATGCTCCAGCACGACGCCGGCTGGATAGCCGTCGTGGACGGCGACCGCTTCGCCGGGGTGCTGACCCCCGCCACGCTCCACGCCGCGCTGCGCCGCTCGGTCAACGAGGACGGCGACGGCAAGGAGGCGGAGCCGGTGGCGGCCCCGGCCGGAGCGGGTGACAATCGCCGGGCGGAACCGGACGCCGATGCCTCGTGATGCGGAGCGTTCCATGACCACCCCGCGGGATCTGATCGTCACCGCCCTGGAACGGGCCCCCGAACACGCCGTGGAACCGGGCGACCTCTCGCTCGCGCTCGCCGCGGCCGAAGCCGTCGACCTGCTCGCCGCCCGGGCGGTGGCATTGGACGGTGACCGTCTGGTGCCGGGCGCGGAGCCGGCGATCAGCGACCCCCTGCTGGCCGGGGCCGCCGCCGCGCTGGTGCGCGAGGCGCCGTACGAGTCCCCCGGCGACTGGCTGTGGCGCAGGGGCCGCGGCCTCGCCGACGTCTACCTGACCGACCTGGCGGCCGAGGGCGAGGTCGTACGGGAACGGCACCGCAACTGGCTGGTCCGCGACACCCGGACCGTGCTCACCGACTCCCGCGCCCGGCGCCGCGCCGCGGACCGCCTGGCGGCGGACGAGCCCGTACTGGCCGCCCTCGCCAGGACGCTCGGCCTGCGCGAAGGCCCGGCCGCCGAAGCGGCACCCGAGGTGACCGACCCCTCCGCGGCCCGCATGCTGGCCGCCCTCGACGACGCGCTCGCCGAACTGGCCGCCGAGCGCCGTCGCCGCTCCCGGCGCCAGGCCGACGCCGCCGCCGAGAACGTCCGGCGGGGGTACTGAGCCTGCGCGTACCGGGGCGGTGGGTGGGGCCGGTGGGTGGGTGCGGGTTCGTCTCGCGCCCTTCGGGCGCACGGCGGCTGGCTGCGGAGGGGAGGGTGGGGGGGGCGCTCCAACTCGGCAGTGTGCGGCCCGGTGGTCGGCGGGGGTTCAGGCGCCGGAGCGGGGTGCCTTTCCGGCGGTGTCGGTCTCGTTGCCGTCCGCGGGTATAGATGGCCGCTTCCACGCCATCCGTGGGTGGTGGGCGCGCCCGCCGTAACCCGCGACTGCGGGTGCTTCGAGGTGCTGTCGGGGGTCGGCGAGATCGGGCCCGCTTTCGACGGTATGGACGTCGAAACAGAGCCCGATCTTTGGGCTGATGGAGATCGGGCTCTCTTTCAGCGGTATATCCGTCGGAACAGAGCCCGATGTCGGATCGGGGAAGCACCCGCAGACGCCGGTTACGGCGAGCGCGCCACCCACGAACGGTGGGCGTGGTCACCGGCCATCTGCACCCGCGGACGGCAACGAGACCCGAGCCGGACGAACAACCCACCCCGCTCCGGCGCCTGAACCCCAACCGACCACCAACCCGCACACTGCACACAAGGCGGACCCCCACCCTCCCACCCGCAGCCCGCATCTTTGCGCCCGCAGGGCGCGAGACGGCGCAACAGCCGAACAACCACGGCAGTCCGCGTAACGGCCGGCGCCGCCCCGCGCCCCGGCCCCCCGCGCTACGCGCGGCCCCCCACCGCGCCGGTGCGGTTGTCGTCCTCGTCCTCGGGGAGGCGGCAGACGCGCTCCAGGAAGATCGCGGCGGCGCAGACCGCGATGCCGGCGATCACCGCGACGCCCGCGTAGATCGCCTGGTCACGGCGGGGGTCGTTGTCCAGCTGGTACATGACGAGGAAGACGCACACGCCGCCGTACATCCCCGCGACCAGGGCGGCGACCAGGGCGCTGGCCTGGCCGAAGACCACCGCGCGGGCCGCGAGCAGCGGGTCGACGCCCTTGGCCCCCGGACGCCGCTCGCGCTGCGCGCGCAGCCGGGAGCGCAGCGACAGCGCCGTCGCCGCCAGGACGGCGGCGATCAGCGCCAGCACGATCGGCGCGGCCACGGGCACGCCCGGCAGGGTGCCGAGCGAGTCCCAGAGCTTCGCGCCCGCCCACGAGAGCACTCCGGCGACCACGAACAGTCCGACCAGGGTCCTGATGCGCAGCGCCTTCACCGAGTGCTCGCTCCCCACATCACATCGACGAACGTACTGACGGGATCGTAACGATTACTCCGGCAGCCTGAGTTCCACGTCGCCCCTGGCCCACACGCTGTCGCGGCCGACGCCCGCCAGCAGACCCGCCACCGGTCCCTGGCCCGGCAGCTCGGCCGCGGGGTCGATGTCGAGCCACGGCGCCAGCACGAAGGCCCGCTGGTGCGCCCGAGGATGCGGCAGCGTCAGCTCCGGGTCGTCGGAGACGACGCCCTGGTAGGCCACGATGTCGACGTCGATGGTGCGCGGACCCCAGCGCTCGGTGCGCGTCCTGGCGAAGGCGTCCTCGATCGCCCGGCCGCGCTCCAGGAGCGAGGAGGGCGGGAGCGTCGTCCTGACCAGGACCACGGCGTTGAAGTAGTTGGGCTGCGAGCCGGGCTCGACGCCCCAGGGCTCCGTCTCGTACACCGGGGAGACCTTCTTCACCCGCAGGCCCGGGGTGTCCTCCAGCGCGTCCACGGCGCCCTGCAGCGTCTCCAGGCGGTTGCCGAGGTTGCTGCCCAGCGAGATGACGGCGAACTTCGGGTTCTGCAGCGTCGAGTCCGCCGCGTCGACCTGCGCGACGACGGAGGCCGGGACCGGCTGCACGGTGGGGTCGTAGCTCACGGGCGCCTCCGGGTGATGGTGACGGACACATCGGTGAACGGGACGGTGATCGGGGCCTGTGGCTTGTGCACGGTGACCTCCACCTCCTGGACCAGGTCGTGCTTGAGCACCTGGTCGGCGATCCGCTGGGCCAAGGTCTCGATCAGGTCCACGGGCTCGCCCTCGACGACGGCGGTGACCTCCTCGGCCACGATGCCGTAGTGCACGGTCCTGGTCAGGTCGTCCGTGGCGGCGGCGGGAGCGGTGTCCAGGCCGAGGACGAGGTCCACGAAGAAGTCCTGGCCCTCGCGGCGCTCGTGTTCGAACACGCCGTGGTGCCCGCGGGCCTTCAGGCCACGCAGCGCGACTCGATCCACGATTCACTCCCGCTGGTCGACGTACGGACGGGTGGGCACGGTCCGCCCGCCCAGCGGGAGGGGAGGGCCGCACCGCCCTCACTCGAATCTACCTTCGACCGCCGACACTCCCCAGTACCGGGCAGCGAGCGAGCGACCGCCCCGCGCTTACCCCGGGACGGAACGGCCTACTCCGGCCTTCACCACTTCTTGCCACTTCTTGGCACGAACGGGTGGTCAGAAGGCCTCAGGCTGACCCCTCGCCGCCGTTGTCGGCGTCCTCCGCGGCGTCCTCGTCGATCCCGTCGGCCATCACCGGCGAGCCGTGGTGCACCCACAGCCGCCAGCCCTCCGGTGTGCGCCGAAACACATTCGTGGCGACCACCAGGCCGCCCACCAGGGAGCCCATCTCGCCCTCCTCCTCGGCGGGGCCGCCGGTGAGGATGTTCTCGGTGCAGGTCACCAGGGCGGTGTCGCCGTCGACCGCCACCTCGACGTCGGTCAGGAAGAACTGGATGTACTCGGTGTTCGCCATGATCAGGGCGTACGAGCGCATCACCTCGCGGCGCCCCCGCAGCACCGGCCAGCCCGGGTGCACGACGGACACCGTCTCCGCCAGCGGGCCCGTCAGGACCAGCTCCTCCAGCGCGTCCAGGTCGGACCGCTCCACGGCGTCGTAGAACGCCTGGTTCGCCTGTTCGACCCGTGCGGCCTCGGCCGTGCGCGGCGTCATCGTGCCCCCTCCAGTGCCCGTGCGACCCGCACGGCGTCGGCGCTGTCGTGCACCTCGTGCACCCGGACCGCCCAGGCGCCGCGCCCCGCCACGATGGCGGTGACGGCGGCCGTCGCGGCGTCACGCTCCCTGGCCGGGGGCGGATCGCCGCCCTCGCCGGCCAGCACCCGGCCCAGGAACCGCTTGCGGGAGGCCGCGATCAGCAGGGGGCGGCCCAGCGCCAGCAGGTCCTCGACGTGGGCGATCAGGGTCAGGTCGTGCTCGGCGTTCTTCGCGAAGCCCAGGCCCGGGTCGAGGACGATCCGCTCCGGGTCGACGCCGCCCGCCACCGCGTGGTCGAAGCTGCGCCGCAACTCGTCGGTGACCTCGGCCACGACGTCCCCGTAGACCGCCCGGTTGTTCATGTCGATGCTCTGGCCCCGCCAGTGCATCACGATGAACGGGCTGCCCGTCGCCGCGACGACGGGGATCATCGCCGGGTCCGCCTGGCCGCCGCTCACGTCGTTGACCAGGACCGCGCCCGCCTCCACGGCCTTCTCCGCAACCACGGCCCGCATCGTGTCCACGCTCACCACGACCCCGGCCCTGGTCAGCTCGCGGACGACCGGGACCACCCTGCGCAGCTCCTCCGCCTCGTCCACCCGCGCCGCGCCCGGCCGGGTGGACTCACCGCCCACGTCCACCAGGTCGGCACCGGCCGCCACGAGGTCCAGGCCGTGCTTGACCGCGAGCTCGGTGTCGAACCACTCGCCGCCGTCGGAGAACGAGTCCGGCGTGACGTTCACCACGCCCATGACCGCGCACCGGTCCCAGGACGGCAATCCGGCCACGTGGCCGCGCATCGTACCCATGGGCTCAGCCTAGAACGGGGTGCTCACCGCAGGCGCCGGGAGGCCCACGCGGGCAGGGCCAGGGTGACGAATCCCTCGGCCCGCATGGCGGCCAGGCCGATCCGGGGCAGGTCGCCGGTGGCCCGGAAGACCAGGAACCGCGGCAGCCACTCCGGCTGGAACTTGGCGTTGAACCGGTACAGCGACTCGATCTGGAACCACCGCGACAGGAAGACCAGCAGCCCCCGCCAGCTCCGCAGCACCGGCCCCGCGCCGAGCCGCTCCCCGCGGGCCAGCGCCGACCGGAACATCGCGAAGTTCAGCGAGACCCGCCGCACGCCCAGTCGCGGCGCCTCGCCCAGCGCGGCCACGATCAGCAGCTCGTTGAGCCCCGGATCGGCCGACTGGTCCCGTCGCATCAGGTCGAGCGACATGCCGTCCTCCCCCCAGGGCACGAAGTGCAGCACCGCCCGCAGCGCGTCCTGCGCGTCGTGCGCCGTCACCACCACGCACTCCTCGTCCGCCGGGTCGCCGAACCGGCCCAGCGCCATGGAGAAGCCCCGCTCGGTGTCCGTACCGCGCCAGGCGTCGGCCGCGCGGCGGACCGCCGCGCGTTCCTCCTCGCCCAGTTCCGCCACCCGCCGCACCCGGCACACGTATCCGGCGCGCTCGGTGCGCTTGACCATCTGCCGCACGTTGCGCATCGCGCGCCCCGACAGCGAGAAGCAGGAGGTCTCCACGACGGCCTCGTCGCCCAGCTCCAGGGCGTCGAGACCGGTCTCCCGGGTCCACACCTCGCCGCCGGTCTCGCTGCAGCCCATCACCGCCGGGATCCAGGCGTGCGCCCGGGCCTCGGCCATGAAGCGCTGTATCGCCCCGGGCCAGGCCTCCACGTCGCCGATCGGGTCGCCGCTGGCCAGCATCACCCCCGACACCACGCGGTAACAGACCGCCGCCTTGCCGCTCGGCGAGAAGACCACGCTCTTGTCCCGGCGCAGCGCGAAGTGCCCGAGGGAGTCGCGGGCCCCGTGGCGCCGCAGCAGCGCCCGCAGGCGCTCCTCGTCCGCGGCCGTCAGCTCGGCGACCGGGTGGGCCGGGCGAAGCGCCAGGTAGGCGGTGGTGGCGACGGTCAGGAAGCCCAGCCCGCCCAGCGAGTACGCGACGACGTCGGACGCCTGGCCGGTGGCGTAGCCGACCGGCCCGTCGAAGCCGAACAGCCCGTACAGCACCTCGGTGAACCGCTGCGCCCACGTCGGGTCGCCAGTCCCCGCCGCCGGGTGGGCACTGACGACGGCCAGCCCCACCACCAGGCTGAGCCCGCCCAGCCCCGCGAAGGCCGCGACCGCCCGCAGCCGGGTGTGCGGGTCGCCGAGCGCCGAGAACTCCGTCCGGTACCGGATCAGCAGGGTCAGCAGGACCGTCGACAGCAAGGCCCCGCCCGGCGAGTGCCGGTGCAGTACCTGCGCCACCGCGGCCGCCGGCAGCAGCAGCACGGCCGCCCGCCAGGCACGCCTCTTCCCCCGCTTGAGGGCGTGCGCCAGCATCAGCATCAGGATGCCGGTGACCACGCCGGCCGCCGCGGCCACCGAGGTGACCGTCCCCGGGACGACGCCGGCGAGCACGTGCACCCGGCTGTGCCGGAACCCGGGGAACACCGCCGCGGCGAGGTCCAGCAGCCCCACCAGCGCGCCGGCCGTCCCCACCACGCGGGGCGCGGCGGACGCCGGCATCGCCCACGGGAGCCGCCGCACCCTGTCCCGGGGAACCCGGACGGCGGGATCTTCCTCTGCCACGACAGACATCGCTCACCACGCCCCGGCGGTGCGGATCACCCCGCACGCCCCACTCTCGTCGGAGATTTGCGCCCTGTAGGACGTGAACTCCGCCGCGCGGGTTCCGTCGCCGGGCGGGAACGGGCACATGGGCCGGGACGGCCGGGGGCCGCGGCCCCTCAGGTCACTTGGCCATGATCAGGCTCATCGCCTCGGCGCGGGTCGCGGAGTCGCGCAGCTGGCCCCGCACCGCCGAGGTGATGGTCTTCGCGCCGGGCTTGCGGACCCCGCGCATCGTCATGCACATGTGCTCGCACTCGATGACCACGATCACGCCGCGCGGTTCGAGTATCCGCATGAGCGAGTCGGCGATCTGCGTGGTCAGCCGCTCCTGCACCTGCGGGCGGCGGGCGAAGACGTCGACCAGCCGGGCCAGCTTCGACAGACCGGTGATCTTGCCGTCCGTCGAGGGGATGTAGCCGACGTGGGCGACGCCCACGAACGGCACCAGGTGGTGCTCGCAGCTCGACAGCACCTCGATGTCCTTGACCAGCACCATCTCGTCGTGACCGAGGTCGAAGGTGGTCGTCAGGACGTCCTCGGGCTCCTGGTAGAGCCCGGCGAAGATCTCCCGGTACGCCCTGGCCACCCGCGCGGGGGTCTCCCGCAGCCCCTCGCGGTCGGGGTCCTCGCCGACCGCGATCAGCAGCTCACGGACCGCGTTCTCGGCACGCTTCTCGTCGAACTCACCGACGGGGCGCAGGTCGCCCTCAAGGGTCACCGGGTCGGTCATGTGTGCCTCGTTCCTCTTGCGTACCGGATGCGTGTGCCGCGGGAACCGCGGAAACGCAGCGCCCCCCAGGATAGGAAACCTGGGGGGCGCGGCACGCATTCCGATGTCCGTGACCAAGGCCACGTCCGAGGCGTCAGGCCTCGGGGTTGGGCTCCTCGGGGAGCTCCACCGTCTCGGCGGGCTTGCTCAGCGACGCGGTGGCGCTGCCGTTGGCCGTCGGCTGGGTGCCGTTGGTCAGGGCGAGCTCACGCGGCGAGAGCACCGGCGGGCGGGTCGACGGCGTACGCCGCGAGGAACCCGTCCAGGCCGGACGCGGCGGGCGCTTGACGATCGGCTTGAAGATCTCCGCGAGCTCCTCCTTGTTCAGCGTCTCCTTGTCCAGGAGGGCCAGAACCAGGTTGTCGAGGACGTCGCGGTTCTCGACCAGGATCTCCCACGCCTCGTTGTGCGCGGTCTCGATGAGCTTCTTGACCTCTTCGTCGACCAGCCCGGCGACCTCTTCCGAGTAGTCGCGCTGGTGGGACATCTCACGGCCGAGGAAGGGCTCCCCGTCGCTCGTCCCGAACTTGATCGCGCCCAGTCGCTCGGTCATGCCGTACTGCGTCACCATCGCGCGGGCCGTGGTGGTGGCCTTCTCGATGTCGTCCGCGGCACCCGTGGTCGGGTCGTGGAAGACCAGCTCCTCCGCCGCGCGGCCGCCCATGGTCATGGCGAGCCGGTCGAGCATCTCGTTGCGGGTGGTGGAGTACTTGTCCTCGTCCGGCAGGACCATCGTGTAGCCGAGGGCCCGGCCACGCGACAGGATCGTGATCTTGTGCACCGGGTCGCTGTTCGGAGAAGCCGCGGCGACCAGGGCGTGACCGCCCTCGTGGTACGCCGTGATCTTCTTCTCCTTGTCGGACATGATCCGGGTGCGCTTCTGCGGGCCGGCCACGACGCGGTCGATGGCCTCGTCCAGCATCGCGTTGTCGACCAGCTTCTTGTCGCTGCGCGCGGTGAGCAGCGCCGCCTCGTTGAGGACGTTCGCCAGGTCCGCACCGGTGAAGCCGGGGGTGCGGCGGGCGACGGCCTTGAGGTCGACGTCCGGGGCGACCGGCTTGCCCTTCTGGTGGACCTTGAGGATCTCCAGGCGGCCCTGCAGGTCGGGGCGGTCGACGGCGATCTGCCGGTCGAAACGGCCCGGGCGCAGCAGCGCCGGGTCCAGGATGTCCGGGCGGTTGGTGGCGGCGATCAGGATCACGCCGCCCTTGACGTCGAAGCCGTCCATCTCGACGAGCAGCTGGTTCAGCGTCTGCTCGCGCTCGTCGTGACCGCCGCCGAGGCCCGCGCCACGGTGCCGGCCGACGGCGTCGATCTCGTCGACGAAGACGATCGCCGGGGCGTTCGCCTTGGCCTGCTCGAACAGGTCGCGGACACGCGAGGCGCCGACACCCACGAACATCTCGACGAAGTCGGAACCCGAGATCGAGTAGAACGGGACGCCCGCCTCGCCGGCGACGGCGCGCGCGAGCAGGGTCTTGCCCGTTCCGGGCGGGCCGTAGAGCAGCACGCCCTTGGGGATCTTGGCGCCCACGGCCTGGAACTTCGCCGGCTCCTGCAGGAACTCCTTGATCTCCTGGAGCTCCTCGACGGCCTCGTCCGAGCCCGCGACGTCCGCGAAGGTGGTCTTCGGGGTGTCCTTGGTGATCAGCTTGGCCTTGGACTTCCCGAAGTTCATCACCCGGGAGCCGCCGCCCTGCATCTGATTCATCAGGAACAGGAAGACCACGACGATGAGGACGAAGGGCAGCAACGACAGCAGGATGCCGACGAAGGCGTTCTGCTTCGAAGGCGCCACGGTGTAGCCGTCGGGCAGCGTGGTCTTGTTGCCGTCGTCGACCTTGGCCTGAAGGATCTTGGCCACGTCGACGCCCTGGTCGCCGATGTAGCTCGCCTTGATCTTGGAGCCCAGGTCCTCGCCGCCTACCTTGGCGCCGTCCTTGAGCTCGACCTTGATCGTGTTCTCGTCGCCGGTGGTCAGCTCGGCGGACTTGGCCTGGTTGCTGTTGATGGCCTCAATGGCCTGGCCGGTGTCCACCGTCTTGTAGCCACCGGACGAGCCGACGACCTGCATCAAAACGACCACAGCGAGGACAGCCAGCACGATCCACATGACTGGCCCACGGAAATAGCGCTTCACGTCCATCCATGCGGGGCGATCACGCCCCGTCCCTCCTGCCACAGTGAGGCACCGCGGCCTGGGGGCCGCCGGTGCATCCGGTGTATGAACCGACCTTCGGACGGTACCCCAGCATTGTCACCCGAAGTCGCCGGAGACCGTAAACAAACAGCGTTACCACCCTCCAACGCGGAGGAGGGCGTCGGGGTTCCCGGAGCCTCAGCCGCCGTACACGTGCGGCGCAAGGGTGCCGATGAACGGCAGGTTCCGGTACTTCTCCGCGAAGTCCAGACCGTATCCGACCACGAACTCGTTGGGGATGTCGAAGCCGACGTACTTCACGTCGATCTCCACCTTGGCCGCGTCCGGCTTGCGCAGCAGCGTGCAGACCTCCAGCGAGGCCGGACGGCGCGAGCCGAGGTTGCTGATCAGCCAGGACAGCGTCAGACCGGAGTCGATGATGTCCTCGACGATCAGGACGTCCCGGCCGGCGATGTCGGTGTCCAGGTCCTTGAGGATCCGCACGACACCGGAGGACTTGGTGCCCGCGCCGTACGAGGACACCGCCATCCAGTCCATGGTGACCTGGGAGGACAGGGACCGCGCGAGGTCCGCCATCACCATGACGGCGCCCTTCAGGACGCCGACGATCAGCAGGTCCTTGCCCTCGTAGTCCTTGTCGATCTGCGCAGCCAGCTCCGCCAGCTTGGCGTCGATCTCTTGCTTGGAGATGAGCACCTTCTCGAGGTCGGTGCCCATGTCGTTCTCGTTCACCCGCACAACTTCCGGCTCGGTCTACAGCGCCTGGAAGAACAGTCTGCCATTCCGCCGGCCGACGACGACGCCGCCGGGTAGGTTGAGCGGTTTCTGCCCCCGCCACCCGGTGAGCAGGCGGTCGGTCTCCTCGATGTGCCGGGCGAAGAGCGAACCGGCGGGTGAGCCCGCCGCGACGGCCGCCCGGCGCAGCACCCGGCGGCGCACGGCGGCGGGAAGGGTCAGCAGCCGGGCGACGTCCAGCCCGCCGTCGGCGTCGGCGGCCGTCCGCTCGGCCTGCGCCGCCCACTGGTCGAGGGCGTCGGCGTCGTCCCGGGACAGCTGGGCGGTACGGGCCAGCGCCTCCACGACGCCCTTGCCCAGGGACTTCTCCAGCACCGGCAGCGCCTCGTGGCGGACCCGGGAGCGGGTGTAGGCGGGGTCGTGGTTGTGCGGGTCCTCCCACACGTCGATGCCCTGCACGAGGCAGGCCTTGCGCACGGTGTCCCGGTCCAGCAGCAGGAAGGGGCGGCGGTAGCGGCCGTTGACCGCGGGCATGCCGGACAGCGACCGGATGCCGGAGCCGCGGGCCAGCCCGAGCAGCACCGTTTCGGCTTGGTCGTCGCGGGTGTGGCCGAGCAGCACGGCGGCGGCGCCGGCCCGCTCCGCGGCGGAGTCGAGCGCCGCGTACCGGGCGTCGCGCGCGGCGGCCTCCGGGCCGCCCTGCCGGCCCACGGTGACCGCGACGGCGTCGACCGGGTCGAGGCCGAGGCCGCGCAGGCGGTCGGCGACGTCGACGGCGCGGGCGTCCGAGCCGTCCTGCAGGCCGTGGTCGACGGTGACGGCGCCGGCCCGGACGCCGAGCTTGGGCGCTTCGAAGACGAGGGCGGTGGCGAGGGCCATCGAGTCGGCTCCGCCGCTGCAGGCGGCGAGCACGAGCGGGCTGCCGCCGGGGTGGTCGGTCAGGACGTCCTGGAGTACGCGGCGGACCGCCAGGCGTATCGCCGCGACCGCGGGGTGGGGACCCATGTCCGGTTTCCCTCCTGGAGAGGCTGGGGGAGGCGTCGGGACGGAGAAGATGACGCAGGGTAGCTAGATGGTGACAGACAGCGTGCGATACTCGAGCATCGCACGCTTACCCTGCGCCCACGGTCCCTCGGACGGGTGAACCGGGAGGCCCCCGGGGCCTGCTGTGCCCCGGGTCGACTCAGGTTTCGCTCCGCCCGTGCACCCGTGCCACCCAGTCCGCGGGTTTGGCGATCTCCTGCTTGGTGGGCAGGGTGTTGGGCGAGGTCCAGATCCGGTTGAAGCCGTCCATCCCGGCATCGTCCACCACGGCCCGCACGAAACGCTCGCCGTCACGGTACTGCCGCAGCTTGGCGTCCAGCCCCAGCAGCTTGCGCAGCGCCATGTCCAGTCGCCCCGCGCCGCTCTGACGGCGGCGCTGGAACTTCTCGCGGATCTCCGCCACGGAGGGCACGACGTCCGGGCCCACGCCGTCCATCACGTAGTCGGCGTGCCCCTCCAGCAGGGACATCACCGCGGTCAGCCGGCCCAGGATCTCCCGCTGGTTCGGCGTCTGCACCAGGTCGATCAGGCTGCGGCCCTCGTCGCCGTCGGCGTCGACCGACGCCTCCTCCGCGTCCGGGCGGCTGCCGGAGGAGAACGCCTGGAACGCCTCGCGCAGCCGCTCGATCAGCGTCGACGGGTCGATCTCCGTCTCGCCGAGGAAGGCCTGGATCTCCTGCTCGATGTGGTCCCGCAGCCACGGCACGGCCGTGAACTGGGTGCGGTGGGTCTCCTCGTGGAGGCACACCCACAGCCGGAAGTCATGCGGGTCCACGTCGAGTTCGCGCTCCACGTGGACGATGTTGGGGGCCACCAGCAGGAGCCGCCCGGTGCGCGGCTCGCCCGGCCCGGGCGCCGCGGGACCGGCGGGCATGTCACGGCTCGCGGGGGCGAAGGTCTCGTACTGGCCCAGTACGCGCGAGGCCAGGAAGCTCAGCAGCATCCCGACCTCGACCCCGGTCACCTTCCCGCCGACGGTGCCCAGCACGGCACCGCCGGGACCGCCCGGCTTGCGGGCCTGCATCTTGTCCAGCAGCGGCTTCAGCACCTCGCGGAAGCCGGCGACGTTCGCCTTGATCCACCCCGGGCGGTCCACGATCAGCACCGGGGTCCCGGTGTCGGCCGGGTCCTCCTGGTCGCCGAACATCCTGGTGAACGCCCGGACGTGTGCCTCCGACTCCTTTGCGTGCCGCCGCAGTTCCGCCACGACCGCGCGTGCCTCGTCCCGGCTCACCTCGGGGCCGGGCCGCACGAAGCGGGTCGCGGTCGCGACCGCGAGGTTCCAGTCGACCATCTCCGCACCACCGATGCTCGTCATTCCTTCACGGTACGTGCTTGTCCCCTTCCCCGGGAGCGTTCCTCGCGGGGGCACGGGCAACGAACACTCCCCGCGGCCGCTACGTGCGGCAGCCGCACGTGGCGAGTTCCGCGGCGAGGCGGTCGAGGGCGGACTGCGCGGCCACGGTGTCGGTCGTGCCGTTGGTCAGGAAGGCGAACGTCAGCAGCCGGCCGTCCGCGTCCACCACGGTCCCGGCGAGGGCGTTGACCCCGGTGAGCGTCCCCGTCTTGGCGCGGACGAGGCCGGCGCCCCCGCCCGCCGTGGTGAAGCGTTCCCGCAGGGACCCGGTGAAGCCGGCGACGGGCAGCCCGGTGAGGACGGGGCGCAGCTCGGGGTGGTCGGGGTCGGCCGCCAGGGCCAGCATCCGCGCCAGTTGCTCCGCCGTGAGGTGGTCGGCGCGGTTGAGCCCGCTGCCGTCGGTGAAGCGGGCCCCCTTGAGCGGGAGCCCGAGCTCCCGCAGTGCCGAGCGGACGGCCTCGGCGCCGCCGGAGAAGGACCCCGGACGGTCCGCGGCGAGGGCGGTGTGCCGGGCCAGCGCCTCGGCGATGTCGTTGTCGCTGTTGGTCAGCATGCGCTCGACCAGGTCGGCGAGGGGCGCGGACCGCACCTCCGCCAGCCGGTCGGCCGCGTGCGCGCGCGAGGGCGCCTTGCCGGCCTTCACCGCGCCGTCGACCTTGACGCCGCGCTTGCGCAGCAGGTCCGCGAAGTCCGCCGCCGCCTTGGCCGCCGGGTCCCAGTGGCGGGCCACGGGGCCCTTGACGCTCTTGCCGTCGCTGCGGCCCTCGTCGGCCATCAGGGCGGTGACGGGCGCGATGTTGTCGTTGTGCCCGATCGGGTGGACGGCGGGGCCGGTGAAGAGCGAGGTGTCGTACGTGAGCTTCACCGAGCGGACGCCCTTGGCGCGCAGCGCGCGGGCGGTGTCGGAGGCGAGGGTGCGCAGGGAGGCCGCGGTCCAGCCGCCGCCGGGCTCGGCGCGGGCGGTGAGGGTGGGGTCGCCGCCGCCGACGAGCACGACGCGGTCCTTGCCGGCGGCGACCACGGAGGTGGTGAGCCGGTGGTCGGGCCCGAGGAGCGAGAGTGCCGCGACGGCCGTGGCGACCTTGGTGGTGGAGGCGGGGACGGCCGCCGTGCCGGGGCCCTGCCCCCAGACCTTCCGGCCCGAGACGGCGTCGACGACGGCACCCGTCGTCAGGGTGCCGAGCGCACGGTCGTGCAGCAACGGGCCGAGCCGCCCGGCCAGTCCGGAGGTGGTGGGCAGCGGCGCCCCCTGCGTCCCGGACACGGCGCTGAGCACCTCCGGGGCGGCGGGCGGCACCGGCGCGACCGCCCGCTTGTGGCCTCCCGCGCCCCCCTTCTTGTGGGGACGCGCCTGCTTCCCCTGGCCCTCCCGGGAGGCGGCGATCGCCCGTTCGGCCGTACGCTGACCTGACTCCCACGGTCCCGCTGCGGCCACGGCCGTCAGCGCCACGGCAAATCCTGCGGCAGCCGACCCTGCCACCACCTGCCAGTTCTTCGGAACGGGCACCCCGGACCAGCCCCTTTCGCGACCACACACAAGCGTGGGAGACACTTAATCACCAGAAGTATGTGCTGATCATGGAGGACAGGCTGTGCTCGAGTTCGACGTAACGATCGAGATCCCGAAGGGTTCCCGCAACAAGTACGAGGTGGACCACGAGACCGGTCGTATCCGCCTGGACCGGCACCTGTTCACCTCGACGGTCTACCCGGCCGACTACGGCTTCGTGGAGAACACCCTGGGCGAGGACGGCGACCCGCTGGACGCCCTGGTGCTGCTCGACGAGCCGACCTTCCCCGGCGTCATCGTGCGCTGCCGCGCGATCGGCATGTTCCGCATGACGGACGAGGCCGGCGGCGACGACAAGCTGCTGTGCGTGCCCGCCTCGGACCCGCGGGTCGAGCACCTGCGTGACATTCACCACGTCTCCGAGTTCGACCGCCTGGAGATCCAGCACTTCTTCGAGGTCTACAAGGACCTGGAGCCCGGCAAGTCCGTCGAGGGCGCCAACTGGGTGGGCCGCGCCGAGGCCGAGGCCGAGATCGAGGCGTCCTACAAGCGCCTGAAGGAGCACGGCGGTCACTGACCCGCCGGCTCCCGCCGCAGTGAGGGCGGCGCGCTCCCTGCCGGGGCGCGCCGCCCTCACGCGTCCGCGGCGGCCTCATCCGCAGGCGTCGAGGAGCTCGGCCAGCGCGCCGTGCAGGGCGGCGGCGAGCGTGTCGGCGTCCGGCAGCGACCGCGCGTCCGCGAGCAGCCCGATGTGGACCCGGCGGCGGTACGTGGAGCAGGCGACCGCGAGGGACTGGCCGCGGGCGAGCGGGGCGATCGGGTAGAGCTCCGTCATGCGGCAGCCGTCCAGGGTGAGCGGCACGTCGAGCATCGGCACGTTGGTGACCAGCACGTCGAACAGCAGTCGCGCCGAGGCGGCGAGCAGCGGGGCGGCGAAGCGGTGCGCGAGCGGCGGCACGCTGTCGGCCAGCAGGGCGACGGCACCCGGGCCGGTGTCGGGGCCGGCGTCCTTGTTGCGGTCCATGCCCGCGCGCACGTCGCGCAGCCGGGCGAGCGGGTCGGGCTCGCCGACCGGCAGCCGCAGCAGGTAGCCGGAGATGCGGTTGCCCCGGCCGCCGCGCACACCCCGGCGGCGGCGCCGCGCCACGGGGATCAGGGCGCGCGGCCCCGGGCCCGCCGGGTCGTCGCCGCGGGCCTCCATCCAGCGCCGCAGCGCGCCGGCCACGACGGCCATGACGACGTCGTTGACGGTGCCGCCGCTGGTCTTGCGGACCTGGTGCAGGTCGTCGACGTCGAGGGAGGCGGTGGCGAAGCGGCGTTCGGCGCCGCCGGGCGTCCAGACCGCGCCCAGCGCGGCGGGACCGCCGGGGTCGAGGGAGGCGCGCAGCACGGCCGAGCCGATGCCCAGGGCGCGCCCGGCCTCGCGCACCCGGTCCGGCAGGGAGGCGACGACCTGCCGGGGATCGGGCAGCGGCAGCGCGGGCAGGTGGATGCCGGGCCCCCGGACCTGGGCCGGTACGGCGGCCGCGGCGTCGGCCTCGACGGCGGAGCGCTGCGGCGCGGCCGCGGGAGCGGCGGCGCCGGCCCGGGCCGGCGCGGCCGCCGGGGTGCGGGCCCCCTGGTCGAGCAGCGCGGCGCCGAACTCCACGGCGCGCAGCCCGTCGGCGAGGGCGTGGTGCAGCTTGACCAGGACGGAGAAGGGCGCGTCGGGGGCGCCCTCGATGACGTAGACCTCCCACGGCGGCCGGTGGCGGTCCATGGGCCGGGACATCAGCTCGGCGACGGCGGCCGTGGCGTCGGCACGACGTACGGCGTGGACGTGGTGCCGCGCGTCGAAGTGCTCGTCGACCGCCCAGGCGGCGCCCCCGACCCCGTACCAGACGTCCTTCACGCGCTGCCGCATCCGCGGTACGGCCTCGGCACGGGCGGTGAGCAGCGCGGCGAGCCCGTCGGCGTCGACCGGGCGCTCCGGGTCGCGGTCGAAGACGGCCACCGCGCCCAGGTGCATGGGGTGGCCCGGCGAGTCCAGGTTCCAGAACGCGAGGTCCAGCGGGCTCAGGTGCTCGTCAGCCAAGGCTCCATGCCTCCGAAAGGTCGGGGTTTGCCCCGGAACGGACTCCAGTTGGTGAAGTGAAACCCCTAAAACCGATTACAGTCAACTACGACCACGATACGGACAGTTAACATCAGGTTGCCCGTACGACCGCCCGACGGCGAGGCGGCGGGGTCCGGAAGGCTCAGAAACCGCGGGTGCGCTTGGCCGCCGCGCGGCGTCGTGCCTGGTCGGCGCCACCGGGCAGCTTGATGAACAACCGCGCGATCTCGCCTCCCAGGTTCACCCCGATGGCCACGGCCAGCGCCAGCGCCGCCGCCTTCGTCAGCGAGGCGAATCCCTGGTCCAGGTGACCGCGGGTCAGCCCGAGGAGCCCGAAGTACGTCGCGGAGCCCGGCAGCAGCGGGCCGATGGCCGCCGTGACGTACGGCAGCGCGGAGGCGTGCCGGTAGCGGGCGAGCACCTGGCCGAAGAGGCCCACCAGGCCGGCGGCGACGGCGGTGGCCGCGACCGGCGACATGCCGACGCCGATGCCCTCCTGGTGCAGCGCCGCGTAGACCGTCCAGGCGACCCCGCCGTTGAGGGCGGCGACCACCAGCACGCCGCGCTCGCACTGCAGCAGCACGGCGAAGGCGAGGCTCAGCACCATCGCCGCGACCAGTTGCACCGGCGGGTTCTCGTACGCCCGGAAGGCCTGGTCGGGGTCGAGCACGGCACCCAGGCTGACCCCCGCGTAGAGGATCAGCGTCACGCCGACGACGATGCCGGTGAAGAGGTACATCACCTCCAGCAGGCGCGCGGAGGCGGTGATGTAGAAGCCCGTCAGGCCGTCCTGGACGGCCGCGACCAGGGCCCGTCCCGGGATCAGGGCGAAGAGGCCACCGGTGATGACCGCCGAGGCCTGCAGGGTGCTCGTACCGGGCAGGTGCTGGCCGAACCGGGCGACCAGCACCCCCATCACGGCGGCCGGCATCGCCGCGGCGACGAACTGGTAGAACTCCGGCAGCCCGCGCCCGGCGCAGAGCCAGGCCAGCCGGTCGCCCAGCATGGCGCCGAGCGCGGCGATCGCGAAGACCAGCGGACCGCCGCCGCCGACCAGCATGCTCGCCGCGCCCGCGAGGAGCCCGGCCGCCACGGTGAGCAGCCAGCCCGGGTACGGGTGCCGGTTGCGGCGGATCTCGGCGAGCCGCCGGTAGGCGTCCTCCAGGGTGAGGTCGGCCGCGGTGATGTCGTTGATCAGCCGGAAGACGGCCGCGAGGCGGGTGTAGTCGGTGGCCCGGCGGCGCACCGTGCGGTTGGCGGTGACCGGGGCGTCCACCAGCGAGGGCTGGTAGGAGATGCCCAGCAGCGTGAACGTCACGGTCGGCTCGACCCGGCCCAGACCGTAGGCGTGGGCCACGCCGAGCATCGCGGCCTCCACGTCCTCGGCGCCCTCGCCGCCGGCGAGCAGCAGCTCACCGATGCGCAGCGTCAGGTCCAGCACGCGCGGCACCGGCGGGCCGGCCTCCGCCTCCGGCCGCCGGGCGGGCTGCTCGGGGGCCGGGCGCTCCCCGACGGGCATGCGCAGCATCGTGCGCATCCGGTCGGGCCAGGGGGTCTCCTTGGAGAGGCTGACGACCGGGATGCCCTCGGGGGGCGTGAAGGCCGGGTGGGACAGCTGCGGGGAGGTCCGCGTCCCGGGGCGGGAGAAGGCGGAGCCCTGCGGTTCCGGCCTGGGCAGCTCGACGCCCAGCGGCGGCGTGAACTCCGAACCGCCGGGCTGCTGCTGCTCGGGCTCCTTGGGATGCGCCACGGGATCCTCCTTTCGGCGCGTGATCGCTACGGGTGCCGGGTGGTGGTGCGCCGAGGGGGGAGGGTGCGGACACCCTCCCCCCTCGGCACAGCGGGACGACTGCCCACTCCCTCCGTCGGCTAACGGCGGTTCGCGCGGTGGCGCCCGCCGTTGCCGCGCTGGAGCGGCGGCTGGCCGGCGTCGCCCTCGGCCTCCGCGGCCCCGGCGTCGTACACGTCCACCCCGGGCAGCGGCGCCGCCTTCCGGGAGGCCGAGCGGGCCCGCAGGAACTCGATGGCGATCGGGACGACCGAGAGCAGCACGATCGCGATGAGGATCAGCTCGATGTGCTCGTGGACGAAGGCGATCTGGCCCAGCCAGTAGCCGAGCAGCGTGACACCGACACCCCACAGCAGGCCGCCGATGACGTTGTACGTCACGAAGACGCGGTAGTTCATGCGGCTGACGCCGGCGATGACCGGCGTGAAGGTCCGCACGATCGGGACGAAGCGGGCGAGCACGATCGACTTGGCGCCGTGCCGCTCGAAGAAGTCGTGGGCCTTCTCGACGTTCTCCTGCTTGAAGAGCCGGGAGTCCGGGCGCCGGAAGAGCGAGGGACCGACCTTGCGGCCGAAGAGGTAGCCCACCTGGTCGCCGGCGACGGCCGCGATCCAGACCAGCACGCAGACCAGCCAGATCGGATAGTCGAGCTTGCCGCCCGCGACCAGCAGGCCGCCGGTGAAGAGCAGGGAGTCACCCGGCAGGAAGAAGCCGATGAGCAGACCCGACTCGGCGAAGACGATCGCCAGCAGGCCGATCAGGCCCGCTGACGAGATGAGGTAATCGGGGTCGAGCCATTGCGGGCCCAGGGCGATAGTCGTCACGCGCCAAAAGTATCAACGCGGTCGCGACCGAACCGTTCCCAGCCCGGGAACGCTCGGCTACGTTCCTCCCAAGCGTTTCACCGTGCAACACCGCAAGTCGCCCGTCACTCCTGAATCATCATGATCCGGCGGAACCCACATGACTCGCGCCATCTCACTGCACGACGTCTCGAAGACCTACGCCCGCGGCGTGCGCGCCGTGGACCGCTTCTCCCTGGACATCGCCCCCGGCGAGTTCCTGGTGCTGCTCGGCCCCTCGGGCTGCGGCAAGTCCACGGTGCTGCGCATGATCGCGGGGCTGGAGGACATCACCTCAGGTGAGCTGCTGCTGGACGGCGAGTACGCCAACGACCTGGGGCCGGGCGAACGGCGGATGGCCATGGTCTTCCAGAACTTCGCCCTGTACCCGAGCATGACCAGCCGGGAGAACATCGGCTTCCCGCTGCGCTTCGAGATGCCCGGGCAGGACACCGGGCCCCGGGTCGCCGAGACCGCGCGGACGCTCGGCATCGAGGACATCCTCGACCGCTACCCGGGGCAGCTGTCCGGCGGCGAGCGGCAGCGGGTCGCCATGGGCCGGGCCATCTCGCGGCACCCGTCCGTCTTCCTGATGGACGAGCCGCTGTCCAACCTCGACGCCAAGCTCCGCTCGCACCTGCGCGCCGAGATCGCCCGGCTGACCCGCGGCATGGGCGTGACGACGGTGTACGTCACGCACGACCAGGCCGAGGCGATGTCGCTGGGCGACCGCGTGGCGATCATGCGCAGCGGGGTGCTGCAGCAGGTGAGCACCCCGCGGGAGGCGTACCACCTGCCGCAGAACGTCTTCGTCGCCGCCTTCATCGGCACCCCGCGGATCAACCTCATGGAGGCGACCGTGGTCGCCGCGCTGGACGGCGGGATGTGGATCGACCTGGGGCGGCAGCGCCTCGTCCTCCCCCAGCCGCTGAGCCGGGACCACCAGATGCTCCGCATCCAGCAGGGCCGGCCGGTCATCGTCGGCCTGCGCTCGGAGGCCGTGCGCATCGACCGGCCGAGCGGCGCCCGGCCCGGGGAGGTGGTGCTCAGCGGCGTCGTTGAGCACGTGGAGTACCAGGGCCACGAGTCGCTGGTGCACCTGGACACCGGCGCACGGCCGGCCGTCGTGCCCGAGCTGGAGTCCGCACGGCCGGGCGGCGCGCGGCAGCGCTCCCGGGCGGCGTCCCGGCAGGGCGGCACGGCCGGCCTCGGCCGGCTGGTGCAGAAGGCCGCCGCGCGGGTCTCGGGCCAGGGACGGACGGCCGTGCTGGACCGTCCGGCACCGCGCCCGGAGACCGGGTCCGCCACCGGGGGCGGGGACCTGGTGGTGCGCACCGGGCCCGACCTGCGGCTGCGCGCCGGACAGCACGTGCCGCTGCTGGTCGACCTGGCGCACCTGTACGTCTTCGACCACGCGGGCCACCGGATCTGCCCCGCCCCCGAGCGGGCACCGCACCTGGAGTACTGAACCGCGCGGGACGGCGGCGGCGGGACGACGATGCCGGTATGGGTATCGACGAGTACGGCGGCGGACAGTCGCCCCGGTCCGCCGTCCTGGTGGTCACCACGAACGACGTGCCGGGCTACCGGATCGAGCGGGTGATCGGTGAGGTCTTCGGCCTCACCGTGCGCTCCCGCCACCTGGGCAGCCAGATCGGCGCGGGCCTGAAGTCCCTGATCGGCGGCGAGCTGAAGGGACTCACCAAGACCCTGGCCCAGACCCGCACCGAGGCGATGGAGCGGCTGGTGGAGCAGGCGCAGTCGCGCGGCGCCAACGCGGTGCTGATGATGCGCTTCGACGTCAGCGAGGCCGCCGACGTCGGCACCGAGGTGTGCGCCTACGGCACCGCTGCGGTGATCACGCCCCGGCACGCCTAGCGTTGGCCATGATCGCGTCGTGGACGTACCGGGCGGTGCCCGGCGCGATCGCCTCGTAGAAGGCGTTGAAGCGCGGGTCGTCCAGGTACATCCGGGCGAGCCCGGTGTGGATCTCGTAACCGCAGTCGTAGTAGTGGTCCACGATGAACTGCCGGTGCTCCTCGGCCAGGTCCATCGCGGCCTCGCCGTCGGCCGGGGCGCCGGACCCGCGGAGCGCGACCAGCCGGGCGCCCCAGTCCTCCTGCTCGGCCTTGATCCGCAGCCAGTCCTCCTTGCTGTAGGAGGCGGCCCGGCGCTGCGACTGCTCGTACGCCTCGGTGTTGCCCCAGCGCTGCCGGGTCTCCTCGGCGTGCTGCTCGGGGTCGTACTCCCCGAAGACCTCGAACTTCTCCTCGGGCGTGAGGTTGATGCCCATCGTGCGTGCCTCCATGGCTCGTTGGACGGCGTCGGCCATCTCCGTCAGCTTCCCGATCCGCGCCATCAGCAGTTCGTACTGGCGCCGCAGGTGCTCCCGCGGGTCCGCGTCCGGGTCGTCGAGGAGGGCCGCCACCTGCTCCAGGGGGAAGCCGAGCTCCCGGTAGAAGAGGATCTGCTGCAACCGGTCGAGGTCGGCGTCGCTGTAGCGCCGGTGGCCCGCGTGGCTGCGGGCGCTGGGCGAGAGCAGTCCGATCTCGTCGTAGTGGTGCAGCGTCCGGACGGTCACGCCGGCGAAGCCCGCCACCTGCCCGACCGGGTAGCCCGTGCTCGTGTTCATGACCACACCCTCCGGCCTCACGCCACGTGAGGTGCAAGTGCCATATTGGTGCGCATGCTGGGAATCACCGACCTGTCGACGTACGTGCTGGGCACCGTACTGATCGTGCTGCTGCCCGGGCCGAACTCGCTGTACACGCTCTCCGTCGCGGCGCGCCGCGGCGTCCGGACGGCGTACCGCGCGGCCCTGGGCGTCTTCCTCGGCGACACCGTGCTGATGACCGCCTCGGCGGCGGGCGTGGCCGGGCTGCTCAAGGCCAACGCCGTGCTCTTCGGCATCGTCAAGTACGCGGGCGCCGGCTACCTGGCGTGGATCGCCTTCGGCATGGCGCGGGCCGCCTGGGGCATGTGGCGGTCCCGGAGCGTGGAGCCGGCGGCGGTGGCCGCCGCGGCCGAGGAGGTGGCGGACGCCGAACAGCCCTTCCGGCGCGCGCTGGTGATAAGCCTGCTCAACCCCAAGGCGATCCTCTTCTTCATCTCCTTCTTCGTGCAGTTCGTGGACCCGGGCTACGCCCACCCCGCGCTGTCCTTCCTGGCGCTGGGCACCATCGCCCAGGTCTTCAGCTTCTGCTACCTGACGCTGCTGATCTTCGGCGGCACCTACCTGGCCGCCCAGTTCCGCCGCCGCAAGCGCCTGACGGCGGGGCTGACCTCGGGTGCCGCGGCGCTCTTCCTGGGCTTCGCGGCGAAGTTGTCGCTGTCCTCGGCCGGCTGACCGGCGCCCCGGCAGGAGCCGGCGGTCCGGGCTCCCCGGGCCGGGCCGCCCGTCGCCGACCTGCCGGTGACCGATTTCACCCTTATCGTTACGGTATGTCGCTCCACAAAGGCGCCGAGGGCCTGCCGAAGCTCGCCGTGAACCCCTTCTACGCGGGGGCCGACCCGGTCGCCGGGATGCGCGCGGCACCACCGAAGCACCGGCTGCCCGACGGCCCGATGGCGCCCGCCACGGCGTACCAGCTCGTCCACGACGAGCTGATGCTCGACGGCAACGCCCGGCTCAACCTGGCCACCTTCGTCACCACCTGGATGGAGCCCGAGGCCGGGGTGCTGATGGGCGAGTGCCTCGACAAGAACATGATCGACAAGGACGAGTACCCGCGCACCGCCGAACTGGAGCGGCGCTGCGTGGCGATGCTCGCCGACCTGTGGCACGCCCCCGACCCGGAGAGCGCCATCGGCTGCTCGACCACCGGCTCCTCCGAGGCCTGCATGCTCGCCGGGATGGCCTTCAAGCGCCGCTGGACCAAGCGCGCCGCCGACCGCTCCGGCGGCGCGTCCGGCAAGCGCCGCTGGCCGAGGCGGTCCGGCGACCGCCACCCGGACGGCGCCCGGCCCAACCTGGTCATGGGCGCCAACGTCCAGGTCTGCTGGGAGAAGTTCTGCAACTTCTGGGAGGTCGAGCCGCGCCTGGTGCCGATGGAGGGCGACCGGCTGCACCTGGAGCCGGACACCGCCGTCGCGATGTGCGACGAGAACACCATCGGGGTCGTGGCCGTCCTCGGCTCGACCTTCGACGGGTCCTACGAGCCGGTGGCCGAGATCTGCGCCGCCCTCGACGCCCTGCAGGAACGGACCGGGCTCGACATTCCCGTCCACGTCGACGGGGCCTCCGGGGGCATGATCGCCCCCTTCCTCGACGAGGACCTGGTCTGGGACTTCCGGCTGCCCCGGGTGGCCTCGATCAACACCTCCGGCCACAAGTACGGGCTGGTCTACCCCGGCGTCGGCTGGGCGCTGTGGCGGGACCTCGAGGCGCTGCCCGAGGAACTGGTCTTCCGGGTCAACTACCTCGGCGGCGACATGCCGACCTTCGCACTCAACTTCTCCCGGCCGGGCGCCCAGGTCGTCGCGCAGTACTACACGTTCCTGCGGCTGGGCCGGGACGGCTACCGCACCGTCCAGCAGACCGCCCGTGACGTGGCCACCTACCTGGCCTCGCGGATCGAGGAGTGCGGTGACTTCCGGCTGATCACCCGCGGCGACCAGCTCCCCGTCTTCGCCTTCACCACCGCCGACCACGTCACCGCGTACGACGTCTTCGACGTCTCCCGGCGGATGCGCGAGCGCGGCTGGCTGGTGCCCGCGTACACCTACCCGGCGGACCGCGAGGACCTGGCGGTGCTGCGCATCGTCGTCCGCAACGGCTTCTCCGAGGACCTCGCCGACCTCTTCCTCGCCGACCTGGAGCGCTACCTCCCGCAGCTGCGCGCCCAGGACCACCCGCTCCACCCGCCCGGCGAGGCACCCACCGCCTTCCACCACTGAGCGGCGCGTCGCGGGGCACACGCTCCCCATGGGGAAGGACAAGCAGACCAAGGCGACCGTCTTCGTGGCCCTCGCCGCGAACCTGGTGATCGCCGTGGCGAAGGCGGTCGGCGGGCTGCTGACCACGTCACCGGCGCTGCTCTCGGAGGCGGCGCACTCGGTGGCCGACACGCTCAACGAGGTGTTCCTGCTGGCCGCACTACGCCGCAGCCGGCGCAGTCCGGACGCACGGCACCCCTTCGGCTACGGCAAGGAGCGCTGGTTCTGGTCGCTGCTCGCCGCCGTGGGGATCTTCGTGATGGGCGGCTGCTTCTCCTTCTACCAGGGGGTGAACGCGTTCCACGAGAGCGAGCCGCACACCACCCGGGCCTTCCTGATCGCGGCGGCCGTCCTGGTCGTCTCCCTGCTCGCCGAGGGGACCTCCCTGGTCAGGGCACTTCTGCAGGTGCGGTCCGGGGCCCGCGAGCACGACCGCCCCTTCCGCACCGAACTGCGCGAGGGCGAGGACCCCACCCTGCGCACCGTGCTCGCCGAGGACAGCGCCGCGGTGTTCGGCGTGCTGCTCGCCCTCGCCGGCGTCGTGCTGCACTGGACCACCGGCGACCGGACCTGGGAGGCGTACGCGTCCCTGGCGATCGCCGCCCTGCTGATGTACGTCGCCTACCGGCTCGGCAAGGACTGCCGGGACACCCTCATCGGCGAGGCCGCCGACCCCAGGCTGCGGCAGCGGGCGCACGAACTGCTGATCCGGCAGCCCGAGATCGACACCGTCACCGCACTGCTGACGATGCGCCTCGGCATCGACTCGGTGCTGCTGGCCGCCCGGGTCGACCTGACCGAGGGCATCGACAGCGAGACGGTGGAGGAGGCCGCGGTCCGCATCAAGCGCTCGCTGGCCGGGGAGTTCCCCGAACTGGACCAGATCTTCCTGGACGTCACCGACGCCTCCGACGAGGACCGCCGCGCCGCCCACCGGCTGCGGCAGGCGCTGCGCGCCGAGGCGGGCGAGCGCGAGGGCGGGGGCTGACCGCTCAGCGGCCGATGGGCACGCCGTGCCGCGCCAGCCAGGGCAGCGGGGGGACGGCGGAGCCCATCTGCGGCGTGACACGGACCTCGAAGTGCAGGTGCGGTCCGGTGGAGTTGCCGGAGTTGCCGGACAGGCCGATCCGCTCGCCCGCCCGCACCCGCCGGCCGGGGACCACCTCCAGGACGGACAGGTGGGCGTAGTGCGTGCAGTAGCCGTCGTCGTGCCGGACGACGATCTGGTTGCCGAAGCCGTCGCCGCACGCGGCCACCACCACCGTGCCGTCGCCCACCGCCCGGACCGGGGTGCCCGGCGGCACCGCGAAGTCCTGGCCGGTGTGGCGGTGCGCCCAGTGCGCCCCGGCGGCGGCGTAGCCGGCGGTGAGCGTGTAGTGCGCGACCGGGCGCACCCAGTGCGGGGCACCGTGGCGGCGGGACGCGGCCGACGACCGGGGCGGGGCCGGGGGAACGTCGCGGGGGCAGTCCGCCGAGAGCCCCTCGTGCGCCATGAGCGCCAGGTCGCGGGCGGAGAGCCGGGCCCGGGCACGCAGCAGCCGCTCCTCGATGTCCCGGCGCAGCGCGTCCTTGCGGCGGGCCTCGCGGGCCAGCACCCTCAGCGTCCGGTCGACGGCCTCGGTGTCGGCCGCCAGCCGCCGCTCGGCGAGCATCCGCTCCGCCAGCAGCGCCGCCTGCGCGTGGTCGCCCTGCCGGGCCAGCGTCGCGCCCTCCAGCAGCCGGTCGGGCCGCCCGGTCAGCAGCAGCCGCGCGGACGGTCCCAGCCCCCCGTTGCGGTACTCGCTGCGCGCCATCGCCCCGATCCGGTCCCGCAGCACGTCCAGCCGGCGCCGCTCCACCGCCGCCGCGCGGTGCAGCAACCGCAGGTCGGCGCGCTTGCGGCGGACCGCCCGCTCCGCGTCCTCGTGCGCCCGCACCGCGCGGGCCGCCTCCGCGTACAGCCGCTCCACCCGGGCCGGCGGGCCGGGGCGCGGTTCGGGGCGCTCGCCGGCCACCGCCGGCGAGGCGGTCAGCAGCAGGCAGAGGGCCGCGGCCGCCGTCCTCCATCGCATCGCCCGATCCTTTCGGGCCCGGTCACCGCGGTGCCCGGACGACACGCCCCCGCCGGTTGCGGGCCACCCGGCGGGGTGACCGCATCCGGGCGTGCGCCCGGTGGAGGACCGCCCGATCATGGGAACGGGCACACTCGGCGGACAGGAGGGTGACCGGGTGAGCGGTGACGGTGAGCCCGGCGGCTGGTCACCGCCGGACCACACGGTCCTGCGGCAGGTGCTGGACGGCACCCCGGCGGGCGTGGGCATCTACGACCCGCAACTGCGCTACGTCTACGTCAATCCCGCCCTCGCCCGGATGAACGGCCTGCCCGCCAAGGAGCACCTGGGCCGCCGGATCACCGAGGTCCTGCCGGACCTGGACGACGCCGGCGAGGAGGCGCTGCGCCAGGTCCTGTCCGACGGCAAGTCCCGCGAGGTGCCCTCCAGCGGCCGCACCCACGCCGGGTCCGACGCGGGCCGGCGCTACTGGCAGGGCGCGTACCACCGGCTGGACGCGGCGGACGGCACGGTGCTGGGCCTGGTCGGGATCGTGCTGGAGGTCAGCGCCTCCCGCCAGCACCAGCGGGAACTGGAACGCGCCCGGGAGCGGCTGGCCATCCTGGACCGCGCCGCCACCTCCATCGGCACCACCCTGGAGATGGACGAGACCTGCGCGGAACTCGCCGGGTTCCTCGTGCCGCTGCTCGCCGACATCGCCACCGTCGAGGTCTTCCCCACCGAGCGCGCCACCCCCTACAACCGCGGTGTGCTGCGGCTGCGCCGGGCCGCCATGGCGGCGCTGCCGAACCTGCGCGAGCAGGTCAAGGCCTTCGGTGAGCCGGGGGAGTACGTCGAGTACCCGTCGGGCACGACCATCCCGCGCTGCCTGCAGTCCGGCAGCCCGGTGGTGCAGAACCTCTTCGACGACGACGCCCTGGGCCGCGGCGGGTCGGCCCGCGAACGGATGGCCGCCTTCCGGTCGGTGGGCATCCACTCGGCGCTCGTCGTGCCGCTCGCGGCGCGCGGCGAGCCCATCGGCACGGTGACCCTGGTCCGCTGCGGCGAGTCCCCGGGCTTCACCGAACGGGACACCGAGACCGTCCAGGACATCGTCCGGCGGGCCGCAATCTACCTCGACAACGCCCGCCGCTACACCCACGAGCACGGCATCGCCCTGGAGTTGCAGCGCGCCCTGATGTCCGAGCCGGGCTCCCCGCACCCCTCCGTGGAGGCCGCGTTCCGCTACCAGCCGGCCGGCAGCACGGCGCTGGTGGGCGGCGACTGGTACGACGCCGTACGGCTGTCCTACGGGCGCACCCTGCTGGCCATGGGCGACGTGATGGGGCACGGGGTCGAGGCCTCGGTGGACATGAGCCAGTACCGCTCGATGCTGCGCTTCGTGGCGGCGGCCGACCTGCCGCCGCACCGCATCCTGCGCCGGCTGGACACCCTCATCTCCCAGACGGAGTCGGGCCGTCCGGCGAGCTGCCTGCTGGCCCTCGTCGACCCGGCGCGCGACAAGTGCACGTTCTCCAGCGCCGGACACCTGCCGCCTGCCGTCATCCGGGCGGACGGCACGGTGCGCATCGTCGACGTGCCGGTCGGCCCGCCGCTGGGCACCGGCCACGGGGGCTACGAGGCCGTCCCGGCCCCCTGCCGGCCCGGTGACGTCCTGCTGCTGTACACCGACGGCCTCGTGGAACGGCGCGGGGAGGACATCGACGCCTCGCTCGACCGGCTCGCCGGGTTGCGTCTGCACCCCGACGGTGATCTGGGCGGACTGGTCGACCGGGTCCTGTCCCTGCTGGTCGTGGAACCGGCGGACGACGACATCGCGGTCCTCGCGGCACGGGTCGTGCGATAAGCGGATCAACCGCTCGGAGTACCACAACAGGCGGATCTCGACTTGCGCCCGCACGATGATCAGACGGGCCGCCGCAGGGGCGGTCCCGGGAACCGGCCCCTCGGGGAGGATCTGCCGTGACCGTCAGTCTGGCGCATCTGCGTCGTTGCTCCGTTGCCGTCGACCTCGGGGCGTCGCGCACCCGTGTCTACCTCAAGCACCAGGGACTCGTCGTGGACGAGCCGAGCGTGGCCGCCGTCAACGCGCACAGCGGTGCCCTCATCGCGGTCGGCTCGCTGGCCGAGAAGATGACCGGCCGCACGCCCGAGCACATCCGCGTGGTCCGCCCCATCCAGGCCGGGATGGTCGTCGACATCGAGATGGCCCAGCGCATGCTCCGTCACCTGCTGGGCGGTCAGCTGCGCAAGGCCTGGCGGCGCAAGCCGATGCTCCGGGCCGCCGTCTGCACCCCCCACGGCAGCGGTCCGCTGGCCCAGCGGGCGGCCGTCGAGACGATGTACGGCCTCGGTTCACGCCGGGTCGAACTCGTGGACTCCGTCGTCGCGGCCGCCATCGGGTGCGGGCTCCCGGTCGAGGAGCCCGAGGCGACGATGATCATGCTCGCCGGGGCCGGCACCACGCAGATCGCCGTCATGTCGATGGGCTCGATCGTCGCCGCGGAGACCATCGGGGTCGGTGGCGAGGCGATCGACCACGCCGTCGTCCAGCACCTGCGCAACACGCACGAACTGCTGCTGCCCAGCCAGTCGGTGCGGTCGCTGCACGAGACCCTCTCCGCGCCCGGGCCCGTCGCGCCCAGCGCCGAGGTCCAGGGGCGCGACGTCGCCAGCGGGATCGCCCGCACGGTCCGCGTCGACACCGAGGCGGTACGGCAGGCGATCCGGATGCCCATGGCGACGCTGGTCGACGGCATCGGCCAGGTGCTCCGGCGGTGCCCGCCGGACCTGGTCGCCGACCTCACCGACCGCGGCGTCATGCTGGCGGGCGGCAGCGCGCTACTGCCCGGCCTGGACATGATGCTCCGTCAGGCCACCGGGATGCCGGTCACCATCGCGGAACGGCCCGACGTCTGCGCCGTCCTCGGGCTGGGCGCCATGATGGAGGGCCACCCCGTCCCGACGCCGCTCGACCCGCTGTCGGTGTAGGGACCCGGCCGGGTTCACGCGTCCAGGACGAGCCGGGACGGGGAGCACCTCCCCGTCCCGGCCGAGCCGCACGTCGGCACCGGCGCCGGGCGCGGGGCGGGGATCAGCGCGGGCGGACCGCCTTCTCGGTGCGCTCGACGAGGCGGGCGGCGTGCCCGGCGACGAGGTCCGGGCGGTGGGAGGGCAGCCAGTGGCCCCCGTCCACGTGGTGGACCTCGGCCCGGGGCGCCCAGTCGGTGATCTCCGTCTGCCAGGGCGGCAGGACGAACACGTCCCTGGACGGGGCCAGCACGACCGCGGGCAGCGCGGCGTGCCGTGCGCGGGGGCGGAGCACGCGGGGCAGCACGTTGGCGCGGTAGAGCTTGAGCCCGGCGCGGTTGCGCGCGGCGAGCCCCGGGCCGTAGCCGGCGGGGGCCTCGCCCGTCTCCAGGCGCCGCAGGGTCGCGATGACGCCGTCCAGGAAGCCGCTGCGGCAGGCGAGCTCGGCGATGCCGGGCAGGTGGAAGAAGCCGACGTACTGCGAGGCCAGCGCCTGTCTGGCGAGCTTCAGCAGGCGGGCCGGGGAGGGGCGGCGCAGCTGGGCCCGGTACCAGCGGCCGGTGTGGTCCAGGTCGGGGCCGGAGATCGAGGTGATCGAGGCGTAGCGGTGGGCGAGTTCCGGCGTGCTGACGGTGTGCCAGCTCTGCACCGACCCCCAGTCGTGGGTGAGCAGGTGGACCGGGGCGCCCGGGCTGACCGCGTCCGCGACGGCGGTGGTGTCGGCGGCGAGCCGCGGCAGCCGGTAGGCCCGGGTGCGGCGCGGGGCGTCCGAGGCGCCCGAGCCGCGCACGTCGTACGACACGACGTGGAAGCCGCGGGCCGCCAGGAGCCCGGCGACGCCGTCCCACACGCCGTGGTCGTCGGGGAAGCCGTGCACGCACAGCACCGTGGGCCCGGCCGGGTCCCCCTGCTCGTACACCGCCAGCCGCACCCCGTCGGAGACCGTGACCCAGCGCTGCGTCATGTCCGCCGTCCTCCGCCTTCGCGTCGCCGCGTCACCGCGGCGTCGCATGACCGTCGCCGTGGCTTCGCACCGTCGTTCCGTCGCCGTTCCCGGGCGCCACGATGGCAGCTTGTTGACGCCGTGTCTAGCAGCGGGACGGTATACCTTTGCCGCCGTGACCGGTGGGAACGCGATACTGCAGCGACGGCTCGGCGTCTTCGACGCCACCGTCGTCGGACTCGGCTCGATGATCGGCGCCGGGGTCTTCGCCGCGTTCGCCCCGGCCGCCCGCGCCGCCGGGTCCGGGCTGCTCCTCGGGCTCGCGGCGGCGGCCGTCGTCGCCTACTGCAACGCCATGTCCTCGGCCAGGCTCGCCGCGCTGTACCCCGCCTCGGGCGGGACCTACGTCTACGGGCGCGAGCGGCTCGGGCCCTTCTGGGGCCACCTCGCGGGCTGGTCCTTCGTCGTCGGCAAGACCGCCTCCTGCGGCGCGATGGCCCTGACGATCGGCGCGTACGTCTGGCCGGAGCAGCAGCGCGCCGTCGGCGTCGCCGCGGTCGTGGCGCTCACCGCCGTCAACTACGCCGGCGTGCAGAAGGCCGCCTGGCTCACCCGGGGCATCGTCGCGGTCGTCCTCGCGGTCCTCGCGGCGTTCGTCGTCGCCGCGTTCACCGGCGGCGACGCCGACGCCGCCCGGCTGGACATCGGGGCCGACGCGAGCGTGGGCGGCGTGCTCCAGGCGGCCGGCCTGCTGTTCTTCGCCTTCGCCGGGTACGCCAGGATCGCCACGCTCGGCGAGGAGGTCAGGGACCCGGCGCGCACCATCCCCCGCGCGATCCCGCTCGCCCTCGGCATCACCCTGGTCGTCTACGCCGCCGTCGCGGTCGCCCTCCTCGCGGTGCTCGGCCCGCAGGCGCTCGCCGGTTCGGCGGCGCCCCTGGCCGACGCCGCGGGCGGCCTCGCGCCGCTGACGCGGGCGGGCGCAGCCGTCGCCGCCGTCGGCTCCCTGCTCGCGCTGATCCTCGGGGTCTCCCGCACCACCCTGGCCATGGCCCGCGACGGCCACCTGCCCCGCACCCTGGCCGCGGTGCACCCCAGGACCGGGGTGCCGCACCACGCCGAACTCGCCGTCGGCGCCGTCGTCGCCCTGCTCGCCGCCACCGCCGACCTGCGCGGGGCGATCGGCTTCTCCTCCTTCGGCGTCCTGGCGTACTACGCCGTCGCCAACGCCTCCGCCTGGACCCTGGGCCCCGGCGCCCGGCGCGCCGTCCCCGCCCTCGGCCTGCTCGGCTGCCTCGTCCTGGCCTTCGCCCTGCCCTGGACGTCCGTCGCCGCGGGCGCGGCGGTCCTGGCCGCGGGGGCGGGCCTCTACGCCGTACGCACCCGCCGCGCCTGACCCGGCCCGCCCGGGCCTACGCTGAGGCGCATGGACTCCGCAGCACCGGACTGGAACGTCCTGCTCGTCGACCAGCTGGACTGGCACTGGCGGAACCAGCTGCGCCCGCGCCTGGACGGCCTCACCGACGACGAGTACCTCTGGGAACCCGTCCCGGACTGCTGGAGCGTCCGCCCGCGCGGCAGCGGCCGGGCCCCGATCGAGGCCGGCACCGGCGAGTTCCGGCTCGACCTCGCCTGGCCGCCCCCGGACCCCGGGCCCGTGACGACGATCGCGTGGCGCCTGGGCCACGTCATCACCGGCGTCCTGGGCGCCCGCACCGCCTCCCACTTCGGCGGCCCGCCGGTCGACCTCGCCGGCAGGGACTTCCCGTTCTCCGGCACCGCCGACGGCGCGCTCGCGCAGTTGGACGCCGCCTACGCGGCATGGCGCGACGGCGTGCGCGGTCTGGGCGCCGAGGGCCTGGCCCGGCCGTGCGGTCCGAAGGAGGGCCCCTACGCGAAGGAACCGCTGGCCGCGCTCGTGCTCCACATCAACCGCGAGGTCATCCACCACGGAGCCGAGACCGCCCTGCTGCGCGACCTCTACCGCGCCCGGCACGTCGCACCGGGCGGAGGGACGTTGCCCGACTGAGATCCATCCGCAACGGCCCCGATGCCACCGGCCCGCGGCTTCCTGCGTCACAGTCGCAGAAGGCGCAGGGGGCGCCTCCGGGGGAGGTGGTGACGGTGATGCGGCGGATCACGGCGGCGGTACTGGCGACGCTGACGGCCGGGGCGGTGCTCACGGGCTGCAGCGCGAACACGGACCGGGGCAGCGGCGACCACGCGCAGCGCCCCGGGCCCGTGCAGGGCGCGGACGACGCCCCCCAGTGGAACGGCGGAGAGCCCGACGAGGACCGGGGTGAGGGCCGGGCGCCCGACGCGTCCCTGCTGTCGACCTTCGCGCTGGACGTCGACACCGCCTCGTACGGCTACGCCAAGCGGCGGCTCGACCAGGGCTCGCTGCCCTCCCCCTCCCAAGTGCGCCCCGAGGAGTTCGTCAACAGCTTCCGCCAGGACTACCCCGCGCCCAGGGGCGACGGCTTCTCCGTCACCGTCGACGGCGCCCGCATAGGCGACGAGGAGGGCTGGTCGCTGCTGCGGGTGGGACTCGCCACACGCCCCGCGGACGAGGGGAGCAGGCCCCCGGCCGTGCTCACCTTCGTCGTGGACGTCTCCGGCTCCATGGGCGAACCCGGCCGTCTCGACCTCGTCCAGAAGGCGCTGCGCGCCGCGGTCGGCGAACTGCGGGACGACGACTCCCTCGCCGTCGTGACCTTCAGCGACCGCGCCCGGGTCGCCCTGCCGGCCACCCGGCTCGGCGCGGGCGGCGCCCGCGATCACGCGCTGTCCGTCGTCGACCGCCTCGCGCCCGAGGACTCCACCAACCTGGAGGCGGGGCTGCGCACCGGCTACGACGTGGCCCTGGAGAGCGCCCGGCGCGGGGCCACCAACCGGGTCGTCCTGCTCTCCGACGCCCTCGCCAACACCGGGGAGACCGAACCCGACGCCCTCCTGGACCGGATCGACCGGGCCCGCTCACGGCACGGCATCGCGCTCTTCGGGGTCGGCGTCGGCAGCGAGTACGGCGACGAGCTGATGGAGCGGCTGGTCGACAAGGGCGACGGCCACACCTCGTACGTCTCCACCCCGGCCGAGGCCCGCGCGCTGTTCGTGGACCAGCTGCCCGTCAACATCGGCCTGCGCGCCCGCGACGCCAAGGCACAGGTCTCCTTCGACCCGCACACCGTCGAGCGCTACCGCCTGATCGGCTTCGAGAACCGTGCCGTCGCCGACGAGGACTTCCGCGACGACCGGGTCGACGGCGGCGAGGTCGGCCCCGGCCACACCGTCACCGCGCTCTACGCCGTCCGCCTGAAGGCGGGCGCCCGGGGCCACGTCGCCACGGCCACCGTACGCTGGCTCGACCCGCACGACCGCTCCCCGCACGAGGCCGCAGGCGCCGTCGAGGCGGACCGGCTCGCCGGCCGGCTGTGGGACTCCGGCACCTCGCCGAGGCTCCGCGTGGACGCGGTCGCCGCGTACTTCGCCGACGCCCTGCGCACCTACGACACCGGCGACGAGCAACTGCCCGGCGCCCCCGGCCTCGCCGTACTCGGCGACCGCGCGCACGCCCTGGCCGCGACCACCGAGGACCCGGCGGTACGCGACCTGGCGGAAGCCGTCGACAGCGCGTACGCGCTGCGCGCGGGCTGATGGAGTATCAGTGGAGGCATGGCAGAAGAGAAGGAACCCGAGCCCGAGCTCGACGCCCGCTACAGCAGCACCGGCGCGACCCCCACGACCTGGCACGACGCCCGCGAACACCTGGCGGGCGCCGAGATCTACTGGCTGACCACCGTCCGCCGGGACGGCCGCCCCCACGTCACCCCGCTCATCGGGGTCTGGCTCGACGACGCCCTGCACTTCTGCACCGGCGCCGACGAGCGCAAGGCCAGGAACCTCGACCACAACCGCCGGATCGTCGTCACGACCGGCAACAACGCGCTCGACGAGGGCCTGGACATCGTGCTCGAGGGCAAGGCGGCCCGCGTGCGCAGCGACAAGCAGCTGCACCGGATCGCCGAGGCGTACGAGGGCAAGTACGGCTCCGAGTGGCGGTTCGACGTACGCGACCAGGTCTTCGTCGGCGACGGCCACGAGGCCCTGGTCTACCAGGTGGAACCCACCACCGCCTTCGCCTACGCCCGCGGCACCACCTACAGCCAGACCCGCTGGTTGTTCTAGGTGACCGGCGGCGGTCGGGCCGGTGGGTGGGTGCGGGTTCGTCTCGCGCCCTTCGGGCGCAAAGCGGCTGGCTGCGGAGGGGAGGGTGGGGGCGCTCCAACTCGGCAGTGTGCGGCCCGGTGGTCGGCGGGGGTTCAGGCGCCGGAGCGGGGTGCCTTTCCGGCGGTGTCGGTCTCGTTGCCGTCCGCGGGTATAGATGGCCGCTTCCACGCCATCCGTGGGTGGTGGGCGCGCCCGCCGTAACCCGCGACTGCGGGTGCTTCGAGGTGCTGTCGGGGGTCGGCGAGATCGGGCCCGCTTTCGACGGTATGGACGTCGAAACAGAGCCCGATGTCGGATCGGGGAAGCACCCGCAGACGCCGGTTACGGCGAGCGCGCCACCCACGAACGGTGGGCGTGGTCACCGGCCATCTGCACCCGCGGACGGCAACGAGACCCGAGCCGGACGAACAACCCACCCCGCTCCGGCGCCTGAACCCCAACCGACCACCGAGCCGCACACTGCACACAAGGCAGGCCCCCACCCTCCCACCCGCAGCCCGCATCTTTGCGCCCGCAGGGCGCGAGACGGCGCAACAGCCGAACAACCACGGCAGTCCGCGTAACGGCCGGCGCCTCGGCGCCATCACTCACGCAGGCGCCTGGACGGGCCGGCCGGACCGTGGAAGGCGGCACGGTCGGCGGCGGCGGTGCCGCGGGCCCAGCCTTCGTGGTCGCGGCCCCGGAGGCGCTGGGTGCGGGTGTCGGGGAACATCGCGTCGGCGGCGCGGCCGACGGCGACCTCACGGGCGGCCAGGACCGGGAGGACCTCCGTGGCGCCGGTGGCCCGCGCGGCCTCCTCCGTCGCGTCGCGGGACGCGGCGGCCAGGCGTTCGCCGACCCGGCCCGCGTAGGCGATGAGGAAGGACTCGCGGAAGTCCCGCGACAGGTCGCCGCCCCCACCGCCCCTGCCGCCCTTGCGACGCGGGCGACGCGCCGCCGGTCCCGGGGCGCCGCCGCCGCGCATGGCCGCCTCGGCCTGCACCAGCAGGGAGGTGTAGAGCACCTCCACGGCCTCCAGGTCGGCCTCCCAGCCCACCACCGTCGAGAAGCCGAACTCGGCCGACCACACGGCGCGGCAGCGGTTCGCCGCCGCGACCGCGTCGAGCAGCAGCGCCTTCGGCGCCTCGTACGGCCGGTCCACGCCGATCCGCCGCGCGCCGGGCCCGCCGCCGCCCGCAGCGGTGCCCGCGACCAGTGCCTCGTCCACGCTGTGCCGTGCCATGAGGTGCTGGGCCTTCGCGCTCAGCGCCTCCGCCTCCTCCGGGAAGGCCGTGGACTCCGCCTTCGCCAGCAGCGCCCTGATCCGCCGCAGCATCGGATGGCCCGTGGCGCCGGACGCCGCCTCGGGCGCGGCCGCCGGGGTGATCCCGGGCAGCCGCCCCAGCAGGCGGACGAGTTCCAGCACGGTCGTCGCGACGGTGAAGCGGTCCAGCCGCTCGGCCGCCCCGTACGCGCTCAGGAGGCCCGCCGGGTCACCGCCGTCCTCGGTGAGGCGGCCGGCGAGCCGCACGTGCTCGGGGCGCAGTTCACGGCGCACCATGCGCAGCAGGTCCGCGTCCTCCCAGCCGCGGGCCCGGCAGCCCCGCAGCAGCCCGCCCACCGCGGTCGCCACCGCCCGGCCGACCTCGTCCCAGCCGGCCTCCGCCGCCGCCATGGCCGACGCACCGGCGTCCAGCGCCGTCTCGACGTCCCCCTCCGGCGCACCCATGGCACCGGCGAACGCCGTCTCGACCACCGTCATCGCATCTCGCACGCGGTTCAGGATCGCACCGACACGCCACGGACGGAGCACGGTGCCCACGCGGCCGGGCGGACCGGGCCAGGGTGTGGAGCCGTGAGCACCGACAGCGGGCGCGAGGGCTGGGACATCCGCACGGCCGGACCGCCCGACGCCGCACGACGGGCCCTGCTGCTGCCGGGCGCCCTGTGCACGGCCGAGTTCTACGCCGACGTCATGGCCGAACCCGCGCCCGCGGACGCCGGACTCGGCCTGGTGGCCGTCACCCTGCCGGGCCACGGGCGCAGCCCCGCCCCCGAGGACCTGTCCATCGGGAACTACGCCCGCCTCATGGCCCGGCTCGCCGCCGACACCGGCTGCGACGTCGTGGTCGGGCACAGCCTGGGCGCCAACGTCGCCATCGAGATGGCCGCCCTCGGCGAGTTCTCCGGGCCCCTCGTGCTGCTCTCGCCCGTCTTCTCGCGCGGCGACGAGGCGAGGGAACTCGCCCTGCTCGACCGGCTCGCCCACGTGCCGGTACTGGGCCTGGCGGCCTGGGCCGTGGCGCTGAAGACCCTGCCCCGCGGTGTCCGCGACAGCCTGCCGCCCACGCGCCGCGACACCCTCGCCTCGATCATGGGCGACAACGACCCGGCCTTCTGCCGCGCCGCGCTCCGGCAGTACTTCGCCCACCTCGACGAGCACGGCTCCCTCGTCACCCGGCTGTGCACCAGCGGTGCCCGGGCGGTCGTCGTGCGCGGCAGCGCGGACGACATCGGCCTCACCGACGAGGAACGGCACGACCTCGACACCTGCCCGACGCTGACCCTCGTCACGGTGCCCCGCGCCGGGCACGGGGTCCTCTTCGAACAGCCCGGCCGGGTCGCCGAGATCATCGTGGCCGCCGCCGACGGGACCAGCTGACCCCACCCCGCCCCTCACCTGCGCTGCAGGCTCCCGAGGGGGGTGAACCCGCCCGCACCGCGACGAACCGGCCATCGCGCCTCCGGGCCGGTCATCCGCCGGTCGCCCGCTGGTCGTCCGGCGGACATCCGGTGATGGGAGCGTGCGGGCGTGACTCGCACGATGGCTCTCGGACTGGCCGGTACCACCGCGCTGGCGGTCGGCGGCAGGGCCGCGGGGGCGCTTCCGGTACGGGACGGGATCGCGCTGCCCCACGGGGAGGCGGCGGCCGGGCTGCTGGTGGCGTACTTCGGCCTCGGCCTGCTCGTCGCGGCGTGGTGGCAGCTCGGCCGGATCGTGCGCGGGCCGCGGCCGCCGACGATCCGCGCCCTGCTGACGACCTTCGCCGTGTGGGCGGCCCCCCTGCTGCTGGCACCGCCGCTGTTCAGCCGGGACGTCTACAGCTACCTGGCGCAGGGCGCGATGGTGAACGCGGGCATCGACGCCTACACGCACGGCCCGAGCGTGCTCGGGGGCACGGCGGCCGCCGAGGTGCCCGCGATCTGGCGGAACAGCCCCGCGCCGTACGGCCCCGCGTTCCTGGCGCTCGCCCGTTACGGGGCACACGCCGGGGTCACCGGGATGCGGGCGCTGGCGCTGCTGGGCGTGGCCCTGCTGGCGACCCTGCTGCCGCGGCTCGCCCGCCGCTGCGGCGCGGACCCGGCCGCGGCCGTGTGGCTCGGGGCGCTCAACCCCCTCGTACTGCTGCACCTGGTGGCGGGGGCGCACAACGACGCCGTCATGCTCGGCCTGCTCGGCGCCGGCCTGGGCGCGGCGCTGGCCCGCCACCCGGTGCCGGCCGCCGCGCTGGTGACCCTGGCCGCGCTGGTCAAGGCCCCCGCCGCCCTCGGACTGCTGGTCGTGGCGAGCCTGTGGGCCGAACAACTGGAGGGCCGCTGGCGCCTGGCGCGCGCCGGGGCGGCCACGGCGGCGGTCGCCGGCGCGGCCACCGTGGCCGTCACCGCCGTCACCGGCGTCGGCTACGGCTGGATCGGCGCGCTCACCACGCCCGCCTCCGCCTCCAACTGGTCGCTGGTCAACGTCCTGGGCCGGTTCATCGGCACCCCCGACGTCTGGCGGCTGCTTGGCATGGCCGCCGCCGCGCTCGTCATAGCCGCCGTGTGGCTGTTCCGCGAGCGGCTCGGGCCGGTCTACGCCCTCGGCATCAGCCTGCTCGCGGTGGCGCTGCTGGGGCCGGCGATCCGTCCCTGGTACCTGCTGTGGGGGCTCGTACCGCTCGCGGTGGCCGCCCCCGACGGCCGGGTGCGGCGGCTCGCCGCGCTCGCCAGCGCCGCGTTGGCGCTCGCGGTGCTGCCCAGCGGGTTCGCCGCGACACCCCATCAGATCGCCCTGGCGGCCACGGGGGCGGCCCTCGCGCTGCTGCCGCTCGCCGCCGTGCGGCTGTTCCGGCTCGTCCGTCCCGCGCTCGCCTCATGAAGCGGATCGTGACGGCGGCCGCCGCCGTGGCCGCGACCGCGCTGTTCCTGGCGACCGTGCCGCTGCACCGGCACTGGTTCGACCTCGGCGTGTACTGGGGCACCGTCAACGCCTGGGTGTACGACGGCGTCGGCGTCTACGACTACCTCAGCCCCGGCACCACGTACGGCTTCACCTACCCGCCGTTCGCCGCCCTGTGCATGCTTCCGCTGACGCTGCTGAACTGGCCCTCGGCCGTCGTCCTCGCCGCCGCGGTCAACATCTGCGCGGCGGGCGCCGTCCTGTGGTGGACGGTCCGGCCGATCGTGCGCCGCCAGGGCTGGACCCCCTGGTACGCGATGGTGCTGGCCGGGTGCCTGATGGCGCTCCTGGAGCCGGTCCACGACACCTTCACCTTCGGGCAGGTCAACCTCGTCCTGCTCACCCTGGTGCTCGCCGACGCCGAACTGCTGCGCCGGGGCAGCCGCTGGGCCGGGTGCGCCATCGGCCTCGCCGCCGCCGTGAAGCTGACGCCCGCGCTGTTCATCGGATGGCTGCTGCTCGCCGGGCACCGCCGCGCCGGGCTCGCCGCGGCCGCCACCGCCCTCGGCGCGACCCTGCTCGCGGCGGCCGTCGCCCCTGGCGCGTCCCGCGACTTCTGGACCCGGGCGATGTGGGACACCGACCGCGTCGGCTCGCTGTCGTACGCCTCCAACCAGTCGCTGCGCGGCACCTTCGCCCGGCTCGACGCCCCCACGTGGGTGTGGGCGGTGGCCGTCGTCGCGGTGCTGGCGGTGTGGGCGTACAAGGTGCGCAGGACCGACGTCGCGACGGGTGCCGCCCTCACGGGTGTGACGGCCTGCCTGATCAGCCCGGTCACCTGGGTGCACCACCTGGTGTGGCTGATCCCGGCGCTGGCCGCGCTGGCCGCCGAGGCGCTGCGGTCGCGGAACCGCGGCACGGTGACCGCCGCGATCGGCAGTTACGTCCTGCTCTGCAGCAGCGTCGTGTGGCTGTGGCGGGGCGACCCGGGCACCGGCGGCGTGGGCGCCCTCGTGGGCGGCAGCGCCTACGTCTGGATCGGCCTGGGGCTGCTCGTCGCGCCCCGTCCCGGATGGCGTACCAGGGCGCGCCCGCGTCCGATCCTGGCTGACAGGGTGGGGGAGAGGGCCGGCTGACGGCCCGTCGGCCGTGCTGTCCGCCGAGCCCCGAGGAGATCGACGCATGCGTGTGTCCCTGCGCCGGACGTTCACCGCGCTGCTGATGACCGCCGTCCCCGCCCTGGCCGCCCTCCCCGCGACGTCCCCCGCGCAGGCGCACTCCCCCGCCCTGGCACCCCTGCTCGGGGCGGGAGCGCCCCACTCCATCCCCGGCCGCTACATCGTCACCCTGGCCCCGGGCAGCGACCCCTCCTCCGTCGCGAAGGCCGCCGGGATCACCCCGGCCCACGTCTACGACAGCGTGATGCGGGGCTTCGCCGCCCCGCTCACCGGACGGCAACTGGCGCGCGTACGGGCCCTGCCCGCGGTACGCGGCGTCGAACAGGACACCACCGTCGCCCTGCCCGCGGAGGACCGCGTCCCGGTGTCGACCAGCCACCGCCTGCCGGGCGGCACACCAGCCCCGCCCGGCGGCACCGGACGGTTCTGGGGCCTGGAGCGCGTGAACAACCGGACCCCGGCCACGCACGGCTACACGGTCCGGGCGACCGGCGCCAAGGTCACCGCGTACATCATCGACAGCGGGATCGACTTCACCCACCCCGAGTTCGGCGGCCGCGCCCGGGCCGGCATCGACGAGATGGAGGACGACGACCGCAACGCCGCGGACTGCGCTGGCCACGGCACCCACGTCGCCGGCACGGTCGGCGGCGAGAACACCGGCATCGCCCGGGGGGTCTCGCTGGTCTCCGTGCGCGTGCTGGACTGCGATGCGCGCGGCCCGAACTCCGGGATCATCGCGGGCATCAACTGGGTCGCCCGGCACGCGGTGAGACCCGCCGTCGCCAACATCTCGCTGGGCGGGCTCTACTCCCCGACGATGAACGAGAGCCTGGACGCGCTGGCCCGCTCCGGGGTCTTCCCGGTCGTCGCGGCCGGCAACGACGACGTCAGCTCCTGCGTCATCTCCCCGGCGAGCGCCACGGAGGCGTTCACCGTCGCCGCGACCGACCGGACCGACCACCGGGCGCCGTTCAGCAACTTCGGCAGCTGCGTCAACCTGAACGCGCCCGGCGTCGACATCGCATCCGCCTTCCCCGGCGGGCTCTACGCGGTCATGAGCGGCACCTCGATGGCGGCGCCCCACGTCACCGGCATCGCCGCGCTCTACAAGGACACCTACGGGGACGCCGGCTTCGAGGCGCTGAAGAAGTGGCTGCTCGACCACGCCACCCGGACCACGACCCCCGAACCCACCGGCACCCCCAAGCTGGTGGCGTTCACCGGCGACCTCTGAGCGTTCCGGGCACGGCGGACGGGTGCGTCAGGTGAGCTCCCGCGCGAAGTGCAGTCCAGTGATCGCCATGCGCCGGGCGTGGTAGAAGCGGTGCGCCCCGTGGTTGGCGACGCCCGCGTCGAGTTCCAGCCGCTCGCAGCCCGCCGCCCGGGCCCTGGCCTCCGCCTCCGCCAGCAACCGCGTGCCCACCCCGGCGCCGCGCGCGTCCAGCGCCGTGACCATGTCGCCGACGAGCAGCGTCCGCCCCCTGCTGGTGGTCAGCACCCGGTGCGTGGCCACCCCCAGGTATCGCTCCCGCTCGTCCAGCGCCACCGTGAAGACCACACCCTGACCGTGCGCCTCCGCGGCGAACGCCGCGAACCCGTCGGCGGTCATCGCCGGCCTCAACGCCCTGATCAGGGGTCCGACTTCGGCGGTCATGGCCGGTTCACCAGGCTTCACGTCCACGAACGTCAGTTCCATGGCGTGATCCTAGGAGGCGTCGGCGCCCACCGCCTGCCGGTACGGATCAACTTGCCGCGACGTTCACCGGAGTCGGGCAGCCGCACGCCGAAGAACGCGGCACGCTAGCCGATTGGGCCGGCCGTCGCGCGGGAATCCTCAACGCCACGGCGGCGAATGTCCTGGTCTGGTAAGAAACGACCGTGGATCATCGCGTCTCGAGCGATGGTCCCGGGCTCACACGCTGGGAGAGATCGACATGCTGAAGCCCACCTGCTCCTGCGACAAGCACCCGGTCGGCGGGGAACCCCCGGCCGGCACGACCCCCGGCCCCCACGCGGCCGACGGCCCGGGCTCCGACGGCCCGGCCGGCTCCCTCCTCGACGACGCCTTCGCGCCCGGAAACGGCGGCGCCCTCGTGCCGTCCCACTGACGGACGGAACGAGGGCACCGGAACCACGGGCGGGGCCCGCGGGGAAGGTCAGCCCTCCAGTTGCCGCCACCACCAGGAGATCGCCGGAAGGTCCACGGGGGCGTCACTGCCGGGCATCGGCGCCGGCGCCCAGGTGGTCGGCAGGTAGGCCGGGTCCTCGGGGTTGAGGTAGCGCTCGCAGGTCGTCCCCCACTCGAGGTTCGCCCGGACCCAGTGCCCGAGCGAGGTCACGTACCTCCGCAGCTCGGGCGAGGCGACGCGGTGGACCTGCGCGCTCAGCGTCGTGAACAGGACCATGATCTGGTCGCGGAGGAACATCGCCTCGGAGACCATGCCGGGGACGGGCTTGCCGGCGGCGTGCGCGATGACGTCGAGCAGGTTCTGGTTGTCGCCGTCACGCACGTGCTCCTTGCGGTACGACAGGATGTCGTTGTCCCACCCGGCCAGCAGGCAGGTCGCCTCCGTCAGCGCACGGACGTCCGGGCGCTCCAACTGCTCCGGCGGCAGTTCGTAGCCCTCCGCGATGTCGAGCATCATGACGCTGACCTTCATCGCGCCGTTGTGGATGCGCAGCAGGGCGTACGTGTCGAGATCGGGCGTGACGCGCTCGACCCGGTTGGCGGCCTCCCAGACCTGGCTGAAGAAGTACATGCGCATGGCATCGGTCCAGCGGCCCAACTGGACGGGGGTCGCCACCCGGCCCAAGCGCAGCCGCAGGTCCAGGAAGGCGGCCTCGAAGGAGTGGTAGGGACTGTCCGGGGACAGCGGGGGTTCAGGGGCCTCCAGGATGCGCAGCAGCCGGATCAGCACCCGGCTCAGCTCACCGGGATCGTGCCCGAGCCGCCCCTCGTCGCAGTGCGCGTCGTCGAAGGCGAACAGCCACATGCCGATGTCGGACGATATCTGCGTCACCTCCTGGGTCCCGAAGGGCGAGGTGAGGGCGGCGAGACGGCCCGCACCGACGTGCTCCAGGCGCTCGCGCTGGGACTCGTCCTCGTAGAGACCGAAACGACGGAGCCACTCGTTGGTGTTCCGGTCGAACAAATCCGCCAGGGGGTGGCTGGCGGGTGCGATCGGGCAGTAGAAGGGAGCCAGTTGGAGAGCAGGCACAGTGGTCACGGACGTGCTCCTTCGAGCTTGGGGGAGGGCAGGCCGGCACCGGCCACCTTCCGCACAGCCTTGCCATGAACGCGCCAAATCACAAAGAGCGGCACCCGGCCTCACCGCTGACGGGCTCCGGACGGGCGACGGGGGGATGCCGCAGCGGAACGACGGACCCGGGCTCCACCGGCGATCACCTCTCAACTGTCAGCTGTCACAACCGTTCCACCTGTGACGCTCCGCACGGGTGGCGGAAATCGAACACAAGTGGATCTTTCAACTGACCATTACTCCGGCATATGGCGGAGCAGTCAAGAGACCAAAACGCGTCACAGGAGCGACAGTTGACGCGCATCCCGGTTGCGTTCATGAGCGAGACGTGTGCGCCTGATGCTCGACCTTGGCCGAACCGGCCACGATGGCCTTACGGCATGGAGGGCGCACGAAAGGGCGCACGGGCGCATTCGCCCGTGCGCCCGTCATGAACCGGTCACACAGTGAGACACGGTGCGGGAGTTACCGCCCCAGAAGTCGCTCGGTGAGCGCGCGCCACCAGGAACGGCGGGGCGGCGGAACCGCGGCCGCGGGCCACGGGGCGGCGGACTCAGGCCGAGCCGCCGGCGGCAGTTCCGCGCCCACCGTGGACGTCTCCTGCGACGGCCGCGGCCGCGGCGGCGTCTGCGGAACCCGGGGCTCCTCGTGCACCTGCATCTCAGCGGGCGCGGCCTCCTGGTCGCCGAGAGGCTTGCCCGGGCTGAACTCCGCCGGCAGCGCGACCAGGTGGCGCGTCATCCACGCGGAACTCGCCTCGAGCTCGTCCTCCGGCACGGCCAGCCGCAGGTCGGGCAGGCGCATCAGCAGCGTGTCGATGCCCGTGTCCACGATGGCGCGGGCGATGTCCCGCCCGGGGCACTCGTGCGGACCGCTGCTGAAGGAGAGGTGCGAACGGTTGCCGAACACCGGCGTGCTCAGGTCCGGGCGGACGCGCGGGTCGACGTTCCCCGCCGCGATGCCCAGCATGATCATGTCGCCTTCCTTGATCTTCTGCCCGCCCAGCTCGGTGTCCCCGGCGGCCCAGCGACCGGGGAAGGCCGCCATCGGCGGCTCGTCCCACAGCACCTGCTCCAGGGCGTCGGGCAGCGTCATGTGCCCACCGGACAAGTGCGCCCGGAACCGGGGGTCGGTCAGAACCATCTTCAGCGCACTGGTGATGAAGTTGACCGTGGGCTCGTTGGCGGCCACGAGGAGCAGCCGCAGGTGCTCCGCGATCTCGTCATCGGTGAGCTCGGCGTCGTCGCGCACCAGCCACGAGGTCAGGTCGCCACCCGGGTCCGAGCGCTTGCGCTGCACGAGCTGCCGGCAGGTCGCGAGGACGTAGTCATTGCTGGCGAGGGCCGTCTCGGTACCACGCATCAGGTCACGGGCCGCCTCCACCAGCCTCGGCCCGTACTCCTCGGGCATGCCCAGCAGCTGGGTCATGACCAGCACCGGCAGCTGCTCGGCGAACTGCGTCACCAGCTCCGCTTCCCCGGACCGGCAGAACTCGTCGACCAGTTGGTTGGAGAAACGGATGATGTGCTGGCGGATGCCACGGCGGTTGAGGCGCCCCATGCTGGTGGTGACCGCACCGCGCAACCGCTCGTGCTCCGCCCCGTCGGCGAAGACGCACAGCGGCTGCCAGGCGACCATCGGCAGCAGCGGCGAGTCCATGGCGACGTTGCCGTCGCGGAAGTGCTGCCAGATGCGGGAGTCACGGGAGAACCGCGAGGGATTCCGCATGGCCTCGAGGTTCTCGTGGTGCCCCAGGATGATCCAGGCGTTCAGGTCGCCGTGCACGAGGATGGGAGCGACCGGCCCGTATTCGGCACGGAGCTTCTCGTACAGGGCCATGGGGTCGGCTTCGGCCTCGGGGCCGTACAGCCGCCGAAGGGCGCCCGGGCCGAGGCCGTGGGCGGGGCATTCGGGGGGTGGGGTGGTCACGGGACGCTCCTGATCACGGGCGGGGAGGGATCACAGGGCCGATGCGGCGGCGAGGGACTGGAGATGGCGCATGAGCGTCATCAGCACGTCACGGACGGAACTGCGGGACCGGGCGTCGCACTCCACCAGGGGAACGTGATCCGGCAGGTCCAGGGCGGACCGCAGCTCGTCGAGCGGATGGTGCGGCGACTCCGGGAAGGAGTTGACGGCGACGACGAAGGGCGTACCGCGCTCCTCCAGCCGCCCTATCACGTCGAAGCTGACCTCGAGACGCCGTGTGTCGACCAGCACCACCGCGCCCAGCGCACCCTCGAAGAGCCCGTTCCACAGGAACCAGAAGCGCTGCTGGCCCGGTGTGCCGAACAGGTAGAGGACCAGTTCCTCGTTGATGCTGATGCGGCCGAAGTCCATGGCCACCGTGGTGGCCGTCTTGCGTTCCACGCCGACGATGTCGTCGACGCCCACGCCGGCCTGGGTCATCGTCTCCTCGGTCGAGAGCGGCCGGATCTCACTGACCGATCCGACCAGGGTCGTCTTGCCGACCCCGAAGCCCCCGACAATCACTATCTTGACCGCGGCGGTTGCCGATTCCGGCAGAGCGTCCTCGCTCCGCGGCCCCCTGACGCCGATCGCGTCAGAGCCTTTCAAGTCCATGCATCACCGCCTCAATCAGTGCAGCGTCGGGAAGAAGTGCGGATGGGATGGGCGGTCGTGCCTCCACCCGCTTGTCGGCCAGCAGATCCGCGAGAAGTACGGTCACCACGCTGACCGGGAGGTTCAGGTACGCGGATATCTCGGCGACGGACAGGGGAGAGGTGCACAACCGCAGGATCGCGGCCTGTTCGGGCGCCATGCCCGGGGGTGGCCCCGAGCGGGCCCGTACCAGGGTGACCAGGTCGATGGCGGTCCCGTCCGAGGAACCGCTGCGCCCTCCCGTCACCACGTAGAGCCGCTCGGGGCTTGCGTTGTCCCACTCCGGAGGTCCGTCGCTCATACGGCCTGCCCGTCCCGGCGCGGAGGACTGGTCAGGTGTGCGCCGATCCGCGCGACCAGGTCCCGCATCCGATTGCCCATGAGCCCGGCGTCGACGCCCTCGTCGGCGAGGACCGCGAGGTACGCACCCGCGCCGGCCGCCATGAGGTAGAAGAAGCCGCCGTCCACCTCGATGACGACCAGCCGCATCCGTCCGTCGCCGTGCGGGAACTCACTTGCGATGGCCGCGGCCAGGCTCTGCAGGCCCGCGCAGGCCGCGGCCAGGCGGTCGGCCGCGTCCGTGTCGCCGCCGTACTGGGCCATGCGCAGGCCGTCCGAGGACAACACCACGACGTGCCGGGTCTCCGGGACGCCCGTCGCCAGGTCCTTGAGCATCCAGTCCATGTTGGCCCGCTGCTGAATCACGGCTACTCACCCTTATCTAACGTTTCGTCGCTGTTGCTGTCAGAGGAGGTGGCAGTGCTCTCACCGGACACGGCGCTGGTGAAGGCAGCCAGCCACATGCCCGGTTGCACGGACTCCTTGCCCGGCATCGGGTCCGACGCGGCAGTGACCGAGCCGTCGGCGGGCATGGCGCCCGTCCGTGCACCGGGGGCGGGACTCGGGGCCGGAGCACGTCGCCGCCGCTGGGGAAGTCCGTTCACGGTCCTCTCGTGCACGAGCGGCACGTCGTCCTCCGCCCACGAGGGGGAGGCGGCGGGCAGGGAGGGCCGGGGACCCGGAGCGACGGCCGGCGCGGGCGCCGGTGCCGTCCGGGGGTCGGAAGCGCGCTGGTCCGGGACCACGGGCCGGGGACCCGAGACGGAACCGATGCCGTGCGCCAGGCCCGTGGCGTTCGCCGCCGTCGTGATGACGTCCTGCGGGACGATCACCACGGCGCGCACCCCGCCGTAGGCGGAGGAGCGCAGCGACACCTGGAAGTTCCAGGTCGCCGCGAGGCGTCCGACGACGGCGAGGCCGAGACGGGGCGTCTCGCCCAGGTCGCCCAGGTCGAATCCGGCCTGGGCCTCCGCCAGGGCGCGCTCGGCGCGGGCCCGGGACTCCTCGCTGAGGCCGACGCCGCCGTCCTCGATCTCGATGGCGATGCCGGACTGCACCTCGACGGCGGTGAGGTGGACCCTCGTGTGCGGCGGCGAGTAGCGGGTGGCGTTGTCGAGCAGTTCGGCGACCGCGTGGATCAGCGGCTCGACCGCGGGTCCGACGACGGCCACCTCCGTCACGGAGTGCAGCTCCACGCGGGTGTAGTCGGTGATGCGCGACATCGCGCCGCGCAGCACGCTGAAGAGGGGTACGGCCCGGCGCCACTGGCGTCCGGGGCGGGCGCCGCCGAGGACCGCGATGCTGTCCGCGAGCCGGCCGATGAGGGCGGTCCCGTGGTCGAGCTTGAGCAGGTCGCCGAAGACCTCGGGTGTGCGGCCGTGCCGGTCCTCCATCTCCCGCAGGTCACTGGCCTGCTGGTGGACGATGGCCTGCACGCGGCGGGCGATGTTGACGAAGGCGCGCTGCGAGGACTCGCGGACGTCCTCCTCCGCGGAGACCGCCTCCAGCACCGAGTGCAGCATCCGCTGGTGGGCCTGCTGGAATCCGGGCGTGAGGCCCTCGGAGTCCTCGTCGATGTCCTTGAGCACGTCGGCGACGAACTCACCGCGCTGCAGCCGGGCCACCGCGTTCGGCAGCTGCTCCCGGGCGAGCCTTTCGGTCTCCGCCTCCTGGCGGGCGAGCCGGAACTGCAGTTCTTCCTCACGGCGTACGAGTTGCTCGCGCAACGCCCGTACGGCGGTGCCCCTGCGGGCGGTCTCGGCCCCGAGGACGGCCACGGCCACCGTGGCGGTCACGCCGCACCACAGCACCGCCTCCCGGGCGGCCGACGGGACGGTCCATACGGCGACGGCGGTGACCGCCGCGACTATGCCGACCGGCAATAACCACGCGGACGTGGCGGTGGGCCGGCGGTCTCCGGGGGACGATCCAGCACGAACCATCAGCATCCTCAGGTGATCGCTAGACATGGAACGAACACAGCACGAGCAGGCGGAGTGCGGCCTCAGCGACCTGGGCAATCGGCGACCGGTCGGCGAGGTGTGCCTGACCTGGCGTAATTGCTACAACACGCTGAGCCGCAAGTAGCATAGCCGCTTCCATTCGGTGGCTGATGCCGCCTCATGATGCCTTTGGCACATGCCGGTTGACGTATGGTTATCGGTTCTCGAGCGTCGACGCAAACCCCTCCCGGGCACTCCCGCACCATCTGTGCGGCCACGAATCGATCATGAGCAATGACCGATATAAACTGTTTGACCAGGGATGGCTTGGTCGATTCCGACGCCGGTCCCCGTGCCCCGGGAGGCCCCCATGAGCGAGCAGGAACCCGCCGGGCGGGACGCCCACGCGAGGGCCCCGGGAGACCGCTTGCGCACGTCACATGCCCCACGCGGGGCAGGCTGCGGCCCGGGTGGGAGGGGGCGGCGGACGGCACGGGCGGGGGCCGTGCGAAGGCACGCGGTGGAACCGGAGGGGCCGGCTCCCCAGGGTCCGCGCGGGCGGTACGGCCGGGCCCCGGGGTACGGGGCGGGACGGCCCCGGCGGGCACCGTCCGGCCGTACGCGACGCGCCCGGCACGCGGGGCCCGTGGGGGGCGCAGAAATTGGCTTCACCCTTAAGAGTGATGGGTACTTGCGCCCGGCCCGTTCAGGGAGCAGTGTCACGCGCGCGGGGAACACGGACACCCGCGCCGGGGACGTCCCAACCGTGCCCATCCGCACCGGGGACGCCCGATGACGGCCCGGGAACTGCAGGGGCTCGCCGCGATCGTCACCGGCGGCGCCACCGGGATCGGGCTCGCCACGGCGGAGACGCTGTCGGCGCGCGGCGCACGCGTCGCCGTACTGGACCACGCCCCCGGCCGCGCACCGGGGCACCTGCACGCGCTCGCCGCCGACCTGGCCGACGACGCGTCCGTGCGGTGGGCGGTCGACCGGGCCGTGGAGGACCTGGGCGGCCTGGACATCCTGGTCAACAACACGGGGACCGGCGCCGTCGGCACCGTGGAGGAGAACCCGGACGGCGAGTGGCGCCGGGTGCTGGAGCTCAACCTCCTCGGCGTGGTCCGGGCGAGCCGGGCCGCACTGCCGCACCTGCGCCGCTCCTCCTACGCGTCGATCGTCAACATCTCGTCGGTCACCGCCACCGCCGGACTCCCCCGCCAGGCGCTGTACGCGGCCAGCGAAGGCGCCGTACTCGCCCTCACCCTGGCGATGGCCGCCGACCACCTGCCGGAGGGGGTCCGGGTCAACTGCGTCACCCCCGGCACCGTCGACACGCCCTGGGTGGAACGGCTGATCGCGACCGCCCCCGACCCGGCGGCCGAGCGGGCCGCGCTCCAGGCCCGCCAGCCCAGCGGGCGCCTGGTCACCGTCCAGCAGGTCGCCGACGCCGTCGCCTACCTGGCCGGGCCCTCCGCCGCCGCCGTCACCGGCACCGCGCTCCCCGTGGACGGCGGCCTGCACGCGCTGCGGCCCGCGCCCACGCCCCCACCCCCGGAACCCCTGCCCTGAGACCCCCGGGGCCCCGGCCGGCCACGCCGCCCCGCGGCCGCTCCGGCGCGGGCGCCCCCGCCGACGGGACGTCCTAGCATGGGAGACACGTATCCGCGGACAGGGGACACCCCGCATGGTCACGCCGGAGGGAAGCGCGGCGGCGCCGGCGAAGGCGCCGTTCGACTTGGCCTACGCGGCGTCGGCGCTGATCGACGGCGCGGGGACGATCGTCGGCTGGACGGCCGCCGCGGAGCACCTGCTGGGCTACTCGCCCGCGGAGGCGCTGCACAGGTCCGCGACGCTACTGCTGGCCGCGCCCGAGCAGGCGTCCAAGGCCACCGAGATGGCCGCCCAGTGGCGCGACCAGGACATCTGGGGCGGTCTGGTGGCCGCCCGGCACCGCGACGGGCGGCGGATCGAGGTGGGACTGCGGGTGTCCGCCCTGATGACGCCCGACGGGCAGCGACGCTGGCTGGTGTCCGCGATCGACCTCGCCAGGACCCCGTCCTGGGCGGTGAGCAGCGCCATCCTGGAGGGCTTCCTCACCCGGTCCCCGATCGGCATGGCCGTGCTCAGCCCCGACCTGCGGTACGTGTGGCTCAACGACACCCTGGAACACTTCGGCGGCGTGCCGCGCGACCGCCGCATCGGGATGCACCTGGCCGACGCCCTGCCCGGGATGGACACCGAGGCGCTGGAGGCCGTCATGCGCGAGGTGCTGCTGACCGGTGAGCCGGCGATCGACCACGAGTTCCAGGGCTGGACGCTCGCCTCCCCCTACCGCGAGCGCTCCTTCTCCATCTCCTTCTACCGCATGGACGACGCCGAGGGCCGGCCGATGGGCGTCTGCTACATGGCGATGGACGTCACCGACCGGTGGCGCGCCCGGGCCAGGCTCGCGCTGCTCAACGAGGCCGGGGCGTGCATCGGCAGCACCCTGGACGTCACCCGCACCGCCCAGGAGCTGGCCGACGTGTCGGTCCCGCGGCTCGCCGACTTCGTCACCGTCGACCTGCTGGAACCGGTGCTGCGCGGTGGCGAACCGCCCTCCGGCGGCGGACTGGGCAGGGTGCCGCTGCGCCGTGCCGCGATGCGCTCGGTGCACCCGGGCACCCCGGAGTCGGTCGTCGCGTCCGGCGAGCGGATCAACGCCGGGGAGACCTCGCCGCACGTGCGCTGCATGACCTCCGGCCGCTCCGAGGTGGAGGGCGACATCGCCGTCGACCGGGCGTCGTGGCTCACCGACGACCCGGCACGGGCGGCCAAGATCCGCGAGTTCGGGATGCGGTCGGTGATGTGGGTGCCGCTGCGGGCCCGGGGCACCGTCCTCGGCGTGGTGACCTTCATCCGGCACCGCCGGCCCAACCCGTTCGAGCCCGACGACCTGCTGCTCGCCGAGGAACTCGTGGCCCGCGCCGCGGTGTGCGTGGACAACGCCCGGCGCTGGACCCGCGAGCACGAGGCGGCCCTCACCCTGCAGCGCAGCCTGCTGCCGCAGACGCTGGCCGGCGGCGCGGCGCTGGAGGTCGCCTTCCGCTACCTGCCCACCGACATCCAGGACGGCGTGGGCGGCGACTGGTTCGACGTCATCCCGCTGTCCGGGGCGCGCGTCGCGCTGGTGGTCGGGGACGTCGTCGGGCACGGGCTGACCGCCGCGGCGACGATGGGGCGGCTGCGCACCGCCGTCCACACCCTCGCCGACATGGACCTGCCGCCCGACGAGCTGCTGGCGCACCTGGACGACCTCGTCATGCGGCTCAGCGAGGAGGAGAGCGCCGACGGGTCCGTGGCCGCCACCCTCACCGGCGCCACCTGCCTCTACGCGATCTACGACCCGGTGACCCGGCGGCTGACGATGGCCCGCGCCGGACATCCGCCGCCGGCCGTCGTCGACCCCGGCGGCCGCGTCACCTTCGCCGAGCTGCCCGCGGGACCGCCGCTCGGCCTGGGCGCCATGCCCTTCGAAGCCGCCGCGCTCGAACTGGCCGAGGGCAGCGTCGTCGCCCTCTACACCGACGGCCTGATCGAGACCTTCGGCGAGGACGTGGACGCCGGCCTCGCCCGGCTCGCGCGCGCCCTGGCCCGTCCGGAGCTGCCGCTGCAGGACCTGTGCTCGGCCGTGCTGGAGCACCTGCCGCCCGGTCCGCCCGCCGACGACGTGGCGCTGCTCGTCGCCCGTACGCACGCGCTCACCCCGGACCGCTACGTCGCCTGGGACCTGCCGGCGGACCCGGCGGTCGTCGGCGAGGCCCGGGCCCTGGCCGGGCGCCGGCTGGCCGAGTGGGGCCTCGACGAGCTGCGGACGACCACCGAGCTCGTCGTCAGCGAACTCGTCACCAACGCCATCCGGCACGCCTCGGGACCGATCCGGCTGCGGCTGATCCGGCAGTCGGTGCTCATCTGCGAGGTGTACGACGCCGGCAACACCGTGCCCCGGCTGCGGCACGCCAGGACCACCGACGAGGGCGGCCGCGGGCTCTTCCTCGTCGCCCAGCTCACCCGCCGGTGGGGCACCCGCTACACCGCGGACGGCAAGCTGATCTGGGCCGAGCAGGAGATCCCGGACGCCGCCGCGGGGTGATCCCGGCCTCCCCGCGGGGTGATCGCCCCGCCCGGGGGCCCGCGGTCAGTCCTGCGGCGCCGCGAGGTCCATGAAGACGACCTCCCAAAGGTGCCCGTCCGGGTCCTGGAAGCTGCGGCCGTACATCGGACCCTGCTCCATGGTCTCGTTCGAGGGCGACCCTCCGGTGGCCAGGGCCGTGTCCACCAGCTCGTCCACGCGTCCCCTCGACTCGACGCCCAGGCAGACGATGGCCTCCGTGGTCTTCGTGGCGTCGGCGACCTCCTTCCCGGTGAACCGCCGGAAGAAGGGCTCGACGAGCAGCATCGCGAAGATGCCCTCGCCGATCACCACGCACGCGGCGTTGTCGTCGCTGAACGCGGGGTCGAAGGAGAAGCCGAGGCCGCCGAAGAACGCCCGCGACCTGGGCAGGTCCCGCACGGGGAGGTTCACGAAGATCTGGGTCGGCATGGTCGCCTCGTTCCGTTCCGGGCCCACTGTCAGTGGGCTGTGCTGAAGTAGACCGGTGGGCGCTCCGGAACTCATCGGAAGGCGGAGGAGAACCATGGCCGATCTCGCTGCACCCCCGGACGTGGCGCAGGAGTTGGAGCAGTACCGCGCGGAGCTGACCGGTTACTGCTACCGGATGCTGGGCTCGGCCTTCGAGGCGGAGGACGCCGTCCAGGACACGATGGTGCGGGCCTGGCGCGCGTACGACCGCTTCGAGGGGCGCTCCAGCCTCCGCTCCTGGCTGTACCGCATCGCCACCAACGCCTGCCTGGACATCCTGGGCGGCACCGGGCGCCGCGCCCGCCCGATGGACCTGTCCTCGGCCGGCTCCGCCGACGGCCCGCTGCCCGGCACCCTGCCGGAGACGACCTGGGTCTCCCCCGCCCCCGACGGCCGCGTGCTGCCCTCGACGGGCGACCCGGCCGACCTCGCGGACCAGCGCGAGAGCGTGCGCCTGGCGTTCGTCGCCGCGCTGCAGCACCTCGCGCCGCGCCAGCGGGCCGTGCTCATCCTGCGGGAGGTGCTCGCCTGGAAGGCCGCCGAGGTCGCCGAACTGCTCGACACGACCGTCGCCTCGGTCAACAGCGCCCTGCAGCGGGCCCGCGCCACCCTCGCCACCGCCGCCCCCGCCATGACGGACCCGGCCCGGCCGCTCGACGAGGAGCAGCGGGCCCTGCTCGGTCGCTACGTCGCGGCCTTCGAGTCCTACGACCTCGACGCCCTCACCTCGCTGCTCCACGAGGACGCCACGCTGTCCATGCCGCCCTTCGGCCTGTGGCTGCGCGGTCCCGCGGACATCAGGGCCTGGATGCTCGGGATCGGCGCCGGCTGCCGCGGTTCACGGCTGGTCCCCGTCACGGCCAACGGCACCCCGGGCTTCGGGCAGTACCGGCCCGCCCCCGACGGGGGTCACGAACCGTGGGCGCTCCAGGTCATCGAGATATCAGACGGCCGCATCACCGGGCTCAACTCCTTCCTGGACACCGAACGGCTCTTCCCGCTGTTCGGTCTCCCCGCACGGCTCGAACCCGAGGCCCACTGACCCGTCCAGCCCGGTGAGCGCCAGCAGTTCCCGCAGCGCGCCCCCGGCGCCCCGCAGCCGGATCCGGCTGCCGTGGCGCCGGGCGGTGAGCTGCAGCCGGGCGAGGGCGTCGAGCAGCACGGCGTCGGGTGCCCCGTCGAGCCCGCCGACGTCGCACAGCACCGTGCCGCCGCCCCGCTCCGCCAGCAGGAGCCGCAGCCGTTCCAACAGCGGCGGGATCCCGGCGCGGTCGAGCCTGCCGGTTAGGACGAGCACGACGGGCCCACCGCCCGGTCGGGACGCGGGCGGGGGCGGCGCGGGCCGGGCCATGGGCGACCTCCTGGGACGGGTTCCGGGCGTGGGCCCACGGTTCCCCGTACGCCCCCGTACATACCTAGGACCGGCGGCGCGGCCGTAATCCATCGGAGCCCGCGTCACCGTCCGAGCAGCGCCGTGATCTCCCGGGCGTCCCAGGCCCCGTCCGCGCACTCCGCGAGGTAGGCGGCGATGCCGGGCAGGTCCCAGGCGCCCGTCTCGGCCAGGCCCTCGACGATGTGCCGCAGGTAGTTCCCGGACGGCCTGACGTGCTCGGCCCCGGCGGAGCCCCAGGGCGCGGTGAAGGTGAGCACCGGGTGCCCGTCGACGTCCCCGGGGTACAGCAGCGTCTCGTACCGTCCGTCGCCCAGCCGGGCCCTGCCGTGCCGCAGCACCTCGCCGAGGTCGAGGTCGGCACCCGGCGAGCGGTACATCTCCTGGGCCGCGATGTCCGAGAACTGGCCGACCGTCAGCAGATGGGCCCGGGCGCGCACCCCGCCGGCCGGCACGTCGCCGTCGTAGAAGGCCCGCCCGCCCGACCAGACCGGCGACCGCGTCGCGAAGTACATCCGCCCCGGCAGTTCCAGCGGCACCGACCGCAACGGCGGCCGCGCGTCCCGGCAGCCCGGGTACTCCCGGCCGCCCCCGGGCGGCACCCCGCCGGCCAGGTAGCTGTTGAGGCGCACCAGGTGGGTGTTGGAGCCGTACGCCGCGTACCAGACGAATCCGGGCGGCCGGTCCCGCCGGCCGGCACCCCGGGGCCCCACGCTCTGCGGTGTGGTCACCGCTCCATGATGCGGCCGCCGCGGGGTCAGGCGGCCGGCACCGTGCCGCGGATCTGCCGCAGGAAGGCGGCGTTGTCCGGGGTCGCCCGCAGCCGCTCCAGCAGCGTCTCGAAGCTCCCCGCTCCGCGCAGGGCCCGGCGCAGCCCGCGGGCGGCGGTCAGCTCGGCGGGGCTGAGCAGCAGTTCCTCGCGCCGGGTCCCCGAGGGGGCCACGTCCACGGCCGGGAACACCCGGCGGTCGGCGAGCCCGCGGTCCAGGCGCAACTCCATGTTGCCGGTGCTCTTCAGCTCCTCGAAGAAGTAGTCGTCGGCCCGGGAGCCCGTGTCGACCAGCGCGGTGGCCAGGATGGTCAGGGAACCGCCCTCCTCCGCGAGCCGCGCCGACCCGAACAGCCGCTTCGGGCCGAGCAGCGCCGCCGCGTCGACACCGCCGGACAGCGTCCGGCCGCCCGAGGACGCCGCGTTGTTGTGCGCCCGGCACAGCCGCGTGAGGGAGTCCAGCAGCACGACCACGTCCCGGCCCGTCTCCACGAGCCGCTTGGCCCGCTCGACGGCCAGTTCTGCCACGGCGATGTGCTCCTTGGGCGTCCGGTCGAAGGTCGAGGCGACGACCTCGCCGCGCACCGACCGCCGCATGTCGGTGACCTCCTCGGGCCGTTCGTCCAGGAGCACCACCATCAGATGGCACTCGGGGTGGTTGTCCGCGACGGCGTCCGCCAGCCGGCGCAGCAGCATGGTCTTCCCGGCCTTCGGCGGCGCCACGATCAGCCCGCGCTGGCCCTTGCCGACGGGGGCCAACAGGTCGACGACCCGGGTCGCCAGGCCGCCCCTCGGGCACTCCAGGCGCAGCCGCTCGGACGGGTGCAGCGGGGTCAGGTCCGCGAAGTGCCGCCGTGCGCGGGCCTGTTCGACGGGACGCCCACCGATCTGTTCGGCCCGCACGAGGGCACCCGAACGGCCGGGCGTGGCCACGCCTTCGACTGCGTCGCCCTTGCGCAGCCCGTGCCGCCGGATCACCTCCGGCGGCACCGTGACGTCCCGCGGCCCCGGCGCGTAACCGGCGGTCCGCAGGGAGCCGCGGCCGCCCTCGATGTCGAGGACACCGGCGACGGCGACGAGTCGTTCTCGGGTGGGGGTGGGGGCGGGGGTGCTGAGGGTTGTGGACATACGGGGTCCTCGGAGGAAGGGCGCGCACGGCGGCGAAACAGCCGGCCGGCGAAACGCGCGGCAGAAGAGGCTTGGGCCTCGGGAGAGTTCGCGGGCGCGAGGCGCGGGCGAACGGGAACATCGACCGCAGCGGGCTGCGGGAGCGGACCGTTGAGCGGTCACGCGGAGGCACCGGCGCCAAACGTGGCGCACAGTCGTGCCCTTGCAATGTAACACCCGGGCCCGCGTTTGTGCCCCCGGGGTTGTCGCGTGCGGCGCCGCGGTGGTTGCGGTTGGGTTTCTCCCCCACCCTCCCGCCTTCCCCCAGCCTTCGGCCGGGGGTGCCCCCAACTCCCCCACCCCCTCCGTATCGACAGCGACCAACGTCTCGCGCCCTGCGGGCGCACAGCGCCGGCTGCGGATGGGAGGGCGGGGGGCCGGGGCCGGTCGGCAGTCTGCGGCCCGGTGGTCGGCTGGGGTTCAGGCGCCGGAGCGGGGCCGGTTGTTCGTCCGGCTCGGGTCTCGTTGCCGTCCGCAGGTATAGATGGCCGGTGACCACGCCCACCGTTCGTGGGTGGCGCGCCCGCCGTAACCCGCGTCTGCGGGTGATTCCCCGACCCGACAACGGGCCCTGTTCCAACGGCTATGACGCTGAAAGTGGGCCCGATCTCCCGCCGACCGCCCGACCGCGCCCCCGAAGCACCCGCAGTCGCGGGGCTGGGTGGTCAGAAGTCAGTCCGGGGGCACCGCACGTGTCCGATGCATCCCTCACCGGCTGTCATCGCCCACGCGAGAACGGCGCCGCCCAACGGGAGGGACGGCACCCGACGCAGACGTGGGCGACAACCCCGTACTGCCTACGTTCCCCCCGCCACCGGCCGTAATGCGGCCACACCGGCCGGAGGGGAGAGGAGCGGTGGGATTCGGTGCCGAATGATGTGGGCTTGAACCGTAGGGCCGTAGGGGGTCACGGGGCGGTTCGGGGCGCCCCGGACTGCCCTCATACCCCCACCGGCCGTTGTGCGCGCAAACCGGCAGGAGGGGGTGTGTCGGGGTGCGCCCGGAAACGACGAGCGGCGCACGCGGCGCCCAAGAATGTTGGCGTAAACCGCGAGCGTTGAGGACGTGCGCCGGCGCGGCGCCGACCCCACAACGACGTGCGAGACCCGCACCAATCGCGCCGGGCAATCGGGCGGGAGGGCGGGCGAACAGCCCGCCGCAGGCGCAAACAACCCGCACGCAACAACCGGGCAGCCCGGCGCAGCCAGACGCACTAGCGAGCCGGCGCCGCGTAACTCGCCCCCCGCAAACTCGCGACGACCGCATCCACCGCGCCCTTCGTCGGACGGCTGAAGCACGCCCTGACCATGAGCCCGACGGAGGACGTGGCGTCCGGGTCCTCCCCCCACGCCGTCAGCTCGTTCCGCCCGCCGAGCGCCCGGCACCCCCCGCTCGCCTCCGTCAGCCCCTTCACCACGAACCGCCCCGGCCCGAACTTGCCGCCCGCGGGCTCCTCCATCTGCCGGAAGGCGATCAGCACCCCGCCCTCGGCGACCGCGTCCACAGGCGGGCAGGCCGAGTACGCGACCATCTCCGGCTTGGTGCACCCGCCCCGCTCCCGCAGCGGCTGCGCGCCGACGAAGCCGACCACCAGACCGTCCGGGGCAGCGGTCACGAGCGACCTCCAGCCCGTGCCGGGCAGCTTGAGCCCCAGCCCGGACAGGGCGTCCAGGGTGACGTACGCGTACACCGAGTCGGTACCCCCCGCCGCCGCACCCCCCGCCGCACCCGCGTCAGGCGCCCGCGTCGGCGTCGGCGCCCACGTCGGGCCCGGGGCCGAACGGGTGGGCGACGCGGCGGGGAGGATGCGCTGCCCCCGGGGCGCCACCGGATCCGCGGGCCCCAGCAGCGCGGCGGCCACCACCGCCGCCGCGGTGGCACCCCCGAGCACGGCGACCGCCCCCGCGGCGACCCGGCGCCTCCTGCGCCGCCGCACGCGCCGCCTGATCTGCGTCATCCGGTCCTGGGGTGCGGGTGTCTGCGGCACGACGCGCTCCAGCAGCACGCTGAGCTCCCACTCCTCCTCCGACTCGGGCTCACGCACAAACTCGGGCTCGGGCTCACGCCCCCGCGACCGCTCACGTCTCCGCCCGCCCCCGGGCTCACGCTCCGCGTTCACACCGCTCACCGCTCACCGCCCCTCGCCAGGCTCGGCACGGCCGCGAGCTGCCCCCGCAGCATGGTCAGCGCCTTGGCCGCCTGGCTCTTCACCGTGCCGGGCCGGCAGCCGAGCACCTCGGCGGTCTCGTCGACGCTCAGGTCCTCGAAGTAGCGCAGCACGACCACCGCCCGCTGCCGCGCCGGCAGCCGGCGTATCAGCACCGCGAGCGACTGCTCCAGGTCGACCGAGGCGAAGGGGTCCTCCGCCGCCGTCGCCACCGTGTCCGGCACCTCGCCGTGCGGCAGCTCGCCGCGCCAGCGGCGCTGCCACCAGGAGGAGGCCGTGTTCACCAGGGCCCTGCGCACGTACGCCTCCGGGTTCTCCCCGGATATGTTCCGCCACCTCGGCCAGACCTTGGCCAGGACGGTCTGCAGCAGGTCCTCCGCCAGGTGCGTGTCGCCGGTCAGCAGCCAGGCGACCCGCAGCAACCGCGGCCCGCGCGCGGCGACGAACTCCTCGAAGTCCGTCTCCGCATCCCTCACCGTGGTGTCCTTGCCATCGCGTCCCTGTCCGTGCTCCGAGCAGCCTCACATCCGCTCGAACCGGGTGGGACACCGGTTCGGTTGCCAGGAATCCGGGATCGCCCTCGTTCGTTGCCGCCTCGGACGGGCGCGCGGCGCGCGGTCGTCCCCCAACTGACCCCAGACGAAAGGGCGTTCTCCGTGACAGCCGCACCCGACCAGCCGGAAGCAAGGGGAGCCAGCCTGTGAGCAGCGTCACCAAGGGCATCGCCAAGGTCGAGGTCCGGCTCAAATGGGACCCCAGTCCCGCCGGCGCGCCCGCCAGCGACCTGGACATAGTCGCGGCGACCTACAGCTCCGCCGACCCGCAGGGCGCCCCGGTGTACCTCGTCCACTTCGACAGCCGCTCCCCGGACGGCACCATCACGCTCAACCGCGACAGCAAGACGGGCAAGGGGCTGGGCTTCGACGAGGTCATGACCCTGGAGCTGGACCGCCTCAGCGCCGCCTACCAGCGGGTCGTCGTCGGCGTGGTGGTGCAGCAGCGCGACGGCCGGATGACCTTCGGCGACATCGCGGGGACGGGCGTGCGCGTGGTCGAGGGCCACACCGACCTCGCCGCCTCCGACCTCGGCGAGGTCGCCGCCGCGACGGCGGCCACCGTCGGGGAGTTCCGCCGCGGTGACACCGGCGAGTGGCGCTTCAGGCCCGGCGTCCACGGCTACGACACCGACCCGGCGGCCTTCGCCCGTGTGATGGGCGGCGGCGCCTCCTGATCACCACCCCCGGGCACGCCGGTGCCCTCCCGCATGGCGCGCGGGAGGGCACCGGCGCGTGGAGGGCGCGGCCTGGGGCAAGCCCTAGACGACGCCCTGCGCCGTCATCGCCTCCGCCACGCGCAGGAAGCCGGTGACGTTGGCGCCGAGGACGTAGTCGTCCGGCGTGCCGCCGTACGCCGCGGCGGTGGCCCGGCAGTGGGTGTGGACGTCGCGCATGACCTGCGCGAGGCGGGCCTCGGTCTCCTCGAAGGTCCACCGCTCACGGGACGCGTTCTGCTGCATCTCCAGCGCCGAGGTCGCCACGCCGCCCGCGTTGGCGGCCTTGCCCGGACCGAAGAGGACGCCCGCCTCCCGGAACACCTCGATCGCCTCCGGGGTGCACGGCATGTTCGCGCCCTCGGCGACGGCCAGCACGCCGTTCTTCACCAGCGTCCCGGCGTCCTGCCCGTCCAGTTCGTTCTGCGTGGCGCAGGGCAGCGCGACGTCGCAGGGCACGTCGAAGACCGAGCCGCGCTCGGAGTACCGCGCCGAGGGCTTGGCCTCCGCGTACGCCGACAGCCGCGCCCGGCGCACCTCCTTGATCTCCTTGAGCAGTTCGAGGTCGATGCCGTCCTCGTCGACGACGTAGCCGCCGGAGTCCGAGCAGGCCACCACCGAGCCGCCCAGCGCGTGCACCTTCTCGATCGCGTAGACGGCGACGTTGCCCGAGCCGGAGACCACCGCCCGGCGCCCTTCGAAGCCCTGCCCGCGGGTGGCCAGCATCTCGGCGGCGAAGTACACCGCGCCGTAGCCCGTCGCCTCGGTACGGGCGTGGGAGCCGCCCCAGGCGACGCCCTTGCCGGTCAGGACCCCCGCCTCGAAGCGGTTGGTGATCCGCTTGTACTGGCCGAAGAGGTAGCCGATCTCCCGGCCGCCCACGCCGATGTCCCCGGCCGGCACGTCGGTGTGCTCGCCGAGGTGCCGGTGCAGCTCGGTCATGAACGACTGGCAGAAACGCATGACCTCGCCGTCGGAGCGGCCCTTGGGGTCGAAGTCGGAGCCGCCCTTGCCGCCGCCGATGGCGAGGCCGGTCAGCGCGTTCTTGAAGATCTGCTCGAAGCCGAGGAACTTCACGATGCCGAGGTCGACGCTCGGGTGGAAGCGCAGACCCCCCTTGTACGGGCCGAGCGCGCTGCTGAACTCCACCCGGAAGCCCCGGTTGACCCGCACGCGGCCCTGGTCGTCCACCCACGGCACCCGGAAGATCACCTGCCGTTCCGGCTCGCACATCCGCTCCGCGATCCGGGTGTCCAGGTACTCCGGGTGCCGCTCCAGCGCCGGCGCCAGTGAGCGCAGCACCTCCCCCACCGCCTGGTGGAACTCCGTCTCGCCGGCGTCGCGCCGGCAGACGTCCGCGTAGACGGCCTCGATGTGAGCACTGACGTTCATGCGCGCCTTCCCTCGTCTCCTGAGTCCCGGACGCGGCGCCGTGGCGCCGCGTCCGGCCGTTGCCGTGTCAACGAGTACGGATGGGAAGAGGCGATGTGTCAGCAGAGGGACGAATGTCCGCGACATCCGGAAAAACATCCGGAGCACTCCCGGAGCGACTCCCGGCGACTCACCGTCGTCGCTTTCCCGGCTCCCGGGCCACGGAGTGCGAGGGGGCTCCGCGGCAACCGCCGCGGGCTATCCCGCGGGGATGGGCCGGGCCCCGATGCGGGCGCAGGCCTGGTCCTGGCCGAGGCCGTCGGCGGGCCAGACGACCTTGCCGGCGCCGCCGGGGTAGTAGCAGGCGGCGAAGGACGTGGGGACGGGCTCGGACGGCCCCCACATCTCCTTCCAGCGCCCGGCGCACACCGCGCCCGGGTCCTTCGGGTCGAACTCCTTGACCGCGTCCGACGGCAGACCGGAGAGGTCGGCGCCACGCGCCAGCGTCCGGGCGCACATCATCTTCCCGCCGGCGTCCTCACCCCACGGCATCCCCCCGGCGACGGCCACGACACCGCCCCCGGCCAGCGCGACCACGGCCGCGCCGCCGGCCACGGCGACCCGCAGCGACCGCCGTCCCGTGGCCCGCGGAGTCGCCGCCTGGTCCAGCACGGAGCGCAGCGTCTCCCGTCCGGCCTCCGACCTCGTCCAGCCCTCGGCCCCCTGCGGACGCAACTCCCGGACGGCGTCCAGGACAGGGTCGTTCGTCATGCGTGTACCTCCGAATCGAGCGGGGTGAAGGGTGCGGGACGACGCTCCAGGGCCGCGCGGAACCTCTTGCGGGCCCGGTGGAGCCGCAGCGTGTACGCCGCCCTGGTGCAGCCCAGGGCCTTGGCCGCCTGCTGCGCGCTCAGGTCGTACCAGCCGGTGAGCAGCAGCACTTCGCGATCGGCCTCGGACAGCGCCATCAGCACCCGGAACACGTGCTCGCGGTCGCCTATGCGGTCCTCGAAGACCTCCTGCGGAGCACGGTCCATCACCGCGGATATCCGCTCCGCGAGCGCCTGCCGCCGTACGTCCGACCGCACCCGGTTGGCGAGCAGCCGGCGTGCCGCCGCCAGCAGCCAGGGCAACGCGTCGTCCGGTACGGACCGCTGCTTGCGCCAGGCCAGCAGGAAGGTCTCGGAGAGCACGTCCTGCGCGGTCTCGCGATCCGTGCGGTGCATCAGGTAGCCCATCACCCGGTCGGCGTGGGCCTCGTACCACTCTTCCACCATCTCGCGCCCTCGCGGACCCTCACGTGCCGTCATGCGCACCCTTCCCTCCCTGAACAGGCTTTCACTGGGGAATGTCCGGCCGGGCGCGGACGATTACAGGCCCGGGCCGGGGATGGGTGCGACGAGGCGGAGGTCACACCGCCAGGGGGCCGGCGGCGGCTCAGGGGCGCTCCGCGGTCACGAGCCAGAGGCGGGCGGTCAGCACGACCGCGCCGTCCGCGGTCGTGAAGCCGCGGAAGGCGTCCAGCGCGGCGTCCCGGGCACGGGAGCGGGCCGCCTCGTCGGCCCCGCCCTCGCGGAGCCAGTACTGCACGGGCCCCCAGCCCATGAGGAAGTCGGCCGCGTCCTCGGCGTCCCTCCCCCAGACCTGCGGGACGTCCACCGCCGTCGAGGTCACCCCGGCGAAGCCCGCCCCGGTCAGGACCTTCTCGGTGTGCCGGGGGTCGGCGAAGGAGGCCGGCCCGGTGTCACCGGCGAAGTCGGGCACGGGCACCACGGTCCCGATCGCCCGGTAGATCTTCGTCTGGTCCATGGCCTGGTGGCCGCGCGAGGCCACGAAGGCCAGCCGCCCGCCGGGACGCAGCGCACGCCGGAGGTTGGCGAACGCGGCGACGGGGTCGGCGAAGAACATCACCCCGAAGCGGCTCACGACCGCGTCGAAGCCCTCCGGGGGGAACGGGTGCACCTGTGCGTCGCCCCGGACGAAGGCGACGCCGGCCAGGCCCTCCCGCTCCGCGGCGGCGACCGCCTCGCGCAGCATCGGCTCCGACAGGTCCACGCCGAGCGCCGTGGCGCCGCGACGGCCGGCGAGCCGCGCCACGCGCCCGGTCCCGCAGCCCACGTCCAGCACCCGGCTGCCCGCCACGACCGGGAGGTCGTCGAGCAGGTGGTCGTTCACCGCGTCGTTGAGCGCGTCGTACCGCTCGGGGTACGTCGCCCAGTGGCGGCCCTCGTACCCGTTCCACGCGTCGGACTGGTCCAGGTTCACGATCGGGTTGCCCATGGGACGAACGTACTGCGCGCGACGGCCGTCCGGGCGGGCCGTCCCAGGGGTGCGGCCCTACCAGGGGGCGGGGCCGTCCTCACTGAAGTAGCCGCCGCTGGGTCCGTCGTCCGGGAGCGTGGCCAGCTCCACGATGATCGCGGCCCCCTGCTCGACCGTCCGGGAGCCGGCGTTGTGCGTGAGGTCGGTGGCGGTCAGCCCGGGCGAGGCCGAGTTGATCTTCACGTGCGCGTACGCCGGCTCCCGCCGGAACGCCTGGGCGTACTGGACGGTGAGCATGTTCAGCGCGGCCTTCGAGGACGCGTAGGGCAGGATGTGGTCGGCGTCGGCGTAGAGGGTGCCCGGCTCACTGGTCACCGTCAGCGACGCGGTGGTGCTGGAGACGTTGACGACGCGCGCGGCGGCCGAAGCGGCCAGCAGCGGCAGCATCGCGTGCGTGACCGTGACCACGCCGAAGACATTGGTCTCGTAGGTGGCCCGCAGGTCCGCCGCCGTGGTGCTCAGCGCGGGGGACTCGACGATCCCGCCGGCGTTGTTCACCAGGATGTCGAGCCGCCCGAACTCCTCACGTATGCGTGCGGCGACCCGCTCGACGCCGTCCACGTCGGTGACGTCCAGCTGGACGGGGAGGACCCGCAGGCCCCCGGCGGCCAGTTCGGCGGCGGCGGCCTCGCCCCGCCGGAGGTCGCGACTGCCCAGCAGGACGGTCGCCCCCGCGGCGGCGAGCCGGCGGGCGGTCTCCCGGCCCAGCCCCTTGTTGGCACCGGTGACCAGGGCCGTCGGATTGTCGATCATCGCGCTCCTCCTACGTACGGGAATTTAAGCGGACCCATGGGTCCGATTGCCGTCAACCGTAACCGGACCCGTGGGTCCGGTCAAAGCGCGGACGGAGTCACCGGGGCGCCCGCGGGGCAGGATGGGCGCCATGGTGGAGATCGGCTTCCTGACCGCGTCGGACCGCACCCGCTGGGAGGCACTGGCCCGCGGCAAGGACACGTACTTCGGGGTCGAAAGGGACGACGACAGCTACGAACGCACCTGGCGGCGCCTGATCGACGACGAGCGGATACGCGGGATCGCGGCCCGGCTGGACGGCGAGCTGGTCGGCATCGCGCACTACCTGTTCCACGCCAGCGTCTGGTACGCCGGGAAGTGCTACCTGGCTGACCTGTTCGTGGACCCGGACGTCCGGCGGCGCGGTGTCGCCACGGCGCTGATCGAGTGGGTCGCGCGGGACGCCGAACAGCACCACTCACCCGGCCTCTACTGGAACACCCTTGAGGACGCCCCGGCCCGCGCGCTGTACGACAAACTCGGCAGGTTCCACCCGGGCTTCGTCCTCTACACCTACCGCCGCGACACGAACCGGACCCCTCACCAGGCCCGCGACACGTGAACGGACGCAGCGACCGGACGCCCGGCAACACCGCGCGGGCAACGGGCCTGAGGCGTGCGGGCGTTGGCAGCCCTTCGCTGCGGAGCCGCCCAAGGGAATCGAACTCTTGACCTACGCATTTTCATCGTCTGTGCAGGTCATCGGGTACAGGCACAGTCGAGGCATGAAAGCGGGGGCCGGCTCCTGGGCGCCGCGGTCCCGCCGCGCCGCCCGCGAATTCACCGTTCTGATCCGGTGTCCCGAGCCTGTTCATAACCGAGATCAAGCAAGGCGACGCGGAGCTTTACCGCAGCTTCATCCAGAGCTGATTGATCTTCTTCCGGCCTTACCTTGCCGAACTCGAAGTCGGACATGTCCCACACGGGAGCGACATGTATGTGCAGATGAGGCACATCGAATCCCGCAATGATCAACCCTGCTCGCGGAGCATTCCAGGCCCGCCGCACCCCTTGCCCAATGGCCTGGGCCACCTCGAAACAACGAGCCAGGAGAGCCCCGTCGACATCTGTCCACCGGTCGACCTCACGACGGGGCACAACAAGAGTGTGTCCAGGCCGCAATGGTGCGATGGTGAGGAACGCGGTGATTTCTGGATCTTGCCAGACGAAGCGTCCAGGTAGCTCACCGGCGATGATGCGCGAGAACAAGGTGGCCATAGAAAGTATTTTGTCACATGAGGTGCATTTCGACCGGAAAGCCGTTCGAAGACGGACTTCGCCGGCCTCACACCGCGTCAAGTGCACAGCGCCTGCGCCTGAGTGCTCCGCGCAGAGGCGGCGGCCCCCTCCGGGTGCCGTACACACCCTGCCGGGCCGCGGGCTGGATAAGCCGATCAAGGAAATGAGAAAAGGCCAGGTCAGAGACGCTGACCTGGCCCTTCTCCGTTGAGCCGCCTAAGGGAATCGAACCCTTGACCTACGCATTACGAGTTGTCCGACCTTGGTCTGGAGGCGTCCACGGGTGTCCGTCACGAAGGCTGCATCCCCGGTCAGCCCCCCTGTCGGATGGCGGTGGACAGATGCGAACCGCCCCGGAACTGGCGTCGACTGAGACTCCAACTGAGACCAGGACCGACCCCTCATGCCGAGTTGCGATGGTCCATCGTCGGCCGGCCCCTAAGTAGCTATGAGGTCATCGGTAGGGTGCGTGCTACCTGCTCTGGAGATTCCGCCGCAGGTCACGAGGGGTGGGAAGCACATGAGAAAGCTGTGGGTCTGCGGCCTGGCACTTGGCATGGCGGGGCTCGTCGGGTGCTCCGGCACAGGCGAGGACTCGAAGGAAGCGGCGCCCAGTGCCACGCCATCCGCCGTGACTCTCGCCATCAGCGGGAGGGTGAAGGTCGAACTGTCCACCGACGGCAAGGGTCCCGACATCGGCAAGCCGTGTACACCTCCGCCCGGCTCCAAGGTCAAGGCCGGGGCCGAGGTCCGTGTGACGGATGGCGATGGTGAGATTCTCGGCACCTCCCGGCTCAAGCCGGCCTATACCTACGGGATCGAAGACAGCCTCAAGACGTGCGAACTCGACTTCCTCTTCAAGGTGCCTGGCGCGTCCGAGAACTACGTGATGACCGTGGAAGGCTTCCCGCCGATGCCGTACACCCGTGAGGACATTCGACGCGGCCTCTCCCTGTGGGAGACGGATCAGGGCACGCTGTCTCAGGGGTAGCCCGCGCAGCGGCACTTCGAGCCCTCTTGAGGTGCACGATCACCGGCTCCGCCGCCGTCCACGGTCGGCGGAGCCGACGTCAAGGGGTTCTGCGCGCGACGCTTGACCGCCGAAGCACCTTGCCCGCGAGGATGGCCACATGGACGATCTTGTGGGGTTCCTCGTCGCACGCATCATGGACGACAACCATGCCTACGCCTACGTGGCCGGCACCCTGGGCGGCGAGGCTCTTCTCGACAGCCACCTCCCCATGCTCGATCTGATCGAGCAACTGGCGAACGACTACAAAGCCATGGGCCCCCGGGACTCCCGCTCGGCCGGCCTGGCATACGCGCTGCGAGTCCTTGGCCAGTCATACGCCGAACACCCCGCCTACCAGCAGGAATGGCGCCCATAGCGTTTCAAGGAGACAGTCCCTAACCCTCGCCTTACAAGTTCATTCCGCCGCGTGGGCGCGCTCCCCAGTAGGCCCTACGGGGCCGCAGTTCAATCCTCTACGAACCACCGAGATGCCTGTAGATGCAGCACTGTTGCCGTCACCTTCTGCCGTCAGCATCCGCTCCACCAGCCGGCGGATTCAGGTCGGCAGCCGACCATCCTCCGGTCAAGTGCTAGAGCACCACCCGAGACTCGGGCAGTTGCAAGCCGGTCATCCGCCTCGTTTTGCCGAGGGTTGGTGAGATGCCTGCTCCGGAGCGGAAACTCCGGACCGGTGGCCGGCTCGGCGGGTTCTTACCGACCGCCACCGTGCCGACCACCAGGCCGGACGCCAGATCTGCCACCATCGGGGCAGGTACCAGAGATCTTCCTGGCATGCCTCGACGTAGGCCTCTACATGCCCCCAGAACTCTTCAGCGTTCGCTGTGTTGACACGCGCCCTGGGTCCGCGCCTGATGTCCACCGCCACCACCGCCAAGGCGGCTTCGAAACCGGCCCGACGCGGCTTGTCGTTGCCAACTAGCATCAGCTCGGCCAGAGCGTCCTGCATCGCCGCATGCGCATCAAGTGCGCGATCCGCAGATTTACGTTGTGATGCATAGAAGAGCGGTGTATACCGCAGATACGCCCATTCACAATGCCGATACGTCGCCACGAAGGCATTGATCACACAACTCTGGAAGTGGGCGTACACCGCCCTTCGCTCTTCCCGCCCGCCAAGTCGCGTCCGCCCGTTGGCCACGAAGGCCTTCCCCAACGCCGTGCCAGCAGCGCGCCCAAGACCCGACGCCGCCGCGCCAATCGGTTCAACCATGCCAGACATCACACACGTAATAATTCGCCAGTATCGCGCTGAACGGTGAACTGGGACAAGATAGTGACATTTACTCCCTGAAGCAGTTCCCCGGCACAAACCCTCAAGCCGATCCTGAGGTGGCTCGAGGCAGCAACTCGCCATCAGCGACGACCCCAACCCGGAGGCATCACACGCTGTCTGGCCCGCGTGCCGGACCGTTCGATGTCACGCCGCCAAGGACTTCACCTGTCCGCGCAAAGGGGGGAAGATCACGCTTCATGGACCCTGCCGTAGCAGCAACTCTCATATCCAGCCCCGTCGCACTGCTAGCGGCCGCGGCCGCATACGGTGCTGGTCGTATCCAAGGTCGAGGGGCCTACAGCGGCCCCGTTGACGCGGTACGACGCCAACACCAACGGGACGCCTACGCCGCCCTTCTCGCAGAAGCCAACAGCTATGCTCGCCGCGCTAACTGGGGGACTTGCGTGCTACAAGCCTGCGACCAGTTAGGCGTGTCCAGACTGTCCGGAGCAAGGAGAGAGGAAGTCGACGAACGCGCCTTAAGCATCCGCGCCGAACTATCTACGGAGCCCCTGCGCCTAGCGGCGGCCGTTGTCAACCTCGAAGGCCCCGAACACATCTCAGAGATCGCACAGCTAATCGAGAACCACGCCCACAACGTATATGTCGGGGCCCTCCGCGGCGAGATTCCCGACACCATCTTCGACGTAATTGAAGGGCGCCCCCTTCACGGGCATCACAATGCACATCTAGACCTAGTAAATGAGATCTCTGCGTTCACCGTCGCCGCACGTTCCCACCTCAACGACAGCACGAAGCCAAGGCGGAGCTGAGCCTCCAAACAGAAGCACAGGCGTCAGCTCACCGGAGTCTGCCCGGCCATCCCGTCCCCGCTCTAGCGATGCCGCGCCTAGCTAGGCCGGCTAGTACCTCTTCCGTATAACCCCGGCGCTTTCAGCAGAACGGGATGCGCTCGCCGATGCTCATGTGGTGTCGCCTCCAGCTGGCGAGTAGGGGCGCCTCTCACGGTAGCCATCTGCCAGGAACCGGTAATAGCCACACTAACTGCCGCCCGTCCACTGTGGTCCACCAATGCCAGCACCGGAAGGCACCTCCGGCCCTGGCCCTTGCCGGGATGCGGTCTGATTAGGCAGTCATGAGGCAATGATGGGGAGCAGACAGCGCGGCAGCTTCAGATCGATTGCGCAATAGGCAACGAACTTGACTAACACCGTTCAGCGAGAAGGTCGGCGACGGAGAATCGCCATCGCCGTGACGCCTCACTTCTTGAAAGACGTCAAGCACGTTGAGGTGGGGCGCAGCTCCCGGAATTCCTGCCTTCAGCGTCGCCAGCAGCTTTCTGGTGAACAAACTATGGTCACCCTCGATAACTGAGTGTTCAAGTCTACCAGTTCCACTGAGGACACTACAGTTACGCACAGAAGTAAAGGAATCAGTGAGCCTACCCCCCATACACACGTCCGCAATAATAACGTGCTCACGGGCACGTGATCTCTCGACAATGCGAGCTATGAGCGACGCCGAAATGGCGGTAGAAGCAAGGCGATTCAGTCGGGTATTGCGCGTACAGAACTCCAAGGTCCCCTCTTCGGAGAGAGCAGTGCGACCCGAGTAGTAGATGATGAGGATGTCTTCGGCTTCTCCAGCCGCGTCCTCAAGCGGCTCCAGAAGGTCAGACGGAGTCGCCGGGTCAATAACCAAAGAGCAATGTTCAGATTCAAATCCAAAGATTTCTGCGTCAAGTAAAATTTCGCGAAACTTATGGGCGTCATTTCGACACGCGGGCTGCTGTTGCAATTCCTCGCTTTCATACTCGGCACAGCCAACCACGACAGCACGGGAGCGACTGAAGTCCAAATTAAGCAATGGGGACTCAATGATCGCAAATGAGTGTGATTTGTTACGGACAAGCGGGAAGGAGCCGGCGTCCTTTTTGTTGCATTGCTCAGGCAAAGGAAATGAAGTCGATCTCATCCGACTACGCACTTCACCGTAAAGGTCACTCATTCGCAGAACGGGGCCGACGCTAGGGATGCCTTCCTTCATAGCAGCCAGCAGATGGCCCGTGAAGGCGCTGTACTCATCGCCTACAGGCGCCTTCGAGCGTTTTGTTTCCGGGGCGGAAGTAAGACAGTACAAACCCTCAACAGCCAACTGATTCTTGACTAGTTGCGCCTGATCCCCCATGAGATCGGCGTGAGCTCGGCCACTGTAACAGCAATCCAAAATTACAATCTTAGCGGCGGCGCGAGCTTGTTTGACCACACCTGCCAGATAGGAGAAAGGGAGACTAGTCCACGGCGCATCCGGTTCGCTACCTGTAAGGCTGAGGTGCAAATCACTGTTATCGCCCGCGAGGAGGCCATGGCCGCTGTAATAGACGAGCAAGACGTCCTGTGCTTCACCTGCCGCCGTAGCGATGGGTCGCATGATGTCTTCGGGACTGCGCGGGTCCCCTACGACGGTCACATCCTGTTGTGCGAATCCGCTCAGTTCTGGGTCAGTGAGTATGTCTCTAAGACTACGAATATTTCTTAAAGAATGGGGAATCTCACCAAGATCCAGCGAGGAGTACGCGGCGGTGCCAATCAATACCGCGCGCCCAGATGTGATGGATGGAAGAGGGGTATTCATCGGCCATCCAACTCGCGCACAATACGAATGGCGACGTCGTCCGGGTCACAAAGACGGGACACGTCGATCTCGACTTCTTTGTCACCACTGCGCACGCGAATACGCACGTTTTTGCGTCGGGTACTGGCCCAAGTCCCCAACGATGCCGCGACTGCCGCCAAGACACCCTGCGGCTCAAGCAGCAATTGGAGTGCTTCCAGCACGGGGCCCATGTCGCCGTTCTGTACTGGTGCCTGCTTCGCAGTGATGGAGACGTGTCTAAGGTCCTCGTCCTTGCAAAGCCACTGTTGCAACCGGCGCAGCTCGTCGCCTGCCTCGTCGCCAACCAAATCCACCTGCAGAATCAAGGCATCCCCCGAAGTCTCACGAAGCGGACTACACAGGGTACTCGAAAGGACGGGATCTGATGGCCCTTCGGAGCAGTCCGCAGGGGCGGTCGCCCGCAGGTCATCGGGCCGCGTGCCGGCAGTGAGTAACCGCCTTGGACCTTGGCAGCATGTGCCCGGCCTCGCAGCGTCGTGCGCCGACCGCATAGGGCTCTACCGACACAGGTCCCCCTGGTCCTGTATTGAGGACCACATTGCTCAAGCTGCCAGCGACAGTGCTTCCAGTCGGCGCCTCACGTGGCGACACGGATGTGACGACCCGCACGCGTGCGGAGAACGCCTCCACCGCTTCGAGCCGTGCCCATCCGGCTGCACCATGCACAAGGCCTACACGCGCGGCTGTCCGAAGCCCTGCGCCAAGACGTGCACGCGACACGCGAGCGCCTGCCCGAAACGCAAGGAGGGCGGTCTCGTCTTCACTCGCCCCAAGACAAAGAAGAGCCGGAACGCCGTCCCGATCCCACCCGTCTTCATCCCATTCCTGGAAGATCACAAAGCCCGACAAGAGGCGATGCGAACGGCGGCCGGCGAGCTTTGGGAGGAACATCACGTCGTGTTCTCGCGGCCGGACGGACGCCCGCTTGACCCGCGCGCCGACTACGGAGAGTTCAAGGAGCTGTTCACCGAGGCTGGGATCGACGACCGTCGCCTGTACGACGGAAGCCGCCACACAGCGGGCACGATCCTGAACGAGCTCGGGGTCGACATGACCACGATCATGGAGATCTTGCGGCACACCCAGATCAGCCAGACCCGCCGCTATGTGAAGGGCCGATCCCACCTGTCGAAGGACGCCATGCGGCGCATGGGCGAGTTCTTCGCACCCGCTCCCACAGACCGCGATACGGGCCCCACTGAGACCAGAACTGAGACCGCCGACACCCGCGCGGCCCGATCGCGCCACCGCCGCCGCATCCGCTGAACGAAGAAACCCCAGGTCGGAAAGGTCCGACCTGGGGTTTCGGTTTGAGCCGCCTAAGGGAATCGAACCCTTGACCTACGCATTACGAGTGCGTCGCTCTGGCCAACTGAGCTAAGGCGGCAGGCTGCCGGGACAGCTTGGCATCGGCAGCGGGCACAAGTCTACACAGTTCTCGAGGGGCCCCTGACCAGGGTGCGACCGGGGTCCGCCGACGTGCGGCCGGGGTCGGCCGGGGCCCCTCGGGGGTCAGCAGCTCTTGCCGTCGACCGGGGGCGTGCCGTCGAGGAGGTAGCGGTTGACCGCCGCGTCGATGCAGTTGCTGCCGCGGGCGTACGCCGTGTGGCCGTCGCCGTTGTACGTGAGCAGCACGCCGGAGTCGAGCTGGCCGGCGAGGGACTTGGCCCAGGCGTACGGCGTGGCCGGGTCGCGGGTGGTGCCGACGACGAGGATGGGGTCGGCGCCGGTGGCCTCGATGCGGTGGGGCTTGCCGGTCGGCGGGACGGCCCAGTAGGTGCAGATCAGGCTGGACCACGCCAGGTTCTTGCCGAAGTGCGGGGACTCGGCGGTGAAGGCGGACACGGACTGCTCGGCGGCCTGCGGCCCGGACAGGGCCGGCGGCAGGTCGAGGCAGTTCACGGCGGCGTTGGCGTACATCAGGTTGTCGTAGTGCCCGCTGTCGCTGCGCTCGTAGTACGTGTCGGAGAGCATGAGCAGGCCGCTCCCGTCGCCCTTGTTCGCCTTGGTGAGCGCGGTCCGCAGGGTCGGCCACATCGACTCGTCGTACATCGCGGCGATCACGCCGGTCGTGCCCAGCGCCTCCGTCAGCTTGCGGGAGCTGCCGGTGCCGAGCGGCTTGCCGTCCAGCTGCTTGAAGAGGGCGTCGAGGCGGTGCCCGGCGTCAGCGGTGCTCTTGGTGCCGAGCGGGCAGTCGCGGTGGGTGATGCAGTCCGCGGCGAAGGCGTCGAAGGCGGTCTCGAAGCCCGAGGCCTGGCCGCGGCTCGCGTCGAGGGCGGAGATCGAGGGGTCGACGGCGCCGTCGAGGACGAGCCGCCCGACCTTGTCCGGGAAGAGCTCGGCGTAGGTGGCGCCCAGGAAGGTGCCGTAGGACTTGCCGACGTAGTTGAGCTTGCGGTCGCCGACGAGGGCGCGGAAGACGTCCATGTCGCGGGCGGACTCCACCGTGCTGACGTGCTTGAGCAGCTTGGCGGAGCGCTGCTCGCAGCCGTCGGCGAACTTCTTGTCGGCGGCGACCAGGGCGTTGACCTCCGCGCCGTCGTCCGGGGTGACGTCGGTCGCCGCGAAGGCGTCCATCTGGCTGTCGCTGAGGCACTCGACGGGCTCGCTGCGGGCCACGCCGCGGGGGTCGATGGCGGCCATGTCGTAGCGCGAGGTGACCGGCGACGGGTAGCCGAAGGCCGCGTACTGCAGGTAGTCGATGGCGGAGCCGCCGGGGCCGCCCGGGTTGACCAGCAGGGTGCCGAGCCGCTTGCCGCCGTCCTCGGCCCGCTTCCGGGAGACGGCGAGCTTGAGGTCGGTCGCTTCCGACGGGTGCGCGTAGTCGAGGGGGACCCGCATCGTGGCGCACTGCATGCCCGGCATGTCCTTGCAGTCGCCCCAGGACAGGCGCTGCTCGTAGTACGGCCGGAGGTTGCCGTAGGCGTCGGCGGCCGCGCCCGAGGGCGGCGGCCCGCCGAGCGAGCCCGCCGGGGACGACGCGGCGGCGCTGTGGGTGTTGCCACCGGTGGTGCACGCGGACATCATCAGCCCGGCGACGGCGAGGACGGTGCCGGAGGTACGGAGCAGGCGCGGGGTGTGCATCGGAGCCTCGGTTCCCTCGTGGTGATGATCTGGAGCGTATCCGTACGACCGGTGGCGAACCGTCGTCCACAGTCCTCGTACGGGTGATTCCGGCCCGCGCCGTCAGGGACGGTCCGGGCCGTCGAGCTTCTCGGTCGCGTACCCGGCGACGAGGGCGAAGAGCCGCCGCCGCGGGCCGATGCCGTCCAGCACCCGGACCTCGGCGGACACGCCGCGCACCCGCCCGCGCAGGGCGAGCGCCGAGCGCCGCGCGTCCTCCTCTCCGGAGGGTACGGCGAGCAGCAGCGCGGGGCGCGGCATGTCACGCCCGGCGTAGCCACCGCCGGCGTACGAGTACGGCGGCGGGCCGGACCGGTCGATCCCCTCGTAGCCGCCCGAGACGCCGATCGCCGTCGCGAAGCCCCGGGGATCGGTCAGCTGCTGCCGTACGACGCAGGCCGCGTCCCCGTCGGCGCCCAGCAGCGCCCGCGCGGGACGGCCCGGCAGGACGCGGTAGAGCCGGGCGACCGCGTCCGGGACGGAGGCGGGGCCGGCGCCCGGACCGGCGTCGCAACTGGCGGGCAGCACCACCACGAAGGGGTCGGCGACGCCGCGCAGCGACTGGGCGGCGAAACCGGCGAACAGATCCGGGTCCGCGGGGTCGATGTGGGCCACGACCAGGGGGAAGTAGACGCCCGCGGAGTCCGGGTAGTCGTACTGCGGGGGCAGCCAGACCCGTGTGCCGTCGGACAACTCCTGGAGCGTACCCCCGGCCGGGTGACCGAGCGTGCGCGGCGGCACCAGCCCCGCGTCCACGGGGTCGGACGGCACCGGCCGGGGGCGCGGCCGCGGCGGTGACGACGGCCGGGACGGCGACGGCCCGGCGGCGGTGACCTGGCGGGGCGGCGGGGGCGACGGGGCCCCGGACCCGGGCGCCAAGCAGACCCCCAGCGTGATCGCCACCGCGGCGGCCAGGCCCGACCCGGCCCCGCGCAGCAGGGTGCCGGCCCGCTCCACGGGCAGTTCGTACGCGCGGCCCGCACGCTGCTCCCACCAGTGCCTCAGTGCCGAGCGGGCGAGCACCACCGCGACGGCCCCGGCCACAGTCAGCAGCGCGTACAGAACGACGACCTCGGCCACCTCGGGCACGTGCGGCACCACCTCGGGACGTCCCCGAGGGCGCTTCGGGCACGGGTGGGCACCCACGCCGGAGGCAGGGGGAAGCGCATCCCGTGCGCTGGGATCACCCCCGCGGGGACAGCGGCCGGGGGCACCGCACGCCAGCCTGCGGCAAGGCCGGGCGCACCGGGGAGCGGCGACGCGCGGGCACCGCAAACGATCACCCGTCCGCCGGATGATCAAGGGCGCGCGGGCAGCTCCGCGCGGCCCGTCCCGCGCGCCGGTGATCCCTCCCGTACGCCGGTGGTCGGCCCGTACGCCGGTGGTCAGCCCGCGCGCAGGGCCAGCGTCATCGCCTCGACGGCCAGCAGCGGCGCGACGTTCCGGTCCAGGGCCTCGCGGCAGGCGAGCACGGCCTCGATGCGACGCAGGGTGTTCTCCGGGCGCGAGCCGGCCGCGATCCGCTCGACGGCGTCCCGCGCCTCGATGTTCGCGATCGCGACCGACGTGCCGACCTGCACGGCCAGCACGTCCCGGTAGAAGCCCGCCAGGTCGGTCAGGGCCAGGTCGAGCGTGTCGCGCTGGGTACGGGTGGACCGGCGCTTCTGCCGGTCCGCGAGCTCCTTCATCACGCCCGCCGTGCCGCGCGGCATACGGCTGCCCGCCCCGGCGGCCGCGCCGAGCGCCGCGCGCAGCTCCTCCGTCTCCTTGCCGTCCATCTCCTCGGAGACCTGCTTGGCGTCCTCCGTCGCCGCGTCCACCAGCTCCTGCGCGGCCTTGAGGCAGCCCCCGACGTCGTCCACGCGCAGCGGCAGCCGCAGCACGGCCGCGCGGCGGCTGCCGGCCGCCTCGTCGGTGGCGAGCCGGCGGGCCCGGTCGATGTGGCCCTGCGTGGCGCGCGCGGCGGCCTCGGCGATCACGGGGTCGATGCCGTCGCGCCGGACCAGCACGTCGGCCACGGCCTCCACGGGCGGGGTGCGCAGCACCAGGTGCCGGCAGCGCGAGCGGATCGTCGGCAGCACATCCTCGATGGACGGCGCGCACAGCAGCCACACCGTCCGGGGCGCGGGCTCCTCCACGGCCTTCAGCAGCACGTTCCCGGCGCCCTCGGTGAGGCGGTCGGCGTCCTCCAGCACGATCACCTGCCAGCGGCCGGAGGCGGGCGAGAGCGAGGAACGGCGGACGAGGTCGCGGGTGTCCTTGACGCCGATGGAGAGCAGGTCGGTGCGGACCAACTCGACGTCGGCGTGCGTACCGACCAGGGTCGTGTGGCAGCCGTCGCAGAAGCCGCAGCCCGGCGCGCCGCCGAGCGCCCGGTCCGGGCTCACGCACTGCAGCGCGGCGGCGAAGGCGCGGGCCGCGGTGTCCCGGCCGGCGCCGGGCGGGCCCGTGAACAGCCAGGCGTGCGTCATCTTCGACGCCGTCGGCAGCGCGTTGCCGGCGGCTGCCGCCGTCACGAAGGCGTCGGCGTCCCGCGCGGCGGCGGCCAACTGCTCCGTCACCCGGTCCTGGCCGACCAGGTCGTCCCATACCGCCATCGCGTCCGCCCGTCCTGTGGTGCCCGCCGCCCTCTGCGTTCTCCGGCCCCACCATTGTCGGGCACGCCACCGACACGGGGCCCTGCGGGGCGGGCCGGTTGTCCGTGTACGGGTTGTTTGTGGTTGTGGGCGGGGTTCTTTCCCGCCCGCCGCGGGCGCAACGGACCCGCGCGCGAAGAACCGGGCCGGACGCACGACCCCGGTTCGCGGCGTCAGCCGGAGACGCGGCGGTGGCGGCGCGGTGCGACGGGACGCCGCCGGAGCATGACGAGCGCCGCGATCGCGGCGATGCCCAGCGCGGCCAGGGCGGAGGCCACGCCGGCCGTGACGTCGGAGGGGCCGGTGGAGGTCGACGCGGACGTGAGCCCCGCGGCCGGCAGGCCCGTGCCCGGCCCGGTGGACGCCGCCGCGCTCACCGCGGGCACGGCCCCCGCGGACGGGGCCGCGGACGCGCCGCCCGGCGACGGCGTCGCCGTCCCGTCCGGGCAGGCCACGGTGAAGGACTGCGGCTTCGCGTCGGAACCGGCCCACCGGAACCGGTAGGCGCCGTCGGCGAGCACGACGCGGTCGCTGCTCCCGGTGCCCGCGCTCCCGGTGACCAGCGTGCCGACGACCGCGTCCTCGCCCCGCGCGTACGAGACCGTCCAGTTGACCGGCTGGTCGGGGCCGAAGCCCTCGGCCCTGAAGTAGAAGGTGCACACCGTGGCGCCGGCTTCCCGCGTCCTGCCCAGTGCCTCGTCGTAGAGGCGGACCCCGGGCCGGTCGGCGGGCGCGCCGGAGGCGTTCGCGGCCAGGCCCAGGAGGGTCGCCGCGGCGGCAGCGGCGGCGAGGGCCGCCACCGTGGTACGGATGCGCATGCTCAAAGTGTCCCGGAGACCCGCGCGGAGGGCTGCGCCGGGGTCCATTTCCAGCCGCCGACATATGTGGAGCAACGGCGTCCATATCCCCCCGGGCAGCGCACACATGGGGCGCGAACGCCGCCGAATTGGCTTATGCACGGGGCAGTTGCGACAGCCGGTGCCGCCCGCCTACAGCGACAGCCGCTGCACCCCGCTCGCGACCGCGCGTTGTTCCGGCACCTCCGTGCCCGTCCAGCAGGAGCCGCGCCGCGCCAGCAGACGGCGCAGCCAGACCTCCGTGGCGACCAGGTCGGTGAGGCCGTCGACGGGGACCGGTTCGCCCTCCGCCGCCGCGCGCAGGGCGGCCCGTACGACGCGGGCCTCGACGAGCCCGGCGTCCGCGAGCAGCGGGGCCTCGAAGAGGTCGAGCAGGTCGTCGACGGCCGACCGCAGGCCCGCGCGGACTGCGACGGCGGTCGAGACGTGGGAGTTGGCGCCCCAGCCGGGCGGCAGTTCGCGGATGCCCGCGCCTGCCAGGACCGAGCGCAGGATCGTGGCGCGGGCCCCGGGCTGGACGCGCAGCGTCTCCGGCAGCGCGCGGCAGGCCCGCACCACCTGGTTGTCCAGGAAGGGCGCGTGGAGCCGCTGGCTGCGCACCTCGGCTGCCTGCTCGAAGACCCGGTGGTCGGCGGCGTGCCGGGCGAGCGCGGCGCGTGCCCGGCGCTCACCGGGGCGCTCCACCGTCGTGCCCGGCCGGGCCGCCGCCTCCTGCAGCCGAACCGACACTTCGGCCAGCGCCTCGCCGGTCAGCCAGCGCGCCGCCGGTCCCGGCCGGCACCAGGTGAGGGCCGCCAGGGACGCGGCCAGCGCGCCCCCGTGCTCCTCGAAGCGCCGGGCCAACAGCCGTGCGGCGGCGTCCTCGACACCCTGCCGGTAGCCGGTGCGGGCCAGCCGCCGCGCCGCCCGGTACACGGTGAAGGGCACGAACACCGAACGCCCGGAGGGTCCGTCCGCACGCGCCAGGGCCGTGACGGGACGCAGCAGGCCGCGCCGCCGCCGGTCCATCAACAGGTCGGCCAGCCGTGCCGGATGGGCGTCCAGGACCTGCCGGGCACCGTGCCCGACGAAGTGGTCGGCGCCGCCCGCCGCGAGGCGCCGCCGGTGCCGTTCCGCGGTGATGAGCGAGGGCCCCGGCTCGTCCGTGAGCGGCCCGCTCTCCAGGTCGGCGTACGGCAGGGACTCCGGCCCGCCCGGCACGACGACGTGGTGCAGCCGGGGGTCGGCGGCCATGCTGCGGGCGCGCTCCAACTCCGCCTCGCGCGCCTGGACGCTTCCCGTGGCCAGGTCGTTGAAGGTCACCGCCAGCAGGCGCTGTCCCGCCGCGGAGCCGTGCCCGAGCGGGGTGCCCGGCATCCCCGGCAGCCCGGCGGCGAGAAGGGCGAGCGTGGAGGAGGCGCTGCCCCCGGACAGGTCGGCGCCGATGCCCGGCGCCGGGTCCTCCCCGGGATCGGGTACGAAGCGGGGCTGCGCGAGCCGCGTCCGGACGGCGTCCACCAGCGCGTCCCGTATCCCGGCGATCGCCCGGTCCGGGTCGGCGGAGGCGGACGGGGTGCCGGCGACGGCGAGGGAGGCTCTGGGCTCGTAGCCGCTGACCTCGGGCACCCCGTCGCGCATGATGAGCGCGTGCCCGGGCGGCACCCGGCGCACCCCGGCGTACGGGGTGCCCTCGCCGAGCGCCTCGGGGGAGTCGGGGCAGGCCAGCAGCGCCGCCAGGTAGGTCACGTCCAGGGCGGCCTCGGTGAGGTCGGCCAGCGGCAGCGCGGCCGTGCCGTACGCCGTGCCCCGCGCCCACTGGGTGTGGAACACCGGCCGGGCGCCCGCGAGATCGCCCAGCACCGTGATGCGGCGGCCGATCTGCAGGACGCACGTGTAGCTGCCGGCCCAGGCGGTCAGGTGGCGCAGCGCCCCGCCGCGCGCCGCGAACAACCCGACCCGCAGGTCGGCTTCGGAGGCGGCGCAACGGCCCAGCACGGCCAGCCGGGCCACCGAGCCGTTCTCGGCGTGGACGATCCGCACCTCGTCGGGGCGCCAGTCGCCGACCATCCACAGCGGATCGGGATCGCCCCACAGGAGCTGGGCGCCGACGGGCTGCAGGGTGCGGTCGGCGCGCACGCCGGGAACCTGTCCCACGGCAGCGCTGCTCCACCCCACCAACCACCGCATCGCCGCCTCCACAGGTTGTGGACAACGTGGGCCACCGTGGCCGACCGGCCCCGCGGCAGGCCGAACTGCCGCCCCGTCCGAGGAACATGCTGCCACGGAGCGGCGCACAAAGAGGCGCATGAGGACATGGTTGAGCGCCGGACCGCGCGTCACGCGCGGGCCGGTTCGGCCCAACTCCCCCCTGACCAAGGTCACTTGGAACGGGCCACCGGATTTCAAACGTCATTTTCCGGTCAATGTCCGGGGAGCCCGCATTCGTCCGTTGTGCGACGTGTGGGGGTCGCGGTCCGGGAGGCGTGGCGCACCTCCCGGACCGGTCCGCCACCCGCGGGGATTGTGGTGGCGGAGCCCCCTGACCCGCCACTACCCCCCATAGCCGCACATGAGAGCCGCGGGCCAACCCACCCCACCATGGAACCCCTACCGCCCGAACCGGCACAGAGCGCGCGGATGGGCGCACAGCCGCATACGCCGGTAGCACGCGCCACAAGCAGGAGTCGCCAGGCCGCAATCAGGGCAGGAATCTCGCCATCCGGGACAACAGCTCTTAACGGGCGGGATACGGCGAACTACGCTGGGTTCACCCGAGAAGCGATGGTCCCGGCCGCTCGGGGTACGGCGCATGCCCGGTGACGGGCTGCGGCGGGCCCCGGCACGCCTCCACAAAAGGCGCCGGGCCAGCCGTTGTTGTGCGTCGAGAGGGTGTGACAGGCGTGGCAGGCGTACGCGGCCCTCGCGCTTACGGCGAGAGGTGGTAGTGGTCATGACCAAAGAACCCCGAGGGCCCAACGAGAAACTCGGCACCCTTCTCGCCCTGGCCGGCATCAGCAACGCGGGACTCGCCCGCAGGGTCAACGACCTCGGCGCCCAGCGCGGTCTGACCCTGCGGTACGACAAGACCTCCGTCGCCCGCTGGGTCACCAAGGGCATGGTGCCGCAGGGCGCCGCCCCGCACCTCATCGCGGCGGCCATTGGCAGCAAGCTCGGCCGTCCCGTGCCGCTGCACGAGATCGGCCTCGCCGACGCCGACCCCGCGCCCGAGGTGGGCCTCGCCTTCCCCCGCGACGTCGGGGAAGCCGTCAAGTCCGCCACCGACCTGTGGAAGCTCGACCCCGGCCGGCGCGGCCCGGGCGGCGGCGGCATCTGGCAGAGCCTCGCCGGCTCATTCGCCGTCAGCGCCTACGTCACGCCCGCCTCCCGCTGGCTGATAACCCCGGCCGACGCCCGCGTCGCCCGCGAGGACCCCGCCCCGGGCACGCACCACGTCGGCCACTCCGACGTCGCCAAACTCCGCGAGGCCGCGGAGGACGCCCGGCGCTGGGACTCCAAGTACGGCGGCGGCGACTGGCGTTCGGGCATGGTCCCCGAGTGCCTGCGGGTCGAGGCGGCCCCGCTGCTGCTCGGCTCGTACAGCGACGAGGTCGGCCGCTCCCTGTTCGGGGCCACCGCTGAACTCACCCGCCTCGCCGGGTGGATGGCCTTCGACACCGGCCAGCAGGAGGCCGCCCAGCGGTACTACATCCAGGCCCTGCGGCTCGCCCGCGCCGCCGCCGACGTCCCCCTCGGCGGGTACGTCCTGGCGTCGATGTCGCTGCAGGCCACCTACCGCGGCTTCGCCGACGAGGGCGTGGACCTCGCCCAGGCCGCCCTGGAGCGCAACCGGGGCCTCGCCACCGCGCGCACCATGTCCTTCTTCCACCTCGTCGAGGCCCGCGCCCACGCCAAGGCCGGCGAGAGCGCCGCCTGCGCCACGGCCCTGGCCGCCGCCGAGTCCTGGCTCGACCGCGCCCGCGACGGCGACGCCGACCCGCCCTGGCTCGGCTTCTACTCCTACGACCGGCTCGCCGCGGACGCCGCCGAGTGCTACCGCGACCTGCGCGTACCCGGGCAGGTGCGCCGCTTCACGGAGACGGCGCTCGCCCGGCCCACGGAGGAGTTCGTCCGGTCGCACGGGCTGCGGCTCGTCGTCTCGGCGGTCGCGGAGCTCGAGTCCGGCAACCTGGACGCGGCCTGCGCGGCCGGGGTCAAGGCGGTCGAGGTCGCCGGGCGGATCTCATCGGCCCGGACGACGGAGTACGTGCGGGACCTCCTGCACCGGCTGGAGCCGTACGGGAACGAGCCGCGCGTCGCGGAGCTGCGCGAGCGGGCACGCCCCCTGCTGGCGGCCCCGGCGTAGCCCGTGGGGGCGGGCGGCGCGCCCTGCCGGTGGTTTTTCGGCTGTTGCGCCGTCTCGCGCCCTGCGGGCGCAAAGATGCCGGCTGCGGAGGGGAGGGTGGGGGGCCCGCCTTGTGCGCAGTGTGCGGCCCGGTGGTCGGCTGGGGTTCAGGCGCCGGAGCGGAGCCGGTTGTTCGTCCGGCTCGGGTCTCGTTGCCGTCCGCGGGTGCAGATGGCCGGTGACCACGCCCACCCTCCGTGGGTGGCGCGCCCGCCGTAACCGGCGTCTGCGGGTGCTTCCCCGATCCCACATCGGGCTCTGTTCCGACGGCTATACCGCTGAAAGCGAGCCCGATCTCGCCCAGCTCAAAGATCGGGCCCTCTTCCGACGGCTATACCGCTGAAAGCGAGCCCGATCTCGCCCGGCTCAAAGATCGGGCTCTGTTCCAACGGCTATGACGCTGAAAGCGGGCCCGATCTCCCGCCGACCGCCCGACAGCACCCCGAAATACCCGCAGTCGCGGGTTACGGCGGGCGCGCCCACCACCGGCAGTAGGCGTGGAAGCGGCCATCTGCACCCGCGGACGGCAACGAGACCGACACCGCTGGAAAGGCAACCCGCTCCGGCGCCTGAACCCGCACCACCCACCCACCCGCACACTGCGAACAAGTCGAACCCCCCACCCTCCCCTCCGCAGCCAGCCGCCGTGCGCCCGCAGGGCGCGAGACGAACCCGCACCCACCCACCGGCCCCACAACCGCGCCGCCCGCAGGTTTGCAGACGGCCCGGACGGGCCAAGCCTTACGCGGGAGGTGACCACGCGCATGGACACCGCGGACGTCGTCGTCATCGGCGCCGGCATCGTCGGCCTCGCGACCGCGTACGCGATCACCCGCACCTCCCCCGGCACGTCCGTCCTGGTCCTGGACAAGGAGGACGGCCCCGCGCAGCACCAGACCGGCCACAACAGCGGCGTGATCCACAGCGGCATCTACTACCGCCCCGGCTCCCTCAAGGCGCGGTACGCGACGCAGGGCGCCGCCGAGATGGTGAAGTTCTGCGCCGGCAACGACATCCCGCACGACGTGACGGGCAAGCTGATCGTCGCCACGGAGCGGGACGAGCTGCCCCGGCTGCACGCCCTCGTCCAGCGGGGGCGGCAGAACGACATCCCCGTACGGGAGCTCGGCCCGGCCCAGATCACCGAGCGCGAGCCGCACGTACGCGGCCTGGCGGCGATCCACGTCGGCACGACCGGGGTCTGCGACTTCACCGCGGTCGCCGCCGCCATGGCCCGCCACGTCACCGAGGGCGGCCGCGGCGAGGCCCGTATCGTCTACGGCACGGAGGTCCGGGCCCTCCACCGCGACGGGCGGACCGTGGTCGTCGAGCCGCACGACGGTCCGCCGGTACGGGCCGGGGCGCTGGTGAACTGCGCGGGCCTGTACTGCGACCGCGTCGCCCGCATGACCGGCGCCACGGACCCGGACGTCGCGGGCGTGCGCATCGTGCCGTTCCGCGGCGAGTACCACCAGCTGCGTCCCGCCCGCGCCGGCCTCGTCCGCGGCCTGGTCTACCCCGTCCCCGACCCCGCGTTCCCCTTCCTCGGCGTCCACCTGACCCGCGGCGTCGACGGCTCCGTGCACGTCGGCCCGAACGCCGTCCCGGCGCTCGCCCGCGAGGGCTACCGGCGGCGCACCGTCCGCCCGCGCGACCTCGTCGAGACGGCCGCGTTCCCCGGCACCTGGCGGATCGCCCGCCGTCACTGGCGGTACGAGGCCGGGGAGATCCACCGGTCGCTGTCGAAGCGGGCCTTCGTGGAGTCCGTGCGCCGGCTGCTGCCCGAGGTGACCGCCGACGACCTGGTGCCGGCGGCGGCCGGGGTGCGGGCGCAGGCCGTGCTGCGCGACGGGACGCTCGTCGACGACTTCCTCATCGCGGGCGACGGGCCCTTCGTCCACGTGCTGAACGCGCCCTCGCCCGCCGCGACGGCCTCGCTGCCGATCGGCCGGGAGGTCGCCCGCAGGGCACTGGCGGTGCTGGAGCGTACGTAAAATCGACGCATCATGTCGAAGCCCCGCACCCCCCACTTCCCCGGCGGCCCCGCCTCCCACCCGCATCCGCACGCGCACACCGAGCAGCGCATCCGCACCTTCCACCCGCGTCGCGGCCGGGTCACCCACGGCCAGCGGGCCGCGCTGGAACGGCGCTGGGCGGACTGGGGCGTCGACATCGACGGCACGCCGCTCGACCTGGACAAGCTGTTCGCCGACGCCGGCCTCGCCCCGGACCGCCCGGTGGTCCTGGAGATCGGCTTCGGCATGGGCGACGCCACCGCCGCGATGGCCGCCGCCGACCCCGGCACCGGCATCCTCGCCGCGGACGTGCACACCCCCGGCCAGGGCAACCTCGTCCACCTCGCCGAGCGCGAGGGCCTGCGCAACGTCCGGGTCGCCAACGGCGACGCCGTCGTCCTGCTGCGCGACATGCTGGCACCGGGCTCGCTGGCCGGCCTGCGGGTCTACTTCCCCGACCCCTGGCCCAAGGCCCGGCACCACAAGCGCCGCATGATCCAGCCGGAGTTCCTGGCGCTGGCCGTGTCCCGGCTGCGGCCCGGAGCGACCGTGCACTGCGCGACCGACTGGGAGCCGTACGCCGAGCAGATGCTGGAGGTGCTGACGGCGGAGCCCGGCCTGTCGAACGCCTACGCCACGACCAGCGGCTACGCCGAGCCACGCCCCGCGTTCCGCCCGATGACCAAGTTCGAGCGCCAGGGGATCGCGAAGGGCCACGTCGTCCACGACCTGGTCTTCGAGCGCGGGTGAACGTCCGGCCGTGCGGTATCGGCAACACCATCGCGCCGCGCGGTCACCGCCCCGTAAGGTCATCGGGTGTCCTCGTACTCGCATTCGCCCGACTCGCCCCTGCCGGGCCCGGCAGCACAACCCGCCGTACCCGAGTATCCGGAACACCAGCAGCAATCCCCGTTCGCGCTGCCCGCGCCCGGGCAGTGGCGCTACAAGCCGCGCCGGCACTTCTGGGAGAACCGGACGTTCCGGCTGGTGGCGCTCTTCTCCGTACTGGCGCTGTGCGGGGTGATCATCCTGGCGCTGGTGCGCCGGCAGACCGGCACCGAGGGCTTCCTCGTCGGGCTGCTCCTCGCGGTCCTGCCGGTCCCCATCCTCGGCGGCGCCTTCCTGTGGCTGGACCGGGTGGAGCCGACCCCGCTGCGCGACGCGGTCTTCGCCTTCGCCTGGGGCGCGTGCGCCGCCACGCTGGTCGCCATCCTCGCCAACGAGTACGCGACCGAACTGCTCGCGACGACCTTCACCGCCAGCGACTCGCAGAGCGACATCTGGGGCGCCACCTTCGTCGCCCCCGTCGTGGAGGAGAGCGCCAAGGGCGCCGCCGTCCTGCTGCTCTTCCTCTTCCGCCGCCGCGACTTCACCGGGCTCGTCGACGGCGTCGTCATAGCCGGGCTGACCGCCACCGGCTTCGCGTTCACCGAGAACATCCTCTACCTCGGCTCCGGCTTCGCCGAGGACCAGGCGTACGGGACCGACGGCGGCATCGGCACCACCGCGGCCATGTTCGTCGTGCGGATCGTGATGACGCCCTTCGCGCACCCGCTGTTCACCTCGCTCACCGGCATCGGCTTCGCCATCGCCGCCACCTCCCGCCCCGGCCAGGCCCGCCGCTGGCTGGCGCCGCTGGGCGGCTGGCTGCTCGCGATGGTGCTGCACGGCACCTGGAACGGCTCCGCCTCGTTCAGCCCGCTCGGCTTCCTCGCCGTCTACGCGACGGTGATGATCCCCCTCTTCGGCCTGCTGGTCTGGCTCGCGATCTGGTCCCGCTCGAACGAGCTGAGGACGATCCGCACCCAGCTGCCGCTGTACGCCATGGCCGGCTGGCTGAGCCTGCCCGAGCCCGCCGCCATCGGCTCCATGCGGGGCCGCGGCCTCGCCCGCTCCGCCGCCCGCCACGCCCAGGGCAAGCAGGCCGCCCGTACCGTCCGCGAGTACGTGTCCTTCGCGACCTCGCTCGCCTTCCTGCGCGCCCGCGCCGACCGCGGGGCCGCCGGCACGGACTTCCAGGCCCGGGAGCAGGAGCTGCTACACCACCTGTGGGAGCGCAAGGCCGTCGCCCAGCCCGCGCTCACCCATGCGGCCCACGCCCTCCGGCCCGCGTTCCCGCCCGTGTACCCGTGGGCGGCGCCCGGTGCGCCGTACGGGCCGTACCCGCAGGTCCAGCCGTACGGGCAGCCCTGGCCGCAGCCCCATGCGCCGCATGCGCCCCAGGCGTGGCCGCAGCACCAGCCCTGGCCCCAGGCCCAGACGTGGCCCCAGCCTCAGGCGTGGCCCCAGCAGCAGCCGGGGGCGTACCCGCAGCGGTGGGGCCCGCGACAGCCGCAGGTGCCGCCGCAGCAGGGGTGGTACCCGCAGGCCGCCCCCTACCAGGACCCCCCGGGCGGCCGTCACCGCTGAGTCCGCTTGCCGGGCCCCACGGCCGGGGTTGCAATGACCGGGTGAGCCCGCTGACACGAGGTACGAGCCGTCCCGACGGCCGTCCGTCCGGCCGCACGAGCTGGACGCGCACGGCCGTCGTCCTCATACCGGTCCTCGCCGTCTCCACCGCCGTGGCGGTCGGCGCGGGCGCCGGCGTGGTGCCCGTCTCCCTGGCGCTCTCACCGACCACGACCGCCCTGTCCGGCCAGCGCATCCAGATCGCCGCCGACCGCCTGACCGGCACCGGCTTCACCCAGTACGTGACCATCGACCACACGGCCAGGGGCGACATCCCGCAGGCGGTCTCCGCCATCAGCTCCGCCGAGCTGCACGACCTGTGCCAGTCCGTGGTCGGCTCCGTCCCCGGCTTCGGCCAGGTCACCCTGCTGATCAAGGCGGGCGGCGGCGACCGGCCCGTCCACGCCGAGCAGCTGATCGTCGACTCCGACGACCTGATGGGCGACGCCGAGTTCCACGACATCCGGATCGGCGTGGACGCCTCGCAGACGGACGCCGAGGGCCGGGCCAAGGGCCCGGCCGGCGCCCCCGGGCAGCAGGCCGAGAGCGTCACCATCGACCACCTGCGGCAGACCACCAGGTCCGTCAGCGCGGCCACGTTCCGGCTGAACGGCCTGCACATGACGGTCGAGAAGGGCGCCCACCCCTGCTTCTGACCCGAATGGGCGAGTACGTACGACCATCGGGGTGATTACGGACCGCCACCGAGCGACCGATCAGACTGTCCCACGGTTGACGGGACGTGCTGACCACCGAGCCCACCGGGTCCCGGCCCGCCGTGTCCCAGGCCGCCGTCGCCGCCTCCGGCCGCACCAGCTGGAAGCGGCTCGCCCTCGTCATGGTGCCGACCGTCGCGGCCGCGGGCGCCGTCGTCGCGAGCCTGGCCAGTGGCGCGCTCGCCGCGTCCTTCGGCGTCTCGGCCAACTCCTTCACCGTCGCCGGCGAGAGCTTCCAGATCTCCTCCTCCCTCCTGGAGGGCGACGGCTTCGTGCAGTTCGGCGTCCTCAACCGGGGCCGTGACGCGGTCTACCCGGAGGCGCTGTCCGCCGTCCGCCGGGCCACCCTGCACGACCTGTGCCAGTCCGTCGTCCAGCCGGTGCCGGTGATCGGCCCGGTCACACTGCGGCTGACCGCGGACCCGGCGAGCGCCGACCGCCTCATCGCGGACGCCCACGACATCAAGGGCGACGCCGTCTTCAAGAACATCCACATCGGCCAGGACGCCTCGACGGTGGATCAGGTCCCCGGCGTCCAGGGTCCGCCCGGGGCCTTCGCCCAGCAGGCCACGAGCATCCGCGTGCGGGACCTGCGGCAGACGAACCGGTCGGTCAGCGCGGCCACCTTCCGGCTGCCGGACCTGCACGTGCAGGTGCTGCGCGGCGACCACTCCTGCTTCTAGGAGGGGCCACCGTGACCCGCATGCTGATCCGCACCGGAGCCCTCCGGTCCCGCTTCCGCACCTGGCGCCGCAGCCGTCCCTTCTGGGCCGGCGTGTGGACCCTGCTCGCCGGGGTGGAGATCCTCTCCATCCCGCTCGCCCCGCTCTCCCTCCTGATCCACGAGGGCATCGCCGGCGTCTCCGGCCTGCTCATGGGCGTCTTCCTGGTCGTCCTGGGCCTCACCCTGTGGCTCGCCCCGCACCACCGCGCCTTCGCCGGCATCGCGACCCTGGTCTTCTCCGTCGCCTCGCTCGTGCTGTCCAACTTCGGCGGGTTCCTGATCGGCTTCATGCTGGGCGTCATCGGCGGTGCGATGGCCGTCAGCTGGGTACCGGACGGGGACGGCGACGGGGGCCGCGGCAGGCGCTCCCGGCCGGTGCCCGACTGGGGCGGCGGCGGGCGCGGCAACACCACGGGGCCGGGGACGGCCGCCCCCCAGGCCGGTACGCCGGCAGGCACCCCTGCCCCGCCGCCGACCGCCCCCGCGGGCGGTACGGAACCGGCACCGCCCACGGCCGCGGGTTCCGACGGGGACGCCGTGAGCACCCGTACGGCGACGGTCCCGCCGGCCGTGCGCCCGGCCGTACCCCCCGCGGTCCGCCCCGCCGCGCGCAACCGGGCCGTACGGCTGCGGGCCATCGGCGCCCTCCCGGTCGGCGGGGCGCTGCTCGCCGGCGGACTGCACCCGATGGCGCCGATGGCCGTGGCCCACGACGCCGGTGCCTCCAAGGGCGACGGCACCGCCACGTCCGCCGAGGGCTACCGCAGCGCGGGCGAGGCCGTGTGCGACGTACTGGACGGCCTCTACCACTCCCGCAACCCCACCGTCCACGGCACGGGCTCGGGTTCCGGTTCCGGCTCGGCCACCGGCAAGGCCAGGAACCGGGGCGCGGGCGGCCTCCACGTCGGCGTCGAGGCGCAGGCGCCGCTCCCCGTCCGCGGCTCGCTCGACGTCACGCCGGGCGGCGCCCCCAAGGGCGCCGGCCCGAGCCCCGTACCGTCCCAGCGCGCGGCACCCCAGCAGCCGTCGGGCGGACTGCTCGGCGCGGTGGGCGACCTGCTGGGGCTGCGGGGCAAGCAGCCGTCGGCGCAGGCCCCGGCGCCGGGACGGACGGGCGCCGGCCCGTACGCGCCGCCCGCCCCCCGCGACGGCGGGTCCCACCGCCGTACACGACCCGAGGTGCCCGCGCCGTCCACGGGTCTGCTGTCCGGCAACAAGGTCAGCCCCGACTCGCTGCTGGACCTGATCGTCCCGCGCCGCCCCTCGGACGGCGGCATGGACGAACCGCTCTCCCTGCTCCCCGCCCGCATCCGCCTGGGCACCCCCGACTCGCCCTGGTGCCTGCCGAAGGTCTCCCTGGACCTGTCGATCGGCGCGGGCCGCTACCGCGACCGCGTGATCACCGCCGAGCAGCCGTTCCGCGTGCGCACGCCGCTGCTGGTGCTGACGGGGCTGACGTACCGGGGCATCACCGCCGTCCCCACGCGCGCCGGCTCCGAACGCGTCCTGGTCTTCACCGCCTGGCGCGCCGACATCGCGAGCCTGCGCCAGACCGCGGCGCTGCTCTCCCCCGCCTGCGCCCGCCGCCGCGGCCGCGACTGGACGCCGCCCTTCCACGGCCTGCCCGGGACCGGGCTGCCGCTGCCGGACATGGGGCTGCCCGGCGTCGGCCACGTCTCCCCCGAACCGCCGCCGTGGGCCCCGTGCCAAGGCGAATTCGAGTCGGACGCAAGGCCCTGGAGCACCACGACCGCCACCGGGCGGCCGGTCGTCCTGCTCACCCGCGTCCTGAGCGGCAACCTCCTCGGCCTGCTCCCGGTCACCTTCACCCCGGACATGCCGCCCCCGCTGCCGCCCGGGCTGACGATCCCCATCCCGGTCTTCTTCACGCAGGTCCTGGCGTACAACCACCTGCTGGCCGCGGACCGGCTGACGGTCCCCGGTCTGCACCAGCAGGTGAGGGCGTCACTCCGCTGACTGGCACACGACGGCGCTGGCCAGCAGCACGGCGGTCAGAGCGGTGACGACGAGGGCCCTACGGACAACGGACATGGCACACCTCAGTGCAGCGGAGGACTGGTTCGAGCAGGCCATAACTTACCGTCACCAGACGGCGACTCATCGTCACGCCGCCACGGGGAACCGCCCGCCGACCACCCGCCAGGGCTACGAAGTCCGCTGACCCCGCACCTGGATCCCGGCGAGCAGCTCACGCGTGGCCGCCGCCACGGCGTCCACCGCCTCCTCGAAGGCCTCCCGGTTGTGGGCGGCCGGCGCACGGAACCCCGAGATCTTCCGCACGTACTGCAGGGCCGCGGCCCGGATGTCCTCTTCGCCGACCTCGGGCGTCATCGGCGGGCGCAGGGTCTTGATGCTTCGGCACATGGCTCCAGTGTGCCCGCGACCACTGTCAGGCCCACCCGGTACGCGGCCGCCGGCCCCACCACCAGCCCCCTTCGCCGCCGGGCGCGGCCGCATCCTCCACCGTCAGCTCGATGTACCGGCCGTCCACCTCCCCCAGCGACTCCCCGAACAGCTCCGCGACCGGCCCCGGCAGCCTCCGCACCAGCCCCGCCACCCCGTCCCGGCACACCAGTTCCCCCCGCGCCGTCGACCGCCCCGCCTCCAGCCCCCGCACCACGTGCTCCCACGCCTCCAAGTGCGCCCGCGCCTCCCGCAGCACGCTCCCCTCCACCTCCCACAACGCCTCGTCCACCTCCCCGTACGGCGCCCTCCGCAACGCCTCCATCGCCTGCTCGAACCCATCCGTGACCGGCGTCTCGCTCTCCCTCATGGGCCCATGCTGCGCCGAGCAGGCGGGGACGGCAGCCCGACGCGCGCCCCGCCAGCAACCCTCCCTCGCCATGAACAGCCCTGAGGCTCACAGACCGCAATCGGCACAGGCAGCGATGCCGCCTCAAGGACGCGTCAGTCGCGCAGGAAGTCGTAGATGGCCGAAGCGATGGCCGAGCCCAACGGAATCGGCACCGCGTTACCGATCTGCTTCGCAATGTCGGTCTTCGAACCGCACCAGCGGTACGTCAGCGGGAACCCCTGGATTCGCGCCGCCTCGTAGTGAGTGATCGGCCGAGGGTCCGTCGGGTGGAGGTAGCGACCCTTCTCCGGCTTGAAGAATTCGGTGCGAATCGTAACCGAGGGCTCATCCATACGAAGTCGCCCCATAACGTCACCGGTACCGGTGTTGTGCTTGTCCCAACTAGGCGTCGAAAGGGGCAGGACGGGCGTCCTGACGCCTCGGGGATTTGGGTCGTCGAAGACGTGAACCTCACCGGTCTCGTCCTCTGTGTACCACTTGCCCCGCAGGTCCTTGCGGTTGCCGCCCTTCGGAATGGCACGGTAGCGAGCCCTCGAGAGCGACTCCGGATTGCGGCCGAAATGCAATTCGCGAGTCATAAAATAGCCCGGGACGTAGGCATCGACTTCCGGGATGCGCTCCTTACGGTCCGGCAGTTCGGTTCCCTGGAGCTTGAGCAGGTATGACTCCCAGAACACCGCCCCCACTGACCGCCAGTAGGAGGTACTCGCGTCCACACCACTGATCGGCTGAGCAGACCCACCCGTGCGCGACCTGCGGCGACGGACACGCGTCCCGACGGGATATTCCATCGTGCGGCCGTTGCCGATGTCCCTACGAACACCGATCACAATGGCTCGCCTGCGTGCCTGCACCGCCCCGTAGTCTGCGGCATTCAGCAGGTATCGCTTGTTCCTCTCCTCGTCCGAGTCACCCGGCTGCAGCCCCGGAGGGTCAACAAGTCGATACTCGGACAGGAGTCCGCCCTCTTCCACCTGACTCAACAGGTTCCGGAATTCATCCGATTTGAGGAAACGATCGACGTTTTCAATCACGAACACCTTGGGGCGAATCTTCGCAACGACGCGAACGTACTCTTCCCACAACCTGTTGCGTTCGGTTCCCTTTTTCTTCCTGTTGAGCGCGGAGAAGCCCTGGCAAGGTGGACCGCCGACCACCACATCGGCGTTGAGGTCATCCTGCGTCGGCTCCCACGCCTCTATGTCCCCGAAGTAGACACGCGCACGTTCGATGCCCCCCTCGACCAGGCCACTACCGAAGTTGGCGGCGTATGTGGCAGCCGCGGAGGCATCGTGCTCAACGGCCGCCAGACTCTGGAAAACCGGGCCCCGGCCGCACGCCCCGTCCGGCCGGAACTCGTGAAAACCCTGCGTGAAGCCTCCGCAACCAGCGAAGAGGTCGACGACTGTGATGGCTGCGGAGTCTTTGGGACGGGGCGTGTGCATGGGCAGATCCTAGCCGCGGAGGGCCGTCGCAATTGATGTTCCAACGGCAGCCGCCAGGGGTGGCGGCATCGCGTGACCGATCTGACGGTACCTGGAGGTCTTGCCACCGAAAAAACGCCAGTCCGCCGGGAACGCCTGGATCAACGCGGCTTGGTCGACGGTGAGTCTGGGCTGGCCGTCCTCGGGGAAGTCCGCATCCGGCGGCTCGTCACCCAGGCTGGTGCCGTTCACGCCAAGCGCAGCCCAGGCCTTCTTGCTCCCGGTGGGGCCGAGATCAGCGCCACCTCGCCGATCGGATCCCCCGACGAGAGCCGGCGCGACGCGGTCGGCCTTCTTGATCCACTGCTCGGCTCCGGGCCAGCCGCGCGCCGACATCGAAGGCCCGAGCACCTGCCCGACGGTAGGCGAAGGCGCAGGGTCGGGGAACGGCCACCGAAAACGGGAGAAGTACGGCTCCCGGAGCGCCACCATGAACCCGCTGCTTCGGTTCTGCGGGACTCCGAAGTCCGCTGCGTTGAGCACCCGCCAACTGGCTCGGTAACCAGCTTCGACAAGTTCCGCCTCTATCCAGAGCCGATCGACGTGAAAATCGTCGCTCGCGACCAGGTCCGGCACGTTCTCCAGGAGCACCGCCTTCGGTCGGATGGCGTGCGCCAACTCCACCGCGGCTCGAAGGACGCCACGTTCCTCGGTGTCCTCCGCCGGCCCTGCGGTGGCGGGCGACTTCACGCGCGGAAGCCCACAACTGAGGAGGTCGACCCGCAACTCCTCCGGCAGCATGCTTGAGCGGAACTCGGTCACATCGATGCAGACCACGTGCCAGTGGGGTCGATTGAGGTCGATCGAGAAACAGGCATCGGCTTTGCTGTCGATGAGCAGTACTGGATCAAAGCCGGCGCGCTCGAGTCCGAGTGCCTGCCCCCCTGCGCCGGCACAGATCTCCACCGAGCTGAGTCGCGCGGAGTCAGCCTGCCGATCGACCGATATGGGTGGCTTCATCGACTGATCGTCGTTCGCAGAGGGGCTAGAGGAGCGGTCGACGTCCCAAGCCCCCCCGTCCTGAACAGTTGCTTCCGACCCACCCCCGGACGCAACGCGCTGAGCCCGGACGGATTCATCCGCCACTGAGCGGAGTTCCCCGTCCAGGGCCCGCTCGTCGACACCGTCGAAAAGCACAAACGGCGCGAGTCTCAGCAGTCGCTTCAGGAAGTCTCGCAGAGCTTCGCGTTCGTTGAGACCGGTGAGGTCGAGATGTTTCCAGACACGCAGGATCGCTCGTACCATGTGCGGACTCCCGCCCAGAGCCGCCCGTCGGGCGTAAATCTGGTCGAACGCGGCCTCTCCAAGAATGCCCAGGGCGGCATAGGGCTCAGGATCGCCAGGTGCTCGCACGAGTTGGGCACGCCACCAGAGCCGGCCGAAGACGTGTCTGGTGAGGTCGGTGCCGAGGACGCGGTCCTTGGGCGGCTGCGGATATCGCCAAAAGGCCACGTCCGGCAACAACACCAGCGCGAGGAAGGCCCAGACGTCCCGCGATGCGGCCTCGGCGGGAATCATGCCCATCTCACCGTGCAACAGCGCCGCGAGTCGGAGATCGAATTCCGCGTTGCGCGCACGATCCGATTCCTCAGGGAAACCGGCTCGTTCGGCAATGGCCAGGACACCCTCGCGCAATGCACGAAGTCCCTGCGGTGAGACCCGATCACCTCCGGTGGCGACGTAGACAGAGGACTCGTGGGTAACGTCCACTCGTTGACGGAGTTCGTGCACGGTCAGGCGCCGGTACTCCTCGAAAAGCGGTTTGGCCTGTTCGCCGAGCAGACGGGGGTAGAGGAAGCTCATCACGACACCTTGAACATCTTGACAGCCGCCTGCAGGTCTGAGGCGAACAGGGTGGGAGACTGCCGTTGGCGCAGCCGAACGTCGGTGATCGACTGACCCGGGAAGAGTTGATCGAACAGGCTGAGCAAGGTGGCGCCGAGGGACCCGTCGGGAAAGTCCCCCTCTTCCCCGAACTCATCGTTTCCGAGGGCATGTTCGACCATCGTCCTAGCAGTGTCCGCGTACACCGCGGAAAGCACGATCCGGTCGACAGGACGGGGTCTGCCGGCGTTCTCGAACGCGGTGGCGGTGACAGCGTTCCGCTCATTGACGAGCAAGAGCAGGGATCCCATGGTGGCGCTCTCCAGGCCCCCGCTGATCTGCAGGTGCCAGGCCGCGTCGTCGGGGAAGGACGTCTTCCGGAAGTCGATGACGGCCATCGGGAATTGTGGCGCGTCGCCCTGCAGACGGAGCGACTGTCGGTCGCTCCACAGAACTGAACCTGCCCGGCGGGGCGAAGAGGGACGGGCATCAGAACGGCGATCTGCCAGCACGAGAGCTGTGTCGAGTAGGAGCAAACCACCGAGATCGGCACCTGCCAGGTGCACGTCGAGATCCAGTGCAGGCACGCCGTCACCGGTCAGGCGCACGTGTTGTGCTGGCCCGCACAGGTTCGATCCTGTCGCCGTCCAGACTGCAGCGAGCATCAGTTCCGTGTCGGGAGGAAGCCCCGACTCGGAGCGTGCCCGGTCCAAGTCGACACGGACGGTCCTGCGCAGGCGCAGGTCCATGTGGTAGTCCCAGTCCGGAAGCGCCTCCGGTAGAACGACGTCGCCGTCCTCCGTGACCAGCATCCAACCGCTGGCAGCGATCACATCCTCGCTCGGGACCCGGTAGGGCAAAACCCGTCGTGTCACGGCGTCCTCACCGCCTCGACCTTGATGCTTATCTCCGTCATGGTGTCTGGAGCAGGACGTACCAGGGCACGCCAGACGGACTCCCCGCCTTCGATGACGTGGACTTCCGAGGGGTGGAGACGACCTTGGTCGTCCTCCCAGCCGACGAGCACCGGCATGCTCGCCCCGATCGGCGGATCGGTCTCCCGGCCACCGCTACCGGGCAACGTGACGGCCAGATCGATGCGGACTCGCTGCGGCCCCCACACAGGCAATCTGAACTCTTGAACGAGCAGGCTTGTTTCACCACGGTCGTCGTAGTAAGGCTCCCGGACGTACTGCACTCGCGGTCTCCGTGTTCGCCCCCCCGATTCCACAACCACCGGCGCGTCGCCGACAGGAGGCTGCCTTGAACCGAGCGTCCGCGCTGCCTCCAAGGGGTCCACGTCGCCTCGCGTTCCACCGGAGGCGAACGAGTCCGAGACCAAACCACCCACGGACTCGCCGTCGGCCTCGTCGCTTGACTCATCCGATTTCGAGGCGCGGCTCACCGTGCTCCCCGGCTTGGAGTACGCGGTTGCCCCCCCGATGCCCCATGCCCCACCCACTAGACCCGAGAAGAAGGAGCTGGCTGCGCCAAGGGCGATGCTGCTCGCCCCCGGGCGAGTGACACCTCCGAGGGAAAGGAGCCCGTCCAGCGCCTCGCCAATACGACGGAACGTCGTGAGCACAAAGGTGCTCTCGGGCCTTTCCAGCGACTGCGGGTTCCACGCGTCGTGCGTGGGCGGTTCGGCCTTTGCGTAGATCTCGTCCATGGACCGGTCGGCTCGGAAGACTCCGGCGTACCCCTGGTTCACGCTGGGCGGCTTGGGGCCCGGGTGATAGGTCACAACAAGCTCCGCCGGACGCATCAGACAGACGTGGTGAACCATGTCCTCGATGTCGAGCATGCGGGAAGCGCGCGTCGGCTCCAGCGGAGGCTGGATCCTTTTCACCAACCCCAACCGACCAAGATGACGCTTCGGACGCATGCATGCCAGATCGGAACCCTCGGGGCCGATCATGGCCTCGTAGGCCGCCACGAACATGTTGAGCGGCCGGGTGTCCCTCGGGTTCGGAACACGGTGAGGAACCCCGTCGCGGGTGATCGAGAAGGTCATCGACGCCGGTTTACCGTCGACGGAGATCATCTTGGGCCAGAGGTGCCAGGCAATTGTCTCGGCCAGGTAGTCCGCCGCCTCCGCCGGCTCAAGATTGTCCAACGTGGGATCGACGACGACAACGGTCGTTCCGGTTTCCTGAGCATCGAAGGGACGCAGCCCCAGACGTTGGGCTGCGGCCTCCGCCACCGGGCCGACCAAGGGTTCCACCACCTCGCCAGAAGTGTCCCCCCACCAGTGCCGACCTGTGTGGCGACGCTCACCATGCGGGTCGATGGCCACGTAGCTCTTCCAGAGTGTGCAACCAATGAGCCGGGTCTCATATCCACCGTCGGCAGTCCGGCAACGGGAGTGCACGAGAACCGTACCGGCCTTCGACAACAGGTAGAAGATGCCTTTTCCAAAACCGTACGTACCGCCGCCGAGTTCGGTATCGCGGGGCTCACCAATGTTGCGTATGAAGGAAACGAAGTCACGCTCGGGCCCGACGGCATTGTCCGCGCGAGTGGGCCCACCAAGCCCTCGAGTACCCCGGTCGGACACGGCAAGGATACGGACTGAACCCCTTCGCAGCGATTCCCGGAGGGGAAAGTTGTCTGCAGCCACAGGTGCACCCTCGAGAAGCAGTTCCCGCCAGACGCCGGTGTGCGCCGGCCCCACGGTCCGCAGGTCGATGGCATAGTCGACCGGACCGAAGGAATCACCCAGCCGGGCATCCCAACTGTTCTGGGCAGATTCGCGCACCAGGATGGTCAGGAGGTCCAGTTCAGGACGCCCGAGTTGATTGCGGATCCCTTCGGCGGCACTGGCACCTTCCGGCGGATACGGCTGTGAATACCAGCGGGGGGTGCTCACGCGGGCTCCTGAATCACTGCATCGATGGTCTCGGCGACTTGAGGGAATTCCATGGGCGCAGGCACTTCGCCGGAAAGATCGACCGTGTACTCGACATCCAGCACGGACACCGGTACGGCCACAGTCGAGAGCGCCTGCCTCGTCAGGGAGGGGAAGTCGGTGTCCACTCGGTACCATCTCTCCTCTCCGATCACGAAACGCACACCGCGGTAGCGGTCCGTGTCCGAGGCGTGGTAGCCAGCTGCCCCGAGGAGTTCGAGGAGCGCCGGTTCGTCGTCGCACAGCCTCAACGTGCGCTCCACCAGCTCCGGGAAAGCGCACCCCTGTTCGATGGCAGCCACCGGGCGAAGCCGAAACCATGCCAGGCACAGGGTGCCGCCCTCAGGAGCCTCCAATTGTTCGAGGCCGTGGATCCTCGGCCGCCGCCCGGCTGAGGCCGTGGTGGACTTGACCTCGATCGCGACAGACCCGGCCGAGAAGTCGTGGCGATGTCCTTGAGGCCCTCGCCAGATTCGGTGAGCACTGGAATCTTTTCGCAGTAGCCGTTCGAGTACCGTCAGCTCACCGAACAGTCCCGCGAGCTGCTCCGCTCCGAGTGGTGTGCCATGAGTGCGAAAAAGAGCCCTCCACCTGTCGAGAACGCCGTAGAGTGCCTTGATCGGATTTTCAGGAAATTCCCTAATTGCGCTCAGTGCGTCCACGCACAAGTCGGTGAACAGATCGTTGAGGTCGTCGCGTAGGCAGCCGAGGTCAGCATAGGTCTCGTAGGTGTTCTCGTCCTCAAGGGCGCGCTTGCGCAAAAGCAGGACCGGCCCGTCGAGCCCGGTGCGCACCTTGCTGTGTGTTTGGACCGGCACAAGGACATGGCGGTGACCCTCGTGATCCACTCCGACGGCCACCGACCCGTGAGCGACGGAGACGGGCAGCCGGGAGACCCGCAGCTTGCGTTCACCGGTGGCAGGCTCCGCGCCGAGGGCTTCCCAGCGCTCGTCCAGCAGCAAGCGGAGCATGTCGTCGTTCATGCCTCCTCGCTGTCGAGCAGGCTGTAGTCCTCGTCCTCGATCCGCACATTGGACAGGTTCGCCGAGATGTACTTCACTACGGCGCTGTCGCCTTCAGTCGGCTCCGGGAATACGAGACCGACGCCGATGACATGTTCTTCTGCATCCAACGGCGCGCGTAGATGCTTCGACGGACTGGGCGCGGAGATCCTGTCGATCGGGTAGAGCACGAGCAGACCGGTGTCCGGGAGCTGGACGCGACGTTCGTCCATGATGCCCTGCTCGGTCAGCTTCTCGATGTTGCCGTTGAGGTCCACGGCCGCATCACGCCGGCTCATCAAGGTCTTGATGTCCGCAAAATCCAACGTCGGTCCCGTGACGGCGAGACGCGCGCGGACATTGCGACCCACTGTGACGCCACTGCCGAAGCTGAACCCCTCCCCCTGCGGGTTGCCGACCACGGCAACGTTCCAACGACGCAGCGAACCGGCTGTGGTCACTCTTTTGCGGATGTAGTCAGTAATCAACTCGGCGTCGTTTTCCGGGGATTTCTCGTGGAACGCGTAGTCCGACAAGAAGCCGGTCACGACGTCGTACGGCACATCGCGGAAGATGTACCGACCCTCCTCGGGTCGCGCATCGACGCGCACCGCGTTCGCGGACGAGGCGCCGACCAGGACCCGTGCCGCGTCGATGTTCCGTCGCAGCCAATCAGCGTTCGTGTGGAAGTAGTGGGTCTGGACCCTTTTGCCACCGTACGAAGAAGCTGCCGTCACCGCGTCTCGCATCTTGGCCGCCGCGGTCACACGCAGAGCGGGATGTGTACGAAGACGAACGGCGAAGGTCAGCGGCGTCTCGTCCTCGGTCATATAGATGTCGATGTCACGTCGCATCTCGGTCTCGACCGTGGCCAGATGCCTGAACCACTCGGCCAGTTCATCGGTCATCCAGATCCGGGGAAGGTCGGCATAGCCGTTCCGGAACCCGAACCACCGGCCCATCTGAAGCAAAGTGTCGTACGCCGAGACGGCACGAACGAAGTAACTTACCGACAGCCCCTCCAAAGTCAGGCCGCGCGACAAGGTGTTACCCCCCACGGCGATCGCCACGACCGGCCCGTTCTCGTAATCGAGACGGTCCTCACTGTTGGAGTTGTCCATGATGACGCGGCAGCTCTCGAGCACTCCCGGCAACTGGGCCAGCAGTTCCTCGAATCCCACTTTCGTCTCGCCGAATGCCTCCGCCGGGACACGACCGGTCTCGGCTTCCCACAGCTCACTCAGTCGCAACAGGAACCGGGAGTCGTCGAGCGCCCTCGCAGCTCGATCCCTGAGGTGCTCGAGCGGCTCCTTGAAACTGTTGTGCACAGCTGTGTTGACGCTGGTGTGAATCAGCATCGTGCTGTGCGGGTTGCCTGTACCTCGAACCCGTCGCGCTGCCGTGACCAACCAGAAGTACTCGATCGCCTTCCGCAGAGTGTCGGTGATGGACGGTTCGAATCCCTCGACTTCTGCCCTGGTCTCAGGACGAACGGACGACACATCGTCGTCCGGAACAGAACGGATCATGTCGTGACCATCATCGATCTGCTCAGGGTCATCACCGTCGAGTGCGTACCGACCGAACAGGACCTCTGTACCGAAGTGTCCGTGTGGTTTCGGTAGATTGACCACGAAATCCCGGGGATAGAGGTCCTCGGCACCCGGGTCGATCAGCAGATTCGCGAAGGGTGAAGCCGTGTAGCCCACGTAGGCACTCCTGGGCAGGGAGCCCATGATCCTCAGGATCAGCGGATTGATCGACTTTGTGGCGACAGTGGCCTGGTCGGCCTCGTCGTCGATGATGAGCGCAGGACAATCCTCAAGGTAGTCCGAGGCCTTCTCGAGCCACGCCGCCAGCTTGCGCAGCACTGTGGCGTTCTTCTTGACGACACACAGAACATGCGTCTTGTTGCTCTTGCCGAAGTAGGAGGCAGGGTTCTCTTGCGGGGTGAAATCCTTGTCCAGCCCTGTAAGTTGTGACCACATGGCAGGATTCGGTTCCACGAGCTGCTGTACGAGCCGCGCCTGGGTCTGGCGCCTCAACCCGTTGTGGATGCCAGCCAGGACAATGAAGAGCTTGTAGCCCCTGTCGGCGGCCTTGGCCATGACCGAAGTGAAGTTGGTCGTCTTACCGGACTGGACGTAACCGACGACGAGACCGCGGGTGGAAAACACCCTCTCTTTCGGATGGTTGAGTAGCGACACGACCCGAGTGGAGGAGTCGTCAAGGCTGCCGATCGCGGGTTGCTCCGACCAACCGTCCTTCCGTAGCAGATCGACGATCGCTGGCCAGCACCTGTCTTTGGCCTGCGGGCCCGTGTACCAGGTGTCACGGTTGCCCATGACCACCGCATGGGGCTCTTCGAGCTCCTTGATCCGAATGGTCTGCTGCTCGTGAAGCTCGCGGATGCGCTGAACGATGTCCGGACTCACGCCGAACTGCTCGATGCGCTTGACCGCCTCCGACGGTGGAAATGCGTCCAAGAGCGCCCTGAACGTGTCATACATGCCATCGAATTCGTCGCCCATGGAACTGTCCACTCCCCACTCTCGCTCGCGAGGTCACCGAAGCCACAAGACCCGCCGACCGCAGGCTCACCCCACGAACAGCACGCATCCTGGGGTTCCTCGCCGCCCCACCCCTCCCACACAATATCTACACAACATTGGGTGAGCAGTGGACCGATACGTATGTAGAGGTCACGATGGGGCACAGCCACGCGGAGCATCAAGGGCGTGCGCCCAGATTGAGCAGGCGCTCCTCGCTGCTCGGGGCATCGAGGTCAGGACGGTCGGGCCGACACGCGCCTGGCCGCCACGACATCGGCGACCCGACGCGCCACTTCGTCGGGGGACTCGTGCTCCCAGAAGCGCAGAACCGTCCACCCCGCGGAGCTCAGGTGCGTCGTCGTCTCACGATCTCGCGCCATGTTCCGGTCGAGCTTGGTGCGCCACCATTCGGCGTTCGAGCGCGGACTCGTGGCGTGCTGAGGACAGCCGTGCCAGAAGCAACCGTCCAGGAAGACCGCGATCTTCGCTTTGCCGAAGACGATGTCGACGGTTCTTCGGGGCATCCCGGGAACGGGAACGTGCACCCGGTAGCGCAAACCGCTGCCGTACAGGATTCGCCGAACGGCAAGCTCCTGGGACGTGTCGCGGGAAGCCTGTCTGCTCATGCGCGCCGCCACGGCGGGTGACGATGCTATCGGGGCCATGGCTCCAGTATGGCGGGCCGACAGTGGCAGAACTGTGGCTTAAAGGTTCCTGCACCACTCCCCCGAGCGACCTTGTGTCACCGACACGCAACACCACGTATCGCCCGAATCGGATCCGCCGTTCCTGGTGCGTCACGACATCAAGAGCATCGGAGGGATCCCATGGGTCGAGCCAACGCGGTGACGCGCTACGTGTCGCAGGTCGGCCTGGCGACGTCGACGGCAGTGGCCACGGTGATCAGCTTCTCGACGCCGGCGTCGGCGAGCGCCGTGGGTTATGGGAAGGTCACCGGCTTCTGCTTCGACGCCAAGGGCGTCGAACTCTGTCTGCCGACGACCTCCATCGGCCATTTCATCCAGGGCTCGGGACGCACCATCACCCGACAGGAGGCGTCCATTCAGGACACCCTCGGCGCTGACACGGCCGGTGGCCGTTGGTGCAACTGGCACATTGACTGGCGGTATTCGGACACCGATGGCCGCACGTACCTCGTCAGCAAGGGCCCGGTGCATCAGAGCTGCGCAGATCTGAGCTCGATGGGCCGCATCGACACGACTCGACGGACGTTGAAGCACTACGGAAAGGCGTGCGCCGACTTCTTCGCCGCCGGAGCCAAGCGTGGAACCCAGTGCCATAACATCATCAAATAGCAAGACCGGAGCACCAGAATGAGCAATGGCGTGCAACCAGCGATGCGCAGCAGGATTCTTCGCGGAGTGCTGACACTCGTCGGGAGCTACATGGTCGCGGCCATCTTCGTGCCTGTCGGCCTGGCCTTGCTCCCGGATGCCACGCAGGCTTCCTTCTCCGACGGCGAGGTCGGCTGGCTGGTGTTCGTGATCGGCACTGCGATCGCCGCTCTCGTCTTCTGGCTCACGAGGTCGCGCGAGCGGTGAGCTCCCCGGGCCGCCGTCGCTAGCTCATTCACACCAGCCTCGTGAGCAACACCCGTGAATTCGTGACTTCGTACGCCCGTGTCGGGGACGGTGGGCGGGCGTTGAAGCACTGCGGAGGGGCCGGGGTTGAACGGCCTTCCGGGTGTTGCGGCATCGTCGAGGAACAGGGCGGGATCCCCATGGGCAACAAGTCGCCGAGCGCGCGGTCGGGCCGGTTGATGCGGTGGGTGCTGACGGCGGGGCTCAGCTACCTGGCGGCGATGTTCGTCGTGCTCGGGTGCCTGTCGCTGCTGCCGAAGCGGACGCAGACCTCCCTGTCGGAGACCGCCGTCGGGTGGGCCGTGCTCGGGGTGAGCGTCGTGTTGTTCTCGCTGTTCGCGGGGCGGAGCCGCGGGCGTTCCTGACGCACCAGGCACCCCCGCCCCGGCCCCCTCAGGCGCGCATCCAGGTGCGCGTGCCGAAGGAGGTGCAGGAGCGGGACGCGATGCTTGCTGCGAAGGCGAGGGCGGCGTCGAAGGCGGGCGGGGTGAGGCGGATCGTGACGTGGGCGGCGAGGTGGTGGGCGAGGGCGCCGTGGAGGACGTCTCCGGCGCCGAGGGTGTCGACGACGGGGCTGACGGCGGGGACGGGGATCTGCCCGTCGGGCCGGAGGATGGGGGACGGCCCCCGGGTGACGGCGGTCCAGCGCACGCCCGCGTCGTGGAGGAAGGCCAGGGCCTCGGCCGGGGTGGTGGTACCCGGGGGGTGGAAGTCGGCGGAACAGACGGCGACGTCGACGTAGGGGAGCAGGGTGGGCGTCGCGGGACGCCAACTGCCCGCGTCCAGGAGGGTGGGGACCCCGGCGGCGCGGGCGAGCCGGGCAGCGGGGACGGCGAGGGCGGGGTGGTGCGCGTCGACGAGGACGACGTCGGCGTCGCCGACCAGCACGGAGAGGTCCCCGGGCGGGGAGACGGACGTCCCTGAGGCCGCGTTGGTGGAGGCGACGGCGCGCTCGCCGGTGGCGGCGGTGACCAGGATCGTGGAGACCGCGGGGGGTTCGGGGGAGTCCGCGGTGAGGTTGATGACGTCGACGCCGAGGGCCGTGAGGTCGGCGTCGATCGCGCCGGCGAGGGGGTGGCCGCCGAAGGCGGTGAGCAGGACGGCTTCCCCGCCGAGGTGGGCGAAGGTGGCCGCGGCTCCCGTGGCGGGGCCGCCGGCGGCGACGGTCTGGGTGGGGGCGGTGAGTTTCTCGTTCGGGGCCGGGACGTGGTCGACGAGGGTGATGACATCGAGGGTGCAGAGGCCTACGAAGAGTGCGCGCATGGGCGCATAGTGGCAGCAGGGGGCGTGCGTTTCGCGTTTTACGCGCCTCCTACGGGTGGGGGTGCACCATTTTTCCGGGAGACCCGACGCGCAGCGCGTCGATGCCACTACGCTGAGTGCTCGCAATGGTGCGCGGGGAATGCCGTGAGCAGGAGGACCGCATGGGGAACGCGCGACCAGGTGGGGCGGGTCCGGCGGACGTCGAGGTGGTGCTGGCCAGGGCGCAGAACGCCTTCGACGTCGACGACCACGTGCTGGGGCGGCTGGCGACCGCGCTGATGGGCTGCACGGAGCTGGCGTCCTTCCGCCAGCGCAAGGGCCCGCCGCGCAGGCTGAGCCGCAGGACGTTGCGGCACACGTTCCTGCTGGCCGACGGCAGTACGCAGCTGCTGTGGGAGATCGAGCACAACACCGGCCCCGACGGCGACGAGCCGCTGTACGAGGTCTACTCGGACCCGGACACGCTGGCCGTCGCCCAGCACACGATCGACGCGCGCTTCGGCGAGCCCTCCCCGGAGGAGCTGGAGGCGGAGGCGGCGGACTGGCTGGCACGGCTGCCGCAGCTGGCGATGGACCTGACGCCCGGGCCCCGGCAGTACACGGCGGAGCACTCCGCCGAGCACGCGTGGCGGGTGCTGCGGCGGGCCGAGAACACGGACGTGCCCGGCGAGGACCTGCGCAGCCGGCTGGGTTCGGCGGTGGGCCACGACATCGCGTACGTCACCGGCCGGCACACCCGGATCGGCACCGGCCGGGTCGCCGGCTGGACGTTGTACGAGCACGCCTTCCTGCTGGAGACCGGCGAGGAGATCAGCCTCTGGGAGGTCGAGCACACGATGACCCCCGACGGGCGGCCGGTGTGCGAGGTCTACTCCGACGAGACGGCGGCCTGCGACTCGGCGGACGTACGGCTCGAGGCGCTCTGACCACGCGTTCACCGCGCGCCCGCCCCGTTCCGACCCTGTCCCCGGCCGCGTTCCGGATTGCGGCCGGGGTGCAGCCGGAGGAAATTGGGGCGTAGGCGTGTCGTTGGGAGGCGGGAGGTTCCCATGCCGGTCCTGGCGGAGGTCGATTTCCCCGGTGTGACGGCCCTGCAGTACGAGGAGGCGAACCACCGCGCGGGGTTCGGGCCCGAGCATCCGCCGTCCGGGCTGCTCTCCCACGCCGCCGTGATCACCAACGAGGGGCTGCGGCTGGTGAACGTCTGGCAGTCCGCGCAGGCGCTCGAGGCCTTCATGGAGATCATGATGCCCGCCGCCAAGGAGTCCGGTTTCCCGGAGCCGACCGGACCGCCCCGGATCTCGGAGATCTACAACTTCGTCGTCCCGTAGCGGCGACGGGGACGTCGCCTCGAAGAGGACCGGCGGCCCTGGTTGACGGGGGGAGTCACCAGGACCGCCGGAGTCGGTGCGGTCGTACGCGGCCGGGGGGGGGGGGGGGGGGGGGCCCCCGGGGGGGGGGGGGGGGGGGGGCGGGCCCCCCCGCCCCGACGGGTGGGGACAACGCGGAGCACCACTCCCACAACAAACACAG
>NZ_JBEXYN010000007.1:0-130901 GCF_040630935.1 Streptomyces sp. NPDC005722
TTAAGGCTCCCAGTAGACGACTGGGTTGATAGGCCGGATGTGGAAGCCCAGTAATGGGTGGAGCTGACCGGTACTAATAAGCCGAGGGCTTGTCCATAGGTTGCTCGCGTCCACTGTGTAGTTCTGAAACAACGAACCGTTGGTTCGTATGGTTTCATAGTGTTTCGGTGGTCATAGCGTTAGGGAAACGCCCGGTTACATTCCGAACCCGGAAGCTAAGCCTTTCAGCGCCGATGGTACTGCAGGGGGGACCCTGTGGGAGAGTAGGACGCCGCCGAACAATTTTTAGCCTCAGCCCCCGAGTTGATACTCGGGGGTTGAGGCATTTTTGCGTTCACCACCCAGTCGCCCGTGCTGGACTGTGAGAGGCCCCTGCGTGTACGCAGGGGTAGGCGGAACTCCTTCCCGCCCCTCCACCCCCTCCGTCCGCTACAGCCGGCCGGTGGCCTTCAGAGCGAGGTAGGCATCTGCCAGTGCGGGGGCGATGTCGGTGGGCGGGGCGTCGACGACGGTGATGTTGTGCCGGGAGAGGCGCTGGGCGACGCGTCGGCGTTCCGCACGTGCCTGCTCGGCCGCCGAGGCCGCGTACACGGCGTCGACGCTGCCACGGCCCTGTGCCATCTCTTCGATGCGGGGGTCCGCCACGGAGGCGATGAGGACGTTGTGGCGGTGGGTGAGCTGGGGCAGGACGGGCAGCAGGCCCTCTTCCATCGGTGCGGCGTCGAGTCCGGTCAGGAAGACGACGAGGGAGCGCTGCGTGGCCCGTTGGAGCACCGTGGAGACCATGCCGCGGGCGTCGGATTCGACGAGTTCGGCTTCGAGCGGCGCCATGGCGTTGACGAGCGCGGGGAGCATGTCGCGGGCGGCGCGGCCCTGGACGGAGGCCCGCACGCGGCGGTCGTAGGCCAGGAGGTCGACGCGGTCGCCCGCGCGTCCCGCGAGGACGGCCAAGAGCAGGGCGGCGTCCATGGCGGCGTCGAGGCGTGGGGCGTCCCCGACGCGGCCGGCGGCGGTGCGGCCGGTGTCGAGGACGATGAGGATGTGGCGGTCGCGTTCGGGGCGCCAGGTACGGACGGCGACGGTGGCCCGGCGGGCGGTGGCCCGCCAGTCGATGGAGCGGGTGTCGTCTCCGGGGATGTACTCGCGCAGCGAGTCGAATTCGGTGCCCTGGCCCCGGACGAGCACGGATGTGCGTCCGTCGAGTTCGCGCAGGCGGGCAAGGCGCGACGGCAGGTGCTTGCGGCTGTTGAACGGCGGGAGCACCCGGACGGTCCAGGGGACGCGGTGGGAGCCCTGCCGGGCGGCCAGTCCGAGGGGGCCGTAGGAGCGGACGGTCACGCGTTCGGCGTGCCGGTCGCCGCGGCGGGTGGGGTGCAGCACGGTGGTGACGCGTCGGCGTTCGGAGGGCGGGACCGTGAGCCGGTGGCGTGAGGCGGCGACCTCGGTACCCGGGTACCAGCTGCTGGGCGGCCAGGCGTCGCGGAGGTGGGCACGGAGCGAGCGCCGGCTGGGGTTGGTCACGGTGAGGATGACTTCCGCCGTGTCTCCGAGTCGAACTGACGTCTCACCGGATCGGGTGAAATGGAGCTTTCGTACTGGCGCGGCGAGCGCGAGGTCGCACAGAATTCCGAAGAGAAGGACGCCTTCGACGAGCAGGATGCCGTTCCAGCCGGGGAGCAGCAGGCCGACGGCGAGGGCGCCCAGGGCGGCCAGGAGGGCGGTGCGTCCGGTGAGTGCCATGGTCGGTCGTCGCCCGTCTCAGCGCGGTACGGGGACGCGGGCGAGGACCGAGGTGATGACCGAATCGGGTGTGGTTCCCTCCATCTCGGCTTCGGGCCGCAGCTGGATGCGGTGCCGGAGCGTGGGGAGGGCGAGGGCCTTGACGTCGTCGGGGATGACGTAGTCGCGGCCGGTCAGCCAGGCCCACGCGCGGGCGGTGGCGAGCAGGGCGGTGGCTCCCCGGGGGGAGACGCCGAGGGTCAGAGAGGGGGATTCACGGGTGGCTCGACAGATATCGACGATGTAGGCCGTGATGTCGGCGGAGACCTGCGTCTTGGCGACGGCGGCCCGGGCGGTGTCGAGGTCGGCGGTGCCGGCGACCGGTCGCAGACCGGCGGATTCCAGGTCCCGGGGGTTGAAGCCGTCGGCGTGACGGGTGAGGACGTCGATCTCGGTCTCACGGGAGGGCAGCGGCAGGATCAGCTTCAGCAGGAAGCGGTCCAGCTGGGCTTCCGGGAGCGGATACGTGCCCTCGTACTCGACGGGGTTCTGGGTCGCCGCGACGAGGAACGGCTCGGGCAGCGGACGCGGGATGCCGTCGACGGACACCTGGCGCTCCTCCATGGCCTCCAGCAGGGATGCCTGGGTCTTGGGCGGGGTGCGGTTGATCTCGTCGGCGAGCAGCAGGTTGGTGAAGACGGGTCCCGCCTGGAAGGAGAACTCGGCGGTGCGGGCGTCGTAGACCAGGGAGCCGGTGATGTCGCCGGGCATCAGGTCGGGGGTGAACTGGATCCGCTTGGTCTCCAGCTGGAGGGAAGCGGCCAGGGCGCGCACGAGGAGGGTCTTGGCGACTCCGGGGACGCCTTCGAGGAGGACGTGGCCCCGGCAGAGCAGGGCCACGACCAGGCCGGTGACGGCGGGGTCCTGGCCGACGACGGCCTTGGCGATTTCGGTGCGCAGGGCCTCCAGGGAGGCACGGGCGCTGTCGGCGGTCGGGGCGGCGCTCACGGGGTGGCTTTCCTCTCGTTGAGAAGGACGCGGCGTTCCAGTGCGTCGAGGTCGTCGGCGAGACGCAGCAGGGCCGCGTCGTCGGGGGGAGGCGGACCGTGCAGCAGGCCGTGCGGATCGACGGCGGGGTCGTCGAGCCGGCCGGCCACCGCGGTGGCCAGGACGCCCGGGTCGTGGGCCTGGGACGGGGGGACGCCGACCAGCGGGGCCAGTCGGTCGCGTGCGGCGGTTCGCAACACCTCGGCGGCACGGCCGCGGGCTCGGCCGTGGCGGTAGAGACGGGCGCGTCCCTCGGTCGCCTCCGAGGCGCGCACGGTGGCGGGCAGCCTCTCGGCGACGACGGGGCCGAGGCGCCGGGCCCGCCAGAGAGCGGCGAGGGCGGCGGCGATGAACAACTGGAGTACGGCCCAGCTCCAGCCGTCGGGGATGAGGTCGAGGAAGCTTTCCTGACCGCCGCCGAAGGCGGAGGAGTCGGTGAGTGAGGGGAGGTACCAGACGAGCTTCGGGTGGGCGCCGAGGATCTGCATGGCGAGCGAGGCGTTGCCCTGCTCGGCGAGGTTCTCGTTCTGCAGCAGAGTGTGGGTGCCCAGGACGACGGTGTCGCCACCGTCGGGGGCGGGGAGGCGCAGGAGGGTGAAGTCGCCCGCGGCGTCGGGGTAGCAACGGTCGGCGTTCTGCGAGGACGTCGTATAGCTGCCGCCTCCCGTCTCGGCGGCGCCGGCGGTGCGGGCGGCGGACAGACCGCAGCCCGGTTCGAGGACGCGGACGGGGACGGGTCCTGTGTAGCGGACGCCAGGGGCGAGCCGCCCGACGGAGGGCTCGCCGGGGGCGAGGAGGACGACGCGGCCGCCGGAGCGCTCCATCGCGTCGTGCACCGCGCTCTGCTGACGCTTCGTCAACAAGTCGGGCGCGGTCACGAGGAGGGTGGTGTCGGGACCGGCGGCGGCCACGGCCGCGTCGGTGGTGGTGACGACCGTGGTGGTCACACCGTGGTCCTGGAGGAGTTGAGCGACGGCCCGGCTGCCGGACGGGTCGGGAGAACGGGGGTCGAGTGCGTCGTGGTTCTCACCGGAACGCGCGGCGGCGTAGAGGGCGCCGAAGACGATCAGGGCGAGGAGCGCCGCGAGGAGGCCGCGAGAGCGGGTCCACATCTGGCCGGCGGTGGGGGAGGCCGAGGTCGTGGGCGGGGCGGGCACCTGCGCCGGAGACAGGGTGTCGGTCACGGGCGGGAACCTCCGGTGGCGGTTCCGCTCTCGGTCAACCGGGGCTTGGTGCGCTGCACTTCGGTGTCGAGTTCACGCAGGGTGGCATAGGCGTCCGGGGTGCCCGGGCGGTCGCCGTAGGTGACGTCGTCGAAGACGCGTGCGGCGTCCGCGAGGCGGCCGGCGAGACCGGGGAGGGGGCGGCCCGCTTCGGCGGCGGCCTCGTCCGCGGTCCGGCCGGGGCGCGGGTCGAGCAGGGCCCGTTCCTCCAGGGAGCGCACGATCGCGCGCATCCTTTCCTGGACGGCCGGGCCCCACCGACCGTGGTGGGCGTGTTCCTCGGCGGCGGCCCGGTGCTCGCCGGCGGTCCGCGGGACGTCGGCGAACAGCCTTCCGCCCGTCATGGGTTGGGCGCGCAGCTTGCCGAGCCGCAGCCGTAGGGCGACGACCAGCAGCACGACCACGACGATGATCGTCACCAGACCGGCGGTGCCTCCGGGGGTGGCCCCGGAGGCGGCGTCCATCAGGTGGTCGATCTTCTCCCAGAGCCAGTTCAGGGCACGTTCGAACAGGCTCGGGTCGTCGTGGTGGTAGATCCCCTTGGACAGTTCGTCCTCGGCGGCCTCGCGGGCGGGGCCGCGGGGAATGGTGACCGGTACGTCGTCCCCCGACACCGGCGTCAGCCCCCGGTGGGCGTGCTGTTGCCGGCTGCGGTGCCCCCGCCGGGGGCGTCGGTGGAGCCGGGGACGCCCGCGGCCCGGGCGAGTTCGATGTCGAGGGCCTCACGGCGGATCCGCTGATCCATGTAGAGGAGGGCGGTAACCCCGGCCTGGATGGGGAAGGTGATGGTGGATCCGATGACGGCGCCGATGCCGATGACGATCAGATACGTCCAGCCCAGACCGGCCTGGTCGCCCGAGGCGAAGGCCGACAGGCCGTCGCCGCCGGCGAGCATCCCCACCACCATGAAGGGAACCTGGATGATCGACGAGACGATGTAGACGAGGATCATGGTGAGCAACTGGATGCCCAGAATGCGCCACCACGAGCCCCGGACCAGCTTGACCGACCGGGCCATGGACTTCAGGACGCCCTGCTTCTCCAGCATGAGGGCAGGCGAGGAGAGACTGAAGCGGATCATCAGCCAGACGACCACGCCGAGGGCGGCCAGGCCACCGAGGAACGCCAGGCCGACACCCGCGGCTGTGGCGCCGCCGACCGCGACGAGGACGCCGGGGACGATGCCGATGGCGAAGATCCCGCCGCCGATCAGGCTGAGCAGCAGCGTCAGTCCCAACAGGCGCGGCAACTGGCCGCGGGCGTCCGACCATGCCTCGCCCAGCGTCACGCGGTGGCCGAGCACGGCCCTGCTGATGACCATGGTGAGCATCGCCGTGGCGATCACCGACCCCAGCAGGCTGATGACGATGGTGAGCCCCGCGGCGGCCAGGGTGCCGCCGACGGCGTTCATGATCTCGCCGAAGGAGAGGTCGGAACGTTCGTCCAGGGAGTTCAGGGTCGCGTTGTCGTTGAGCATGAAGCCCTGGAGCAGCAGCATCGCGCCCTCGGTCAGCAACGAGACCGCGAGGGCGATGGTGAGCACGGTGCGCCAGTGGGCACGCATCGTCGAGACCGCACCGTCGAGGATCTCGCCGATGCCCAGCGGCCGCAGCGGGATGACGCCGGGCTTGGGCGACGGCGGGGCTCCCCAGTGCGGCTGCTGCCAGCCGGAGGGGGCCGGGCTGCCCCAGACCGGGCCGCTGGGCGGGGGCGGGGCCCCCCAGCCGCCGGTGGCCTGCCACTGGCCGGCGGGTGGCTGCTGCTGGGACCAGTTCTGCGGCGCAGCATCCTGCGGCGTGCCGGGGCCGTCGGTGCGGCCCGGATCGCCGGAGGGTGAGGATCCGGGCGAGGCCCAGCCCGGAGAGTCGTTCATCGTCGCTCCTTCGTTACTGCGCTACCTACCCGTCCAACGGCGGGACGGTGGCCATCGTGCCATGGGTGCAGCGGGCGTGTACCTGCGGATGCGGACTGCCGCAACCGTTCAAAACGTGCTGCCGTTCACGGCAGACTGAGCAGATGGGTGATCAGCACGTGGTAACTCTGGCCAATGATTCCAAGGGCAATCCCGACGAGCCCCTGCCGGCGCTGCGGTGGGAGGAGCCGCCGGAGGGCCCCGTCCTCGTCCTCCTCGACCAGACCCGGCTGCCCGCCGAGGAAGTGGAGCTGGTCTGCACCGACGTCCCCGCCCTGGTCGAGGCGATCCGCGGCCTCGCCGTGCGCGGCGCCCCGGTGCTCGGCATAGCGGGCGCCTACGGCGTCGCCCTGGCCGCCGTACGCGGCTACGACGTGGACGACGCCGCCGAATCCCTCGCCCACGCCCGGCCCACCGCCGTGAACCTTGCCTACGGCGTCCGGCGGGCCCTCGCCGCCTACCGGGCCGCCCTCACCGGCGGCGGCGACCCCGAGCGCGCCGCCGCGGCGGCCCTGGCCGAGGCCCGCAGCCTCCACGCCGAGGACGAGGAGGCCAGCGCCGCCATGGCCCGCCACGGCCTCCAGCTGCTCGCCGAGCTCCTCCCCGGCGGCGGCTACCAGATCCTCACCCACTGCAACACCGGCGCCCTCGTCTCCGGCGGCGAAGGCACCGCGTTCGCCGTCGCCCTCGCCGCCCACCGCCAGGGCCAGCTGCGCCGCCTGTGGGTCGACGAGACGCGCCCCCTGCTCCAGGGCGCCCGCCTCACCGCCTACGAGGCCGCCCGCACCGGCATGGCGTACACCCTGCTCACCGACAGTGCCGCCGGCTCACTCTTCGCCGCCGGCAACGTCCACGCCGTCCTCATCGGCGCCGACCGCATCGCCGCGGACGGCTCCGTCGCCAACAAGGTCGGCAGCTACCCGCTCGCCGTGCTCGCCCGGTACCACAACGTGCCCTTCATCGTCGTCGCCCCCACCACCACCGTCGACCAGGGCACCGCCGACGGCTCGTCCATCGAGATCGAACAGCGCCCAGGGCACGAAGTGACCGAATCGGCCGGAATCCCTGTGGCGCCGCTCGGCACCCAGGCGTACAACCCTGCGTTCGACATCACACCCGCGGCACTGATAACGGCAATAGTCACCGAAAACGGCGTGGTTTCGCCGGTCACCCCCGATGCCCTGGCAGCTTTGTGCCCGTCTCGTGCTCCAGGTCACGATCAGGTAATGGGATGATGGTCGCTATGAAGGGACGCGTCCTGGTCGTCGACGACGACACCGCACTGGCAGAGATGCTCGGCATCGTGCTGCGCGGAGAAGGTTTTGAGCCGTCGTTCGTGGCCGACGGTGACAAGGCCCTCGCCGCCTTCCGAGAGACCAAGCCCGATCTGGTCCTCCTGGACCTCATGCTCCCCGGACGGGACGGCATCGACGTATGCCGCCAGATCCGGGCCGAGTCCGGGGTCCCCATCGTCATGCTCACGGCGAAGAGCGACACGGTCGACGTCGTCGTGGGCCTGGAGTCCGGCGCCGACGACTACGTCATCAAGCCGTTCAAGCCCAAGGAGCTCGTCGCCCGCGTGCGGGCCCGGCTGCGCAGGGCCGAGGAGCCCACCCCCGAGCAGCTCACCATCGGTGACCTCGTCATCGACGTGGCGGGCCACTCGGTCAAGCGGGACGGCCAGCCCATCGCGCTGACCCCCCTCGAGTTCGACCTGCTGGTCGCGCTCGCCCGCAAACCCTGGCAGGTCTTCACCCGCGAGGTGCTGCTCGAACAGGTCTGGGGCTACCGGCACGCCGCCGACACCCGCCTGGTCAACGTCCACGTCCAGCGCCTGCGCTCCAAGGTCGAACGCGACCCCGAGCGCCCCGAGATCGTGGTGACCGTCCGCGGCGTCGGCTACAAGGCCGGACCCGGCTGAGGTGGCCACCGCGTACGAGCGTGAGCGGATGGAGAGCCGGCACGCGGACCCCCTGACGGGTCTGCTGCCGGTACTCCGCTCGTTCGTGCGCTGGGCCCGGCGGCCGCTCCAGCCCGCCGTACGGCTCTGGCGCCGCAACATCCAGCTGCGCGTGGTCGCCACCACCCTGCTGATGTCCCTCGGTGTCGTCCTGCTCCTTGGCGTCGTCGTCATCGGGCAGGTCAAGAACGGCCTGCTCGACGCCAAGCGGCAGACCGCCCAGAGCCAGGCCGTCGGCGGCTTCGCCGTCGCCAAGGAGACCGCCCGCAACGTCACCGGCAACAGCGACACCGACGCCGGTGCCGACGGGCACAGCCAGACCGACACCGCCACCTGGCTCAACAACCTCGTCGAGAACCTCGCCAGCAGCGGCCAGGGCGTCTACTCCGTCGTCGCCCTCAGCTCCGCCCAGGAGCAGCCCACCAGCGTCGGCGTCGACAGCCCCGGCACTCACGCGCCCCGCGGCTCCGGCGGCGTCCGGCCCGAGGAGAGCGTCCCCGCGGACCTGCGCAAGGCACTCGACGAGGAATCCGACGTCTTCGAGCGCTACACCTCGATGAAGAGCGACAGCGTCCCCGACGGAGAGCCCGCCCTCATCGTCGGCCAGCGCCTCAGCGACCCCAACGGCAAACCCTTCCAGCTGTACTACCTCTTCCCCTTCGACCAGGAGGAGAAGACCCTCGGCCTGGTCAAGGGCACCCTCGCCACCGCCGGGATCTTCGTCGTCGTCCTGCTCGGCGCCATCGCCTGGCTCGTCGTCCGCCAGGTCGTCACCCCCGTCCGCATGGCCGCCCGGATCTCCGAGCGCCTCGCCGCCGGACACCTCCAGGAACGCATGAAGGTCACCGGCGAGGACGACATCGCCCGCCTCGGCGAGTCCTTCAACAAGATGGCCCACACCCTCCAGGTCAAGATCCAGCAGTTGGAGGACCTGTCGCGGATGCAGCGCCGCTTCGTCTCGGACGTCTCCCACGAGCTGCGCACCCCGCTGACCACCGTCCGCATGGCCGCCGACGTCATCCACGAGGCCCGCGAGGACTTCGACCCCGCCACGTCCCGCTCCGCCGAACTTCTGCAGAACCAGCTCGACCGCTTCGAGTCGATGCTCTCCGACCTGCTGGAGATCAGCCGCTTCGACGCGGGCGCCGCAGCCCTCGAAGCCGAGCCCATCGACCTGCGCGACGTCGTACGCCGCGTCGTCGACGGCGCCGAGCCGATAGCCGAACGCAAGGGCAGTCGCATCGTCGTCCACGGCGACGAACAGCCCGTCACCGCCGAAGCCGACGCCCGCCGCGTCGAACGCGTCCTGCGCAACCTCGTCGTCAACGCCGTCGAGCACGGCGAGGGCCACGACGTCCACGTCCGCCTGGCCTCCGCAGGAGGCGCCGTCGCCGTCGCCGTACGCGACTACGGCGTCGGCCTCAAGCCCGGCGAGGCCACCCGCGTCTTCAACCGCTTCTGGCGCGCCGACCCCGCCCGCGCCCGCACCACCGGCGGCACCGGACTCGGACTGTCCATCGCCCTGGAGGACGCCCGCCTCCACGGCGGCTGGCTCCAGGCCTGGGGCGAGCCCGGCGGCGGCTCCCAGTTCCGGCTGACCCTGCCCCGTACCGGCGCCGACAGCCTGCGCGGATCACCGATCGCCCTCGAACCCGAGGACTCCCGCCGCAACCGCGACCTCGCCACCGCGCTCTCCCACCGCGGCATGCCCGCGGGCGCCACCGCGCTCGACGCCGTCACGCCCCCGGCACCCGCACACCACGGTTTCCCGGCGCCGCGCTTCGCCGCGCCCGCCATCCCCTCCATGCCGTTCACGCCGCCGCGGCCCCCCGCCGCAGACCCCGCCGCCCTGCCCGGCAACGGCGCACGGGTCGTCGGGCACCGCGCGGGCGGCGACACGGTCACCCACCCCACGACAGAGGACGAAGCGCGGGAGGACGACGACTGATGCGCGCGAAGGGGGGCGGCCTCCGCAGGCCGGCCGTTGTGGGCCTGCTCCTGAGCGGACTCGTGCTGCTCACGGGCTGCGCCTCCATGCCCAGCGGCGGCGAGGTGCACAAGGTCGGCGGTGAGAAGCACGCCGACACCGACCCCCAGGTCCGGGTCTTCGGCGTCAAACCGCAGGGCGGCGAGGCCCCCAGCGAGATCGTCAGCGGCTTCCTCGAGGCCACCACCAGTGACGAGGCCGACTACGCCACCGCCAAGCTGTACATGACCGAGGACCAGGGCAAGCGCTGGAAACCCGGATCGGGGATCACCGTCCTCTCCGGTGCGCTGTCCCAACTGCAGGAGCCCGGCACGACGGCCGACGGCAAGGACGGCGACAGCACCCAGATCACCCTCACCGGCGCCAAGGTCGCCACCGTCGACGACCGGCACGCGTACCACGCCGAGAACGGCACCTTCAGCAGCGGCATACGCCTCACCAAAGAGGACGGCGAATGGCGCATCGCCGGCGTCGCCGACGGCCTGGTGCTGAGCGAGGCCGACTTCCAGCGCTTCTACCGCTCCGTCGACACCTTCTACTTCGCCGCCCCCGGGCCGGGCGTCAAGGACGCGGCCGCCAGCCGGGACGCCCTCGTCGCCGACCCGATCTACCTGCGCAAGCGCATCAACGCGCTCAGCAACGCCGTCAACGCCCTGCTCGCCGGACCCACCGACTGGCTGGAGCCCGTCGTCGTCTCGGCGTTCCCCACCGGGATCCGCGCCGAGGAGGTCGAACTCGACGACTCCCAGCGCGTGACGGTCAAGCTCAAGGGATCCCCCGGCGGCGACGGCACGCGCTGCGAACGGATGGCCGCCCAGCTGATCCAGACCATCCAGGGCATGTCGTCCACGCCCGTGCCCTCCGTCGCACTCCAGGCACCCTCCGGCCGCACCCTGTGCACGCTGCAGCGCGACGAGGCCCGCCGCGCCTACGCGCCCGACAAGCTCGTCGGGGAGAGCAAGGAGCAGTACTACATCGACGCGGAGCACCACCTCGTCAGCTTCGACAGCACGGACGAGAGCCCGCTGCCCGGCGAGGTCGAGGGACCGCTCGGCGCCGGGACGTTCAAGGTCGGCTCCGCCGCCGTACGGCGCGACGAGCAGTACGCCGCCGCCCTCAGCGAGGACGACGCGAGCCTCTACGTGACCGGTCTCAGCGCCGACGCCCAGCTCGGCCCCGTCGTCCTGCGCAGCCAGGCCACCGACCCGAAGAACCGGCTGACGACCCCCAGCTGGGACGGCTACGGCGACCTGTGGATCGCCGACCGCGACCCCGCGAAGCCGCACCTGTACATGCTGCCGGACGGCGTCGGCGGCCCCGTGCCCGTCGACATGCCGGAGCTCGGCGACGGGCGCATCGAGGCGCTGCGGGTCGCGGCCGACGGCGTGCGCATCGCCCTGCTGGTGCGCGACGGCGACCACACCACGCTGCAACTCGGGCGGATCGAGCGCACCGGTACCGCCGGCGACCAGAAGATCACGGTGGCCGGGTTGCGCAGCGTCGCACCGCAGCTCGAGGACGTCATAGCGGCCTCCTGGGCCGGGTTCAGCCGGCTGGTCGTCGTGGGACGCGAGGCCGGGGGAGTGCCGCAGATCCAGTACGTGGACGCCGACGGCTCGGGAACGTCGTCGTCGAGCCTGCCGGGCATCAGCGGCGTGGTGTCGGTGGCCGCCTCGGAACGCCAGGACCAGCCGCTGCTCGCGGAGCTCGACGGCGGCGTCTTCCGGTTGCCGCCCGACTCGAACTGGAAGGAAGTTGCGGGCAAGGGCGGCTCGCCCGTCTACCCGGGCTGACCGGCGGTCCCCGGCACGGGGTTCCTGCGCCGCGAGCGGGGCGCGGGGTGCGGGGCGCCTGGCGCCGGTGCTGGGGCCGTGGGGCCGCGCGGCGTAGGGCGCGGCGGAAGTTATCCACAGGCTGGGGACGGGGCTGGTCGTCGTCGCGAACTCCCGGCATCGTTGAGTCATGCGCGGAGCACGGGGGAGGCGGGGCCTGCGGTGCGGCCGCGCGGTGCGGTCATGGTGGCGGGAGATCGCGGGGCTGCTGCTGCCGGCCGAGTGCGCGGGGTGCGGGGCGCCGCGGACCGTGCTGTGCGAGGAGTGCGGTGCCGCGCTGCACGAGCCGGGGGCGCGGGAGGTCCGGCCGGAGGCACCGCCGCCCGGGCTGCCCGCCGTGTGGGCGTCGACCGTCTACGCCGACCAGCCGCGCGCGGTGCTGCTGGCGCACAAGGAGCGCGGCGCCCTGGGCCTGGCGCGCCCGCTGGGCGAGGCGCTGGCGGGGGCGGTCTACGCAGCGGTGCGGGGAGGGGGAGGGGGTGGGGCCCCCGAGACGCGGCACCGGCAGGACACCCTCCCGGTCCCCCCGCCCTTCCCCCCGGCCCTCGCTCTCCCCCCGGTACTCCTCGTCCCCGTCCCCTCCTCCCGCCGGGCGGTCGCCGCCCGCGGCCACGACGCGACCCGCCGCCTCGCCCTCGCCGCCGCCGCGGACCTGAGGCGGGACGGGCTGTCCGTCCGGGTGGCGGCGGTGCTGCGGCAGCGCCGGGCGGTGGCCGACCAGTCGGGCCTCGGCGCCCGGGCCAGGCCCGCGAACCTCGCCGGCGCCCTGACCGCCGTACGCGGGGCGGGCCGCCTCCTGCGGACCGCGCCGGTGGTGCTGGTGGACGACCTGATGACCACCGGCGCCTCGCTCGCCGCCGCGGCCCGCGCGGTCGAGGACGCAGGGGGGCAGGTCATGGCCGCGGCGGTGGTCGGCGGACCGGCACCGCTGCGCCACACCGAGAGCCGGCGGTAGCGCCCGGCACCCCCACGGCGGCCCGGCACCCGGCGACGGACGCGGTCCGAACCGCGGCCGGCAAGGCGGCCCGCACCACGCCGGACCGCGGCCCGGACAGCGCGGAGGACAGGCTCGTCGCGCGGCCGAACGGGCGGTCGAAAGGGCGGTCGAAAGGCAAGCGGAATCCGAAGGTCAGGGCCGATCTCGCAGGTGGCACAACGGTCATTTCACCCGAAGGGAGGTATAGCGCATCTGGGGGTGCCGACCCCGGGTCCGCGGGTCTATGTTCGGTGGTGAGGGGCGGCGGTGCCCATGGTGGGCCGCCGTTTCACGGACCGCGAGACGTGGTTCACCCACGGTTCAGTGGGTGAAGATCTGTCTCGCGGGGGAGGAGGAGGTGAGAGTCGCGGCTTCGCCGCCCGGAAGCCTCCGAGCGCGCGGAGCGGCAACGAACGTCGACGCCGGGCGGGACCTGGTGCCCGCCGGCCTCAGCGCAAGGGATCGCCCCGTGAGACCGAGGCGATCCGGGAACGGAGTTCTGCGTGGACATCGTCGTCAAGGGCCGTAAGACCGAGGTGCCCGAGCGGTTCCGGAAGCACGTGAACGAGAAGCTGGAGAAGATCCAGAAGCTCGACGGCAAGGTGATGAGCCTCGAGGTCGAGGTGTCCAAGGAACCGAACCCCCGGCAGGCAGACCGTTCCGACCGGGTGGAGATCACGCTGCGCACCCGTGGCCCGGTGATCCGGGCCGAGGCCGCCGCGACCGACCCCTACGCGGCGCTCGACGTCGCCGCGAGCAAGCTCGAGGCGCGGCTGCGCAAGGCGGCCGACAAGCGCCGGGTGCATCGCGGCGGCAGTCGGACGCCGATGAGCGTGGCGGAGGCGACGGCCGGACTGGCCACGACCGAACTGAACGGCACCCCGACCGCCGGGGAGACGTCCACGGGCGTGCCCACCACCAAGATCGGCGGTCGTCTCGAGGTCCAGGGTGAAGGACCCCTGGTGGTTCGCGAGAAGACGCACGCGGCAGCACCGATGACGCTCGACCAGGCACTCTACGAGATGGAACTGATCGGGCACGACTTCTACCTGTTCATCGACTCCGACACGGAACAAGCGAGTGTCGTCTACCGGCGGCACGGCTACGACTACGGCGTCATCCACCTCAAGGCGGACCCGTCCGTCGAGGACGCGCCGGCCGGCGCGGGCGGAGCGCTCCGCCGGTGAACTAGGGGTCAGGGGTCAAGGGCGGCGCTCCCGGGCGGGAAAACGACCATTGCCTGGGGGCGTCGTCGTGCCCGGACGTGAAATCATGGCCCGGCAGCCAATGGACGGGCCGCAGCGCCCGGTTGGCCTGGCAGGGACAGTGCGACTACCGCGGGCGCCGGCCCGAGGGAGGGGAACCGATGGCGGACAGCTTCGAGCCCGCGCCGGCCGGTGGCGCGGAGCCCGTGACGGGTGCCGCGGGGGACACGGGCGTCGCCGGCGCGCCACGCAAGGAGCCGATCAGGGTGCTCGTGGTGGACGACCACGCCCTGTTCCGCAGGGGTCTGGAGATCGTGCTCGCGCAGGAGGAGGACATCCAGGTCGTCGGCGAGGCGGGGGACGGCGCGGAGGCGACGGAGAAGGCCGCGGACCTGCTGCCGGACATCGTGCTGATGGACGTGCGGATGCCGCGGCGGGGCGGTATCGAGGCGTGCACCTCCATCAAGGAGGTGGCTCCCAGCGCGAAGATCATCATGCTGACGATGAGCGACGAGGAGGCGGACCTCTACGAGGCCATCAAGGCCGGGGCGACCGGCTACCTCCTCAAGGAGATCTCCACGGACGAGGTGGCCACGGCGATCCGCGCGGTGGCGGACGGCCAGTCGCAGATCAGCCCGTCGATGGCGTCGAAGCTGCTCACCGAGTTCAAGTCGATGATCCAGCGCACGGACGAGCGCCGACTGGTGCCCGCGCCCCGGTTGACGGACCGTGAGCTGGAGGTGCTGAAGTTGGTGGCCACGGGCATGAACAACCGCGACATCGCCAAGGAGCTCTTCATCAGCGAGAACACGGTGAAGAACCACGTGCGGAACATCCTGGAGAAGCTGCAGTTGCACTCGCGCATGGAAGCGGTGGTGTACGCGATGCGGGAGAAGATCCTCGAGATCCGTTGAGCCGGGACCGGCCCGTCCGCCGGTCAGCCCGTCCGCCGGTCAGTCGGTCAAGGGGTGGCGAGGGCTTCGGTCAGGGCCGCGGCGAGCTTGGGGTCGTCGAGCCGTTCGACGCGGACCTCCTCGCAGCCGACCCATGTGGCGGCCTCGCGCAGTGCCTGCGCCATGGGTTCGACGGCGCGGGCGGAGTCCAGCGAGACCTGACGGGCGATCAGGGTGCCTCCCTCGCGGGCCGGGTCGGCGCGGCCGACGAGCCGGCCGCCGGCCAGCAGCGGCATCGCGAAGTAGCCGTGTATGCGCTGGGGCTTGGGGACGTACGCCTCGAGGCGGTGGGTGAAGCCGAAGACGCGCTCGGTGCGGGGCCGGTCCCAGATCAGGGAGTCGAACGGGGAGAGCAGGGTGGTGCGGTGCCGGCCGCCGCGGGAGGCCTCGGCCAGGGCGGTGGGGTCGGCCCAGGCGGGTTTGCCGCCCCAGCCCTCGACCTGGACCGGGACGAGCCCGGTGTCGGCGACGACCGAGTCGACCTGCTCGCCCTTGAGCCGGTGGTAGTCGGCGAGGTCGGCCCGGGTGGCGACGCCCAGTGCGGCGCCGGCCTGGGCGACCAGGCGGCGCAGGCATTCCGCGTCGTCGATGTCGTCGTGGAGGAGGTCGTCGGGGACGGCCCGCTCGGCGAGGTCGTAGACGCGCTTCCAGCCGCGCCGCTGGGTGCAGACGACGTCGCCGGTGTCGAGGAGCCACTCCACCGCGATCTTCGTCTCGGACCAGTCCCACCAGGGGCCGCCGTTCTTGGCGCCGCCGAGTTCGGTGGAGGTCAGCGGGCCGTCGGTCTTGAGCCGGTCCAGGACTGCGGCGGTGGAGCGGTCGGCGTCCTGCAGCACGTGCCAGCGGTGGCCGCGGGCCCGCCGGGCGCGGCGGCGGAAGGCGAAGTGCGGCCATTCCTCGATGGGGAGGATGCAGGCGGCGTGCGACCAGTACTCGAAGGCGTGGTTCTCCGTCCAGTACGCGGCCTCGACGGCGGTGCGGCCGACGGCGCCGAGGCGGGCGTAGGGGATGAGCTCGTGGGAGCGGGCGAGCACGGAGATGGTGTCGAGCTGCACCGCGCCCAGTCGCCGCAGGACGCCGCGGACGCCGCCGCGGCGGTCGGGCGCGCCGAGGAAGCCCTGGGCGCGCAGGGCGGTGCGGCGGGCGTCGTCGGCGGAGAGGGCCACGGGCGTCGTCATGGGCCCACCCTAGAAGCCGCCACTGACAATCCGGTCCGTGCCGGGTCCGCGGCCCCCGCCCACCGGAGGCCCGGGGAGCGCGGGGGGTGCGGGGCCCCGGCCCCGTGGGGACCCGGGGGGTCTGCGGCCGGGCCGACTGCCGCGGTCATCCGCCCTGGTGCGGGAGGTAGGCCGCGCCGCCGCCCAGGCCGAGGTCGGAGGGGAGCAGGGAGCCGATCCAGGCGTCGCGGCGGGTGCCCTGGTGGACGATCTTGGCGCGCATGGTGCCCTCCATCCGGAAGCCGGCCTTGACGGCGACGGCGCGGGAGCCGGCGTTGCCCGCCTCGGCGAACCACTCCAGGCGCTCCACGCCGAGGTCGTCGAAGGCCCAGCGGGCGACGGCGCGGGCGGCCTCGGAGGTGAGGCCGCGGCCGCGCTGTTCCTTGGCGGTCCAGTAGCCGAGTTCGGCCTGCCGTTCCGCGGTGTTCAGCTGGGCCAGCCGCACCAGCCCCATGGCGCCCACCAGGCGTCCCTCGTCGCGCGTGGTGACGGCGAAGTTGTAGACGGTGTCGTCGCGCCAGCCGTCGGGGCAGGTCCGGGTGACGAATTCCTGCGCGTGTTCGTGGGTGTACGGCGACGGCACCGGGGTCCAGCGGGGGATCTCCGGGTCCTGGCAGGCGAGGCGGACGGCCTCGGCGTCGTCCGGTCCGAAGGGGCGCAGGACGAGGCGCTCGGTGGTGAGGGTTATCGGCTCCATGGGTCGGAGTATCCCCGAGCGGGGGGTGCGTTCTCGACCGGAAAGGACCGGATCGGGCGCGGGATCGGCAGGGAGAACCGCCCGGCTTGGCGACGGACCTCCCGGCCCGCTGGTGTCCTCGCTTACGATGGCCGTTGCAGCGGGGTGTGACCTGCTGTGCCAGCGCGAGAAACCGTGCCAGGCCCGACCGGCAAGGAGCCAGCCTACGTGTCCGTCCTCAACAAGATCCTGCGTGCAGGCGAAGGCAAGATCCTGCGCAAGCTGCACCGCATCGCGGACCAGGTCAATTCCATTGAAGAGGACTTCGTCAATCTGACGGACGCCGAGCTGCGGGCGCTCACGGACGAGTACAAGGAGCGCTACGCCGACGGCGAGAGCCTGGACGACCTGCTCCCCGAGGCGTTCGCCACCGTCCGCGAGGCAGCCAAGCGCGTCCTGGGTCAGCGGCACTACGACGTCCAGATCATGGGTGGTGCGGCACTGCACCTCGGTTATGTCGCCGAGATGCGCACCGGCGAGGGCAAGACCCTGGTCGGTACGCTGCCGACCTATCTGAACGCGCTGTCCGGCAAGGGCGTGCACCTGATCACCACCAACGACTACCTCGCCGAGCGCGACTCGGAGTGGATGGGCCGGGTGCACCGCTTCCTGGGCCTGGACGTCGGTTGCATCCTGGCGAACATGACCCCGGCGCAGCGCCGCGAGCAGTACGCCTGCGACATCACCTACGGCACCAACAACGAGTTCGGCTTCGACTACCTGCGCGACAACATGGCGTGGTCGAAGGAAGAACTGGTGCAGCGCGGCCACAACTTCGCGGTTGTGGACGAGGTGGACTCGATCCTCATCGACGAGGCCCGCACCCCGCTGATCATCTCCGGCCCCGCGGACCAGGCCACGAAGTGGTACTCGGACTTCGCGCGGCTGGTGACCCGCCTGAAGGCGGGCGAGGCGGGCAGCATGGGCAAGGCGGAGACGGGTGACTACGACTTCGACGAGAAGAAGCGCACCGTCGCCATCCACGAGGCCGGTGTGTCCAAGGTCGAGGACTGGCTGGGCATCGACAACCTCTACGAGTCGGTGAACACCCCGCTGGTGGGCTACCTGAACAACGCCATCAAGGCCAAGGAGCTCTACAAGAAGGACAAGGACTACGTCGTCATGGACGGCGAAGTCATGATCGTCGACGAGCACACCGGCCGCATCCTGGCCGGCCGCCGCTACAACGAGGGCATGCACCAGGCGATCGAGGCGAAGGAGGGGGTGGACATCAAGGACGAGAACCAGACGCTCGCCACGATCACCCTCCAGAACTTCTTCCGCCTGTACTCCAAGCTCTCGGGCATGACCGGTACGGCGATGACCGAGGCCGCGGAGTTCCACCAGATCTACAAGCTCGGCGTGGTGCCGATCCCGACCAACCGCAACGTGCAGCGCAAGGACCGGGCGGACCTGATCTACCGCACCGAGGAGGCGAAGTTCGCGGCGGTCGTCGAGGACATCGTCGAGAAGCACGAGAAGGGCCAGCCGGTCCTGGTCGGCACGACCTCGGTGGAGAAGTCCGAGTACCTGTCGCAGCAGCTGAACAAGCGCGGTGTGCCGCACGAGGTGCTGAACGCCAAGCAGCACGAGCGTGAGGCGTCGATCGTCGCGCAGGCGGGCCGCAAGGGCGCCGTGACGGTGGCCACGAACATGGCCGGCCGCGGTACGGACATCAAGCTGGGCGGCAACCCGGACGACCTGGCCGAGGCGGAGCTGCGGCAGCGCGGTCTGGACCCGGTGGAGCACGTCGAGGAGTGGGCGGCGGCCCTGCCGAGCGCGCTGGAGCGCGCGGAGGCGGCGGTCAAGGCCGAGTTCGAGGAGGTCAAGGAGCTCGGCGGGCTGTACGTGCTGGGCACCGAGCGTCACGAGTCGCGGCGCATCGACAACCAGCTGCGCGGCCGCAGCGGCCGTCAGGGCGACCCGGGCGAGTCCCGCTTCTACCTCTCCCTCGGTGACGACCTGATGCGTCTGTTCAAGGCGCAGATGGTGGAGCGCGTGATGGCGATGGCCAACGTGCCCGACGACGTGCCGATCGAGAACAAGATGGTGACGCGCGCGATCGCCTCCGCGCAGTCGCAGGTCGAGCAGCAGAACTTCGAGATCCGCAAGAACGTCCTGAAGTACGACGAGGTGCTCAACCGGCAGCGCGAGGTCATCTACGGCGAGCGCCGCCGCGTCCTGGAGGGCGAGGACCTGCACGAGCAGGTGCGGCACTTCATGGACGACACGATCGACGACTACATCGCGATCGAGACGGCCGAGGGCTTCGCCGAGGACTGGGACCTGGACCGGCTGTGGGGCGCCTTCAAGCAGCTCTACCCGCTCACGGTGACCGTGGAGGACTTGGAGGACGCCGCGGGCGACCGCGCGGGGATCACCGCGGACTTCATCGCGGAGATGGCCAAGGACGACATCCACGAGCAGTACGACAGCCGTGAGCAGCAGCTCGGCTCGGAGATCATGCGTGAGCTGGAGCGGCGCGTGGTGCTGTCGGTGCTGGACCGCAAGTGGCGTGAGCACCTGTACGAGATGGACTACCTGCAGGAGGGCATCGGCCTGCGGGCGATGGCGCAGCGCGACCCGCTGGTGGAGTACCAGCGCGAGGGCTACGACATGTTCAAGGCCATGATGGACGGCATCAAGGAGGAGTCCGTCGGCTACCTGTTCAACCTGGAGGTCCAGGTCGAGCAGCAGGTCGAGGAGGTGCCGGTGGACTCCGGCGCCCCGCAGGACGCCGCTCCGACGCTGGTCAAGCAGGACGCCCGTCCGGAGATCCGGGCCAAGGGCCTGGAGGCGCCGAAGCGGGCCGACCGGCTGCACTTCTCCGCTCCCACGGTGGACGGCGAGGGCGGTGTCGTCGAGGGCGACTTCGAGAGCGACGCCGGCTCGGAGTCGGACGGTCTGACGCGGGCGGAGCGCCGCCGCGCCGCCAAGGGCGGCCGGCGCCGCAAGAAGTAGCGGACGCGTTGACCGGGGCCGGACTCCTGACGGGGTCCGGCCCCGGCGCGTGTCCGGGACGCCTTCCGGGGCGCTGTCAGTGCGCCTCGACGGCGGCGCAGCGCCATCCGGCGCCGCTGCCCGTACGGACGGCGCCCTCGCGCCCGGGCACGGGGCCGTGGCCGGGGACAGGGGCCTCGCGGTCCGTGCGCTCCAGCCGGAAGGCGAGGGCCCGTACGACGTGCGGGGTGAGCAGGACGACGGCGCTGACCTCGACGGCCGTGCCGTCCGGCACGGGCGAGACGCGCGGCGGCTTGAGCAGCCGCGGCAGGTGGCCGCGGGAGACGTAGCGCCAGTCGGCGCGGGCTCCGGCCAGGTCCCAGAGCCGGTCGTAGGCCTCGGGCTGCATCCGTCCGGCGAGGCTGGTGATGGGCCGCCGTCCGGTGAGGACCTCCAGCAGCCGCCCGGCGAACCAGATGTGCGGCGGCAGGGCGGTGACGTGCCGTGTGGACGCGATGGACGCGGTCGTGGGCATGGGTGTGAGGACAGGCATGGTGTGGACCCCCGTGGTCTACCGGCTGGTAACCGGGTTCTACGGGGACGGGTGCCGTGGCGGGAAGCGGGGCCCGCGATGTCCGGGAGGCGGTGCGGGATTCACCTATCAGGGGTGGTGCGCCCGTATGCTGACGCCATGCGCGTCTACATCCCCACGACCCTCCCAGGCCTGGCCGAGGCGCACAAGGCGGGTGAGCTGGGCCCCGGCCCGCTGGACGCCTTCGCCGTGACCCCGAGCCTGCGCGAGTGGTACGTCTCCGACGACATCGAGGAACTGGAGTACGCCGCGCTGACCCGCGCCGCCCAGGCCTCCCTGCGCCAGCTCGCCGCCACGCCGGACGCCCCCAGGCGGCGCGTGGTGGTCGCGGTGGACGTCGCCGACGGCGCCGTCGCCTTCGACCCCGACCGCGGCCTGGACCCCTCGGCGCTGGGCGCGGTGCGCCTGGCCGCACCGGTGCCGATGACGCGGGCGGCCGCCGTGCACGCCGACGCCGACGAGGCCGAGCAGGACGTCACGGCGGCCGCCGACGCCCTCGGCGCGGCCGACGCGGGCGACGACGACGCGCGTTTCACCGTCGACGGCGCGGAGGACCACGAGCTGCTCTGGTACGCCACCCAGGAGATCCCCTCGCTCATCGCGTGAGGTGACCGCGCGAACACGCCGCGATTGTATTTGACCTGGGCACTTGCCTTGAGGACATGGGGTCTGGGTACGGTTTCGGGTGTGAACGCGCATCTCGTGTGGGACTGGAACGGCACGCTGCTCCATGACATCGACGCGGTGATCGAGGCGACCAACGCCTCCTTCGCCGAGATCGGGCTGCCGCGGATCACCCTGCAGCGCTACCGCGAGCTGTACTGCGTGCCGGTCCCGCTGTTCTACGAACGGCTCATGGGCCGCCTGCCCACCGACGAGGAGTGGGAGGTGATGGACGACATCTTCCACCGCCACTACTGGACCCTCGCCGGTACGTGCGGTCTCGCCGAGGGGGCGGCGGAGATCCTGGCGCGGCGCCGCTACGAGGGGCTGACGCAGTCGCTGTGCTCCCTGGCGCCCCACGATCGGCTGATACCGATCCTGCGCACGCACGGCATCGAGAACCACTTCCTGCGGGTGGACGGCCGCACCGAGGGCAGCCACAGCGGCAAGTCCGAGCAGATGGCGCGGCACGTCGCCGCGATGGAGGGCATAGCGGCGGACCGCATGGTGGTCATCGGCGACGCCGTCGACGACGCCGTCGCCGCCCGGCACGTCGGGGCCATGGCGGTGCTCTACACCGGGGGCTCGCACAGCCGGGCCAGCCTGGAGACCGCGGGGGTGCCGGTGGTCGACACCCTGGAGGAGGCCGTGGAGGCGGCCGAGGCCCTCATCGTCGCCTGAACCCGGCCGCCTGACCCGGGCCCACCCGAACCCGGCCGCCTGAACCCGGCCTTCCCCGACGACCCGGCCCCGCCCCGGGCCCGCCCGCGCGGCCCGGGTCCCCGCCGGGCTCCGGGCGGCGGTGCGGCGGGCCGTCAGGTCACCGGCGCCTTGGAGCGCAGCACCGTGAGGAACTCGCGCATCCACGCCGGGTGGTCCGGCCAGGCCCGGGCGGAGACCACGACGCCGTCGACGACGGCCTCGGAGTCCTGGAAGCTCGCGCCGGCCGCCTCCATGTCCATCTCCAGCGCCGGGTAGGCCGTGACGCGGCGCCCGCTGAGGGCGCCCACGGCGGCCGTGAGCAGGGGCCCGTGGCAGATCTGCGCGACGGGCTTGTCGGCGTCGAAGAACGCCTTGAGGACCTTGCGCAGCTCCGGGTCGTTGCGCAGGTACTCGGGGGCGCGCCCGCCCGGGATGACCACGGCCGCGTACTCGCCGGGCTCGACGTCCGCGAAGGACAGGTCGGCCTGCCAGGTGTAGCCGGGCTTCTCGGTGTAGGTGTCGAAGCCCTCCTCGAAGTCGTGGACGACGAACCTGAGCTTCTTGCGGCTGGGCGCCGCGATGTGCACCTCGTACCCCTCTTCGAGGAGCCGTTGGTAGGGGTACATGACTTCCAGCGATTCCGCCGCGTCGCCGGTCACGATGAGGATCTTGGTGGCCATGGCTGGGTGTCCCGCCTCTCGCCGTCTGCTGTCCGCCTGCTGTCCGTCCGCTGCGTACTGCCGCCGTGCCGTCCCGCGCACCGGTCGTGTGAACGTCCCGGAACATCCCCGCGACGTTCCCCTCCTCAACCTGCACCCGCCCGGCCGGACTGTCCAGTTCGTCAAAGATTGGTTCGTGGTTTTGTACACAAAGAGCCCCTGACAGCCCCCCCGGCCGTAGCGATAGCCTTACAGCGTGATCAGCGCTGATCCACCGATCTCCATCACCTACGTCACGCAATGGCGCGCGACAGGAGCATGAGGACATGCAGACCAAGCTGGACGAAGCAAAGGCCGAGCTGCTCGCACGGGCGGCCCGGGTAGCTGAGAACAGCCCGGCGGGGGGACAACCTGGCCAGGGCCTCGAGAAGGAGGCGCTGGAAGCGTTCCTCCAGCGCTACTACCTGCACAGCGCCCCCGAGGACCTGCTCGACCGCGACCCGGTGGACGTCTTCGGCGCCGCCGTCTCCCACCACCGCCTCGCCGAGGTGCGCCCGCAGGGGACGGCCAACGTCCGCGTGCACACCCCCTCGGTGGAGGAGAACGGGTGGACGTGCAGTCACACGGTCGTCGAGGTGGTCACCGACGACATGCCGTTCCTGGTCGACTCGGTCACCAACGAACTGTCCCGGCAGGACCGCGCGATCCACGTCGTCGTCCACCCGCAGATGCTGGTGCGCCGGGACGTGACCGGGAAGCTGCTGGAGGTGCTGGACGCCGTGCCCGGCGACGGCGCCGGAGTGCCGCACGACGTGCTGACCGAGTCCTGGATCCACGTCGAGACCGACCGCGAGACCGACCGCGAGGACCTCAAGCAGATCACCGCGGACCTGCGCCGGGTGCTGTCCGACGTCCGCGAGACCGTCGAGGACTGGCAGAAGATGCGCGACGCCGCGCTGCGCATCGCCGACGAGCTGGCCGCGACCCCGCCCGCGCTCCCCGAGCAGGAGGTCGGCGAGGCCTGGGAGCTGCTGCGCTGGCTGTCCGAGGACCACTTCACCTTCCTCGGCTACCGCGAGTACGCGCTGACCACGGAGACCACCCCGGAGGGCGAGGAGGACGTGCTCACCGCCGTCCCCGGCACCGGGCTCGGCATCCTGCGCTCGGACCCGCAGCACCGCGTGGAGGAGTCCGAGAGCGGCCAGGCGGTCTCGCCGTCCTTCAACCGGCTGCCCGCGGACGCCCGCAAGAAGGCCCGCGAGCACAAACTGCTGATCCTCACCAAGGCCAACAGCCGTGCCACCGTGCACCGTCCGTCCTACCTCGACTACATCGGGGTGAAGAAGTTCGACGCCGACGGCAACGTCGTCGGCGAGCGCCGCTTCCTCGGCCTGTTCTCCTCGGCCGCCTACACCGAGTCCGTGCGCCGCGTGCCGGTGATCCGCCGCAAGGTGCAGGAGGTGCTGGACGGCGCGGGCTTCTCCCCGGACAGCCACGACGGGCGCGACCTGCTGCAGATCCTGGAGACGTACCCGCGCGACGAGCTGTTCCAGACCGGTCCCGACGAGCTGCGCGAGATCGTCACCAGCGTGCTCTACCTCCAGGAGCGCCGCCGGCTGCGGCTGTTCCTGCGCCAGGACGAGTACGGCCGGTACTTCTCGGCGCTGGTCTACCTGCCCCGCGACCGGTACACCACGGGCGTGCGGCTGCGGCTGACCGACATCCTCAAGGAGGAGCTGAACGGCGTCACGGCCGACTTCACCGCCTGGAACACCGAGTCGGTGCTCTCGCGGCTGCACTTCGTGGTCCGTGTCGCGTCCGGCACAGCGCTGCCGCAGCTGACGGAACGCGACATCGAGCGGATCGAGAACCGGCTCGCGGACGCCGCCCGCTCGTGGGCGGACGGCTTCGCCGAGGCGCTGACCTCCGAGTGCGGCGAGGAGCGCGCGGCCGAGCTGACCCGCCGCTACGCGCACGCCTTCCCCGACGGCTACCGCGCCGACTTCACGCCCCGCGCGGCCGTCGCGGACCTGCAGCACCTGGAGCGGCTCAACGGCGAGGACTTCTGCCTCAGCCTGTACGAGCCGGTCGGCGCCGCACCCGACGAGCGCCGCTTCAAGATCTACCGCACCGGTGCCCCCGTCTCGCTGTCCGCGGTGCTGCCGGTGCTGCAGCGCCTGGGCGTCGAGGTCATCGACGAGCGCCCGTACGAGATGCGCCGCGCCGACGGCACCCGCGCCTGGATCTACGACTTCGGGCTGCGCATCGACCCCTCGCTGGGCGACCTCGGCGACGACGCCCGTGAGCGCTTCCAGGACGCCTTCACCGCGACCTGGACCGGGCAGGCCGAGAACGACGGCTTCAACTCCCTGGTGCTGCGCGCCGGGCTGTCCTGGCGCCAGGCGATGGTGCTGCGGGCGTACGCCAAGTACCTGCGGCAGGCCGGCACGGCCTTCTCGCAGGACTACATGGAGGACACCCTCCGCAACAACGTCCACACCACCAGGCTGCTGGTCAACCTGTTCCAGGCCCGGCTCTCCCCGGACCACCAGCGGGCTGGCAGCGAGCTGACCGACGCCCTGCTGGAGGAGGTGGACGCCGCCCTGGAGCAGGTCGCCAGCCTGGACGAGGACCGCATCCTGCGCTCCTTCCTGACGCTCATCAAGGCGACGCTGCGCACCAACTACTTCCAGCGCGCCGGCGGCGGCAAGCCGCACGCCTACGTGTCGATGAAGTTCGACCCGCAGGCGATCCCGGACCTGCCCGCGCCGCGCCCGGCGTACGAGATCTGGGTGTACTCGCCGCGCGTGGAGGGCGTGCACCTGCGCTTCGGCAAGGTCGCCCGCGGCGGTCTGCGCTGGTCCGACCGGCGCGAGGACTTCCGCACCGAGGTCCTCGGCCTGGTCAAGGCGCAGATGGTGAAGAACACCGTCATCGTGCCGGTCGGCGCCAAGGGCGGCTTCGTCGCCAAGCAGCTGCCGGACCCGGCCGCCGACCGCGAGGCGTGGCTGGCCGAGGGCATCACCTCCTACAAGACCTTCATCTCGGGTCTGCTCGACGTCACCGACAACCTGGTCGGCGGCAAGGTCGTGCCGCCCGCCGACGTGGTGCGCCACGACGGCGACGACACCTACCTGGTGGTCGCGGCCGACAAGGGCACCGCCTCCTTCTCCGACATCGCCAACGAGGTCGCCACCTCGTACGGGTTCTGGCTCGGCGACGCCTTCGCCTCCGGCGGCTCGGTCGGCTACGACCACAAGAAGATGGGCATCACCGCCCGCGGCGCCTGGGAGTCGGTCAAGCGGCACTTCCGCGAGACGGGCCACGACACGCAGAGCGAGGACTTCACCGTCGTCGGCGTCGGCGACATGTCCGGTGACGTCTTCGGCAACGGCATGCTGCTCAGCGAGCACATCCGGCTGGTCGCGGCCTTCGACCACCGGCACATCTTCATCGACCCCGCCCCGGACGCGGCGACCTCGTACGCGGAGCGCCGCCGGATGTTCGAGCTGCCGCGTTCCTCGTGGGCGGAGTACGACACCAAGCTGATCTCGCACGGCGGCGGGATCTTCCCGCGCAGCGCCAAGGCGATCACGCTCACCCCGCAGATCCGCAAGGCGCTCGGCATCGAGCAGCCGGTGGCGAAGATGACCCCGGCCGACCTGATGAAGGCGATCCTCAAGGCCCCGGTGGACCTGCTGTGGAACGGCGGCATCGGCACCTACGTGAAGGCGGCCACCGAGTCGCACCTGGACGTCGGCGACAAGGCCAACGACGCGATCCGGGTGGACGGCGGCGACCTGCGGGTGAAGGTCGTCGGCGAGGGCGGCAACCTGGGCCTGACCCAGCTCGGCCGGATCGAGTTCGCGCAGACCGGCGGCCGGGTCAACACCGACGCCATCGACAACAGCGCCGGTGTGGACGCCTCCGACCACGAGGTCAACATCAAGATCCTGGTCAACGCGGTCGTCGCCGAGGGAGACATGACGGTCAAGCAGCGCAACGCGCTGCTGGCCGAGATGACCGACGAGGTCGGCGACCTGGTGCTGCGCAACAACTACGCGCAGAACGTGGCGCTGGCCAACGGCATGGCGCAGTCCGCCAGCCTGCTCCACGCCCACCAGCGCTACCTGCGCAAGCTGGTGCGCGACGGCAAGCTGGACCGGGCCCTGGAGTTCCTGCCCTCCGACCGGCAGATCCGCGAGCGGCTGAGCGCCGGCCACGGGCTGACCCAGCCGGAGATGGCCGTCCTCCTCGCCTACACGAAGATCACGGTGGCCGAGGAACTGCTCGGCACGGGCCTGCCCGACGACCCGTACCTGCGGCAGCTGCTCGACGCGTACTTCCCGAAGGCGCTGCACGAGCGGTTCCACGCGCAGATCGACAAGCACGCGCTGCGGCGCGAGATCGTCACGACGGTGCTGGTCAACGACACCGTCAACACCGGCGGCACCACCTTCCTGCACCGCTTCAAGGAGGAGACCGGGGCCACCACCGAGGAGATCGTGCGGGCGCACACCGCGGCCCGCGCCATCTTCGGCCTGGGCGGCGTCTGGGACGAGGTGGAGGCGCTGGACACGGTCGTCGCGGCCGACGTCCAGACCCGGATCCGGCTGCACTCGCGGCGGCTGGTCGAGCGGGGCACCCGCTGGCTGCTGAACAACCGGCCGCAGCCGCTGGCGATCGCCGAGACGATCGGCTTCTTCCGCGAGGGCGTCGCCACCGTGTGGGCGGTGCTGCCGAAGCTGCTGCGCGGCGCGGACCTGGAGTGGTACCAGTCGATCCACGACGAACTGACGGGCGCGGGCGTGCCGGACGAGCTGGCGACGCGGGTCGCCGGGCTCTCCTCGGCCTTTCCGACGCTCGACATCGTCGACGTCGCCGACCGGACCGGCAAGGACCCGCTGGCGGTCGCCGAGGTCTACTACGACCTCGCCGACCGGCTGCAGATCACGCAGCTGCTCGACCGGATCATCGAGCTGCCGCGCGCCGACCGCTGGCACTCCATGGCCCGCGCGTCGATCCGCGAGGACCTGTTCGCGGCGCACGCGGCGCTCACCCAGGACGTGCTGTCAGTCGGCAACGGCTCCTCCACCCCGGAGCAGCGCTACCAGGCGTGGGAGGAGTCCAACAGCGCGCTGATCGGGCGGGCCAGGACGACCCTGGACGAGATCCAGGGCTCGGAGAGCTTCGACCTGGCGAACCTGTCGGTGGCGATGCGCACGATCCGCTCGCTGCTGCGCGCCCGCCGCTGACGCGTACGACCGCGGCAGGACGACGGCAGGGGCCGGGGAGCGGTGCTCCCCGGCCCCTGCCGCGTGGAAGGGATCAGCCGACCCGGTACAGCCGCTCGCCGGTGCGCGGGCCCCGGGCGACCTCGACGCCGCCCGGCGGTGCCGGGTCGCCGGAGCCGGTCATCACCCACTTCACGTGGTAGCGACGGGCGATGTCCAGGCGCTGCTCCGCGGGCGTCGCGGGGGACAGGTAGGCGCGTACGTCCTGCTCGCGGCGTGCGCGGTCGGCCGCCGTGGTCGACGGGTCGGGCCAGGCGGGTGAGACGAGGAACGCGCCGTAGGCGGGCATGACGTGCTTGGGGTCGTACCCGTCGGTCAGCAGGACGTCCCCGACGGCGACGTGCTCCTGCGCCCACAGGTAGCCGGGCCAGGTGCCCAGCCGCTGCAGGTGCAGCGCGGGCGGCACGTAGCGGGCCGGGACGACGGCGCCCGCCTGCGCCAGCAGTCCCGCGCAGGCCGCCACCGCCGCCAGCGGCGCCAGCACGGAGCGCAGCGGGGTCCACGGCGGGGCCTCGGCGAGTTCGATCGCCAGCGCGAGCTGCAGCGGCACCAGCAGCAGCCCGAAGATCCGCCCGAAGGAGTAGGAGCCGCTGAGCCAGCCGTACGCGGCGACGGTGCAGTCCGCGGCGAACATCAGCACCAGCGGGTCGAAGCGGTTGACCCGCAGCCGGCACAGCAGGGCCGGCAACCCGGCCAGGGCCAGGCCGTACCACTGCCACAGGTCGGCGTACAGCCGCCGGTGGACGTCGTCGACGGTGGGGTCGCCGAGCAGCGAGGAGAGGCTGAAGTACGGCCACCAGGCGGCGACCGCGAAGGCGACCGCACCGGTCAGCGCCCACCGGCCGAGGACCCCGGCGGCGACCGGCATGCGCTGCATGCCGATGACGATGGCGACCACGCCGATGACGGTGCCCATCGCCGTGAAGGGGTGGACCAGCAGCACGGTCCCGATGAGCAGTCCGAGCCAGGCGTGCAGCCAGGTCCCCGCGACGCCGCGGCGGGCGGCCCGCGCGGTGAGCGCCCACACCCAGAACGTCACGCCCACGGCGAAGGCACTGGGGTAGGTGAGCCCGCGGATCATCGACTGCAGGCCGAGGAAGCCGCTCCACTCCTTGTGCTCCGGCCCCCACAGCAGCACGAACGCGGCGAGCGCCAGCACCGGCGCCCAGCGGCGGCGGCTCAGGGTGCGGGTGAAGGCGCCGATGCCGGTGACGACCAGCGCCAGGTTGACCGGGCCGCAGCCCTTGAGCAGTTGCCAGCCCGGTACGCCGGTCAGCTTCGACAGCAGGCCCAGCAGCACGGTGTACGGGGTGAAGTAGGGGCTGCCGGTGCCCGGCACGTCGAGCAGCGGGTTGGCCGGGTGCCGCCAGTCCGCGGCGATCCGCTCGATCGCGGCGGCGTGCTGCCCGAAGTCGGAGGCGATCGGCGCCTGCCAGGTGCGGTAGGCCACGACCGCCCAGAAGAGGGTGCCGAGGATCAGGTACGGGGAGGGCCGGCGCACCTCCCGCAGCTCGTACGTCTGGATCCGCCAGTCCCGCTGGGTCAGCACGCCGGTCACCGCAGCCCTCCCGGCCCTCGTCGGCTCGTCACCTCGTCCTCTCGATGCTTGATCGTGACGGGCGCCGCTGCATCCCGGCGGGGCCCGTACGGGGCGCGGTCAGGGCCGTGCGGCGGCCTCCTGCGGACCGGAGCGCGGCTCCTCCTGCGGGGCGGCGCCGGCCGGGACTCCGGGCGCGGGCGCGGGGCTGCGCTCCTCCAGGGGCACGAAGGGCAGCGGATCGGTCTCGCCGAGGAAGACCCGCCGTACGACGCGCTCGGCGGCCCGGCCGTCGTCGAAGGCGCAGAAGCGGCTGCGGAACGCGGCCCGCAGCCGGGCCGCCTCGGGGCTGTTCCAGGCACCGTCCCGGAAGGTCGCGATCAGTTCGTCGTCACTGGTGGAGACCGCGCCGGGGGTCTCGCCCGGGGCGCCGGAGAGCAGGTCGAAGTAGACGCCGCGGCTGGCCCGGTAGACCGGCCAGTCGTCGGCGTGGACGACGATGGGGCGGTCGAGGAGCGCGTAGTCGAACATGATCGACGAGTAGTCGGTGACGAGGGCGTCGGCGGCCAGGCACAGCTGCTCGACCGAGGGGTGCCGCGACACGTCGACCAGCAGCCCCTCCTCGTGCAGCGCCTTCAGCCGGGCGTCCTCGCCGTGGAAGTAGTGGATGCGGGTCAGCAGGACGAAGTCCTCGCCGAGGGCGCGGCACACCCGCTCCACGTCCAGCCGTGGCACGAAGTTGCGCTGGTAGTCGCGGGTGGTGGGCGCGTACAGGAGCGCGGTGCGGCCGGGGGCGATGCCCAGGGCGGCGCGGGCGCGGGCGACCTCGGCGGCGTCCGCGGTCAGGAAGACGTCGTTGCGCGGGTAGCCGGTCTCCAGGTGCTGCCAGGAGGAGGGGTAGACGCGTTCCCACACCTCGCTGGAGTGAGGGTTGGAGGACAGGCTGTAGTCCCAGCGGTCGACCCGCTCCAGCAGCCGGCGGAAGCTCATGCCCTTGGCGGAGGCCGGGTAGCGCTGCTGGTCGATGCCCATCTTCTTCAGCGGGGTGCCGTGGTGGGTCTGCAGGTGGACGCTGCCGGGCCGCTTGCGCACGTCGTTGGGGAAGTTGACGTTGCTGATCAGGTACGTGGACCGGGCCATCAGCCGCCAGTAGCGCCGGGTGCGCGGTACGACGTAGTCCACGCCCTTGGGCACCCGGGGCACGTCGGACTTGCGGACCAGCCACACCCCGTGGACGCCCGGGGCGATCTCCCGCGCCTTGTGGTAGATCGCGGCCGGGTTGCAGAACACCCCGCGGTCCCAGTACGCCGAGTACACCGCGAGGCCGGGGTCGAGGGGCCGCCGCAGGTGGTAGGCGTACAGGGCGGTCTTGGCCCGCTGCGCGAGCTGCCGGCGCACCCGCCGCCTGCGCCGCGTCAGCTCCTTGCGGACCTCGCGCGGCACGTCGCCGAGCCGGGCCAGCAGCCAGCTGCCGCGGGCCAGCCGCCGGTAGCCGAGGGCCTTGTCCGCGGGGGCGGTGAAGCCCTCCGGGAGGTGGCTGGCGTACCAGCGGGCCGCGAGCCGGAAGAACGCGCCGCGCAGCCGCGGCGGGATGCGGTCGGGGTTGCCGAGGCAGAACAGGAAGTGGCTGACGGCCCGTTCGAAGAGCATCGGCCGCAGCGGCGCGAGGTGCTCGCGGCCTGGCGCGTCGAGGAACGCGAAGAGCCGGGTGTACTGGTCGAGGATGACGAAGTGGTTGCGGCCCGGGCTGCGGGTGCTGGCGCCGCTGCGCCGCTGCCGGTACTCCAGCACCGCCCGGGCCAGGCAGGAGATCCGCTCGGCGCTGAGCATCGTCACGTAGGAGACGAGGGCGTCCTCGTAGATGCCGTCGCTGAAGGAGAAGCCGTGCTCCCGGTAGAAGGCGCGGCGGTAGACCCGGTTGGAGGTCATCGCGAACAGCCGCAGGAACTCGGGGCGTTCGGTGATCCGGAAGACCTCGGTGCCGGCGGAGGCGAGCAGGTCCCCGAAGACGCTCTTCTCGGCCGCCTCCCACCAGTAGGTGCGCACGTGGTCGAAGTAGAGGATGTCCGGGTCGCCGTCCTGCTTCAGCCGCTCGGCGACCGCCTCCAGGGAGCCGGGGGCGAGGGTGTCGTCCCCGTCGAGGAAGAGCAGGTAGTCGCCGGTGGCCCGCTCCGCGCCGGTGTTGCGGGCCCGTCCCACGCCCCGGTTCTCGTCGTGGTGCAGCGCGACGACCCGGGAGTCGCGGGCCGCGTACTCGTCGAGGATGCGGCCGCAGTGGTCCGGCGAGCGGTCGTCGACCGCGATGACCTCGAGGTCGGGCAGTGACTGCGACAGCACCGAGTCGAGGCAGGCGCGCAGGTAGCCCTGCACCTTGTGGACCGGGACGATGACGGAGAAGCGGGGCATGTGGATCCTGGGTTCCCTCAGGGTCGGTGACGGTCGGGTTCGAGCAGCCGGTCGACGGCACGGGCCGCCGCGCCGCCGTCGTCGAGGTGGCAGAACGTCGCGCGGAAGTGGGCGTACGCGTCGGCGCTGTGCCGTGCCACGGCGTCGAGGTCGCGCAGCGCGCCCGCCAGTTCGGCGGTGGACTGCAGCAGCGGGCCCGGGGCCTGCGCCTCGAAGTCGGGGTAGAAGCCGCGCAGGGTGTCGCGGAAGTGCTCCAGGTCGGGGACGAGGAAGAGCATCGGGCGGCCGGTGTTGGCGAAGTCGGCCGCCGGTGACGCGTAGTCGGTGACCAGGACGTCGGCGAGCAGCAGCAGTTCGGCGACGTCCGGGTGGCAGGACACGTCGCGCACGAACCCGGAGCGCGGGGTGCGGACGCGGTCGGCGACCAGCGGGTGGGAGCGGTAGAGCAGCACGTGGTCGGCGCCCAGGGCGCGTTCGGCCTCCGCCGCGTCCAGGTACGGCGACATGCGGTAGTGCTCGCCGTCGTACGCCTGGTCGTCGCGGCGCGTCGGCGCGTACAGCACGACGGTGCGGTCCGCGGGGATCCGCAGCCGGTCGCGCAGCGCGGCGGCGACCTTGTCGCGGTCGTCGGCGAAGAGGACGTCCGTGCGGGGCAGCCCGGTCTCGGCGACCGGGCCGTCGTAGCCGAGCGCGCCGCGCAGCAGTGGGGTGCTGGGGGCGTTCGGCGACAGCAGCAGGCTCCACTGGGCGCCCGGGTCGCGTGGCGGGCGGGGCAGGTGCACCAGGTCGGCGCACAGGGTGCCGGCGAGGTCCCGGCCGGTCCGCTTGAGGGGGGTGCCGTGCCAGGTCTGCAGCACGGTCTGGTCGGGGCGGCGCACGAACCACGGCGGCAGGTGCGTGTTGGTGACGACGTAACGGGCGCGGGCGAGCGCCTCGTACCAGGCGGCGCTGTGCAGGACGACCGGGCGGGCGGTCGCCGGCGGCGGTGCCTGGCCGTCCCTGACCACCCACAGGTGTTCCAGGCCGTCCGCCGCGCGGCGGCGCAGCAGCTCCTCGTGGACGGCGCGCGGGGAGTCCCCGTACGCCCGCCCGTCGAAGGCGCTGTAGAGCACCGCCTCGCGGCGCGGCAGGCCGCGGGTGCGCGGGTGGTGCCTGTCGCGCAGCACCCGCTGCCGGTACGGGCCGCGCTGCGGCTCCGGCACCGTGGGCCGGGAGTCGAGGAACAGCCGGTCGTGGAAGCGCCGGTCGACGGAGAAGGACTTGCCGCCGGCCTCCGCCGCCATCGGCAGCGCCTCGAACACCCCGGGCGCGACCCGCACCGGGGCTTCCGTGCCGGCCCCGTCGCGCAGGTGCAGGTACCAGCGCCCGGCGGGCAGCGGGACGGTGCCGGCGAGGGAGTCCAGCGCGCCGGGGCGCAGGGTGGCGGTGAAGCGGCGCCCTTCGTGCGGGCCGGGCCCCGCGGCGTCCTCCGGCGCCTGCGGCAGCGCCGGGATGGCGCTGGACGGCGGAGGGAATCCGGGCCGCCGCCCCGGGACGCCGTCGGCCTGGACCGGGACGGCGTGCTCCACGCGGTGGGTGCCGTGGCGCAGCACCAGTTCGGCCGGGCCGGGCGCGGAGCCGGGGGCGAGGCGGCCCGCCACGACCAGGGCGCCCTCGGCGGTCCAGCCGATCGCGTCGGCCACCGGCTGCGGGGTGCGGTCGCGCAGCACCAGCTTCCCCGACGCCTTCGCCTCGACCAGCAGCCGCCGCGGTGTGCCGCCGAGGCGGGGGTCGGTGCCCAGGTCGTAGTGCCCGGCGGGCAGCGCGCCGTCGAGGTGGACGGGGTCGGCGTGCCCGGGGCGCAGCAGCGCCACGTCCCAGCTGTCGGTGTCCTCGGGGCGGATCTCCTTGGGCCCGGCGTCCAGCGCGGGCCGGGCGGCCGCCAGGGCGGCGAGGGGCACGAGGGCCCGGCGGACGCCGTCGTCCGCCTCCCCGGAGGCCAGGGGCCGCAGCGGGTACTCCAGCACGGTGGGTGTCCCGGAGTGCGTCAGCCGTACCGCCGTCGCCTGCGGTGCGCCCGTGAAGTCCAGCTCCACCGCGGTGCCGTCGGCGGTCGCCCGGTGCGCGGTCAGCCGCCGTACCTCCGGCTCCACCGACAGGTGCAGCCGTCCCTGCCGGTAGTACGGCACCAGCCGCAGGCCGCCGCCGGCCGCGTACGACGGCGGGGACGCGCCCGAGCCGGTGTCCGCGGCCCGCAGACCCGCCGTGCGGATGACGCCCTTCGCGGCGACGACCACCCCGAGCCGCCAGCGGCCGGTCCCCGGTTCGCCCTGGCGGCGGCCGCCGGTCAGCCGCGCCGGGTCGATCGTGATCTCGAAGCCCGACCAGTCGTAGCAGTGTTCCTCCTGGCGCGAGTTGAGGGTCGCGGCGGGCTCCTGCCGGATCCTGACCGGCAGCAGCACCACCTTGGCCCGGCGGCCGTGGCCGTGGACGGCCACGGCGGTGATGTGGGCCGCGCCCTTGCGGTCCGCGTCGATGTTGCGCAGGTAGGCGTAGCCGCGCAGGACGAGCCGGCCGTTCTCCCGCACCACCTCGCGCACCCGCGCCCGGACCGGGAAGTCCGAGCGCCGCAGCCGGGCGGCCGCGGCCGGCAGGGCGATCCGGCTGCCGTCCGCGCCGCGCAGCACCGCCCGCTTGCGCAGCGGCGGGCCGGCGACGGCGAAGCCGGCGGAGTTGTGCTGCTCGTGGTCGAGCACCGCCAGCAGGTCGTCGAGGCGGTCCTTGAGGATGAGGTGCCACTTGATGCGCAGCGCGGCGGGCAGTTCGGGGAAGAGGGCGGGGTCGACCCGGGTCAGCCAGTCGCGGCAGCGGGCCATGAAGACGCGCCGGTACTCGGGGCCGGCCATCGGCAGGGCGTCGATGAAGTACAGCAGGTCGTCGGTGAGGACCGAGCGGTCGTAGGCCCGCTTGAAGGTGGTCCAGCGGGTGCGGGCCGGGTCGCCGAGGAAGCGGCTGACGTGGTCGACGGCGGCGATCCGGTCGCGCACGCCCCTGACGTCGGTGCGGCGCCGGGTGATGGAGCCCTCGCGGATCCGCCAGTAGTAGACGTGCTCGTGGGCCACGTCGACGGCGTCGGCGAGGAAGTGCGCGGGGATGGTGAGCGGGGTGTCCTCGTAGAGCACGCCCTCGGGGAAGGCGAGCCGGTGCCGCTCCCAGAAGGTGCGGCGGAAGACCTTGTTCCAGGCGACCCGGTCCGAGAGCAGGCTCAGGTCGCGGGTGATGTGGGTGCCGGTGACGGTGCGGGTCATCTCCCGGTGCTGCCAGGCCTGGCTGCGGCCGTCGGCGGTCAGCCGCCACACGTTGCCGGTCGCGAGGTCCGAGCCCGAACCGTCCAGCAGGCCCACCAGCGTCTCGTAGGCGCGCGGCGGCAGGACGTCGTCGCTGTCGAGGAAGCACAGGTACTCGGTGCGCGGGTCGGCGTGCCGGGTGCCGGTGTTGCGGGCGTGGCCGAGTCCGCCGTTGTCCTGCCGGACGAGGCGGAAGCGCGGGTCGCGGTCGGCGAAGCCCTGGGCGATCTCCGGACCGGAGTCGGTGGAGCCGTCGTCGACCATGACGACGTCGAGCGCGTCGAAGGTCTGCGCGGCCACCGAGCGCAGGCACTCCTCCAGCCAGCTCTCGACGTTGTGGACCGGAACGACGACCGTGAGGCGGGGCGTGCGCGACACCATGGTGACGTGGCCCTTTCCGGACGAGGGCGACAGGGGGCGAGGGGTTCAACTCGCGACCGCCTCCTCGGTCACCTCGCCTGCGCCTTTCGGGTGATCCACCGGGCGCCGGGGGCCGCCGCTGCTTACGCTCGGCGCTATGCCTCGGTTCAGCGTGATCGTCCCGGTGTGGAAGGCCCAGGGCTACGTCCGTGCGTGCCTGGAGTCGGTGCTCGGGCAGCGGTACGCGGACCTGGAGCTGATCGCCGTCGACGACTGCTCGCCCGACGGGTCGGCCGCCGTCGTCGAGGAGGTCGCCGCCGCCGACCCGAGGGTGCTCCCGCTGCGGCGGCCCCGCAACGGCGGCGCGGGCCCGGCCCGGAACGCCGGCGCGGCCCGCGCCAGCGGCGACTACCTGCTCTTCCTCGACGCCGACGACCTCCTCGCGCCCGGCGCCCTGGCCGCCCTGGACGCGCGGCTGCGGGCCACCGGCGACCCGGAGGTGCTGCTCTTCGACCACGACCGGCTCGACGTGTGGGAGCACCGCGCGGAGAGCGGGGACGGCCCCTTCCTGCAGGCGGCCGCCCTCGCCGGGCACGCCGTCTTCCGGGCCACCGAGCGCCCCGAGTGCCTGACGGTCTTCCCGGCCGCCTGGAACCGGGTGGTGCGGCGCGACTACTGGGCCGGCTTCGGGTTCGGCACCGGGCCGTACGAGGACGTGCCGGTGGTGTACGAGACGCTGCTCGCCGCCCCGCGCATCGCCTGCCTGGACCGGGTCTGCGTCACCTGGCGCAGGCGCCGCCACGGCAGCTTCTCCAGCACGCCGGGCCCGCAGCACCTGGCGCTGGCCGACCGGTACGACGCCCTGCTGGCCCGGCACGACCTGCCGGTGCTGCGCGCCGAGCGGGACCGGCGGCTGACGGCCGTCCTGGACGATCCCGGGCGGCTGCGCCCGCAGGACCGCGCCGCCTTCTTCCGCCGCGCCGGGCTGCCCGGCAGCTTCGCCGCGCACCGCGCGGCGGAGCTGCGCGCCGACGCGGCCCGGCGGCTGCGGGTCCGCCGCAACGCGGCGGCCCGCGAGGTGTACCGCCGCTGGTACGCCCTGGAGCGCCGCCGCCCGCTCGACGACGACCTGGTGGTGTACGCGGCGTACTGGAACCGGGGGGTGCTGTGCAGCCCCGCCGCGATCCACCGCAAGGCCCGGGAGATCGCCCCGCACCTGCACGGGGTGTGGGTGGTCCGGCGCGGCGCCCGGGACGCCGTCCCCGAGGGCGTCGACCGGGTGGAGGTGAACTCCCGCCGCTACTGGGAGCTGCTGGCCCGCGCCCGCTTCCTGGTGAACAACGCCAACTTCACCGGGGAGGTCGTCAAGCGCCCCGGCCAGGTCTACCTGCAGACCCACCACGGCACCCCGCTCAAGCACATGGGCATGGACCTGCGCGCCCACCCGGCGGTGGCCAAGGGCATGAGCTTCCGCCGGCTGCTGGACCACGCCGACCAGTGGGACTACTCCCTGTCCGCCAACCCCCACTCCAGCGAGGTGTGGGAGCGGGTCTACCCCGGCGGCTACCTGACGCTGCCCACCGGATACCCCCGCAACGACGCCTACTTCACGGCCGGCGCCGACGACGTGCGCCGGATCCGGGCCCGGCTGGGCGTCCCGGACGGCGTCAGGGCCATCCTGTACGCCCCCACGCACCGCGACTACCAGCGGGAGTTCGTCCCGCAGCTCGACCTCGCCCGGCTGTGCCGGGCGCTGGGCCGGGAGTACCTGGTGCTGGTCCGCGCGCACTACTTCCACCCGGGGGCCGGGCCGGCGGCGCTGCCGGAGGGGGCGCTGGACGTCTCCGCGCACACCCCGCTGGAGGAGCTGTGCCTGGCCTCCGACGCCCTGCTCACCGACTACTCGTCGCTGATGTTCGACTACGCGGGCCTGGACCGCCCGATCGTGGTGCACGCCGCCGACTGGGAGGTCTACCGGGCCGCCCGCGGGGTCTACTTCGACCTGGTCTCCGGGCGCCCCGGCGACACACCGGGCGTCGTCGCCCGCGACGAGGCCGGCATCGCCACCGCCTTCCGCTCGGGCGCCTGGTCCTCGCCGGAGGCCGCCGAGCTGCGGGCGGCCTTCCGGGCCCGTTTCTGCCCCTGGGACGACGGCCGCGCAGCCGAACGGGTCGTGCGCCGCGTGCTGCTGGGCGAACGCGAGCTGCTGCCCGTCCTCAAGCCGGACGAGCGCACCCCGGCGCCGCCGCCGGGGTGAGCCCGCGGTGGCCGGGGCGCGGGCGGCGCTATGGGCAGGCCGGCGGGGCCGGGGTGCGGCGCTCCGGGGGGAGGGCGCAGGGCTGTCCGCCGTCCTCGCCGAGGAAGACGCGGCGCACGACCCGCTCGGCGGCGTGGCCGTCGTCGTACGGGCAGAAACGGGCCCGGAACGCGGCGCGCAGCTGGGCCGAACGGGGGCCGCGCCAGGTGCCGGTGGTGAGGATGGACAGGAGCTCGTCCTCGCTGCGGGCGACCGGCCCGGGCGCCTCGGCGGTGATGTCGAAGTAGGTGCCGCGGGCGGCCCGGTAGGCCGTCCAGTCCTCGGCGTGGACGACGATCGGGCGGTCCAGGCCCGCGTAGTCGAACATCAGCGACGAGTAGTCGGTGACCAGGGCGTCCGCGGCCAGGCACAGTTCCTGGACCGAGGGGTGGCCGGAGACGTCCAGCACGGTGTCGGGCAGTTCCTCGGGCAGGGTGGCCGTGCCGGCGTCGCCGTCCGGCGCGCGGTACAGGACGACGTGGCCGGGGCCGAGTTCGCGGACCAGCCGGACCAGGTCGACGGGCGGGTGGAAGCCGCGCCGGTAGTCGCGGTGCGCGGGCGCGTACAGGAGTGCGGTGGACCCGGCCGGGACGCCGAGGCCGGCGCGGATGCGCCGCACGTCGTCGGTGTCGGCGCGCAGCAGGACGTCGTTGCCGGGCCGGCCGTGCTCCAAGGTGGTGTAGCCGGCCGGGTAGGCCCGTTCCCAGACCACCGTCGAGTGCGGGTTGGCGGACAGGCAGAAGTCCCAGCGGTCGGTGTGGGCGAGCATCCGGGCGAAGTCCCGGCCCGCCGAGGCGGCCGGGTGCCCCTGGACGTCCAGGCCCGTGCGGCCGAGCGGGGTGCCCTGGTGGGTGTGGAGGTTCACCTGGCCGCGCCGCTTGCGGTAGGCGTGCGGGAAGTTGACGTCGTTGACCAGGTAGGTGGCGCGCGCCAGCGCCGTCCAGTAGGCGGGCGAGCCGGGCTGGAGCCGGCGTACGCCGCGCGGCAGCGTGTGCGCGTACGCCGGGGTCGTGATCCACGCGGTGCGGACGTGCGGGGCCAGGTCGCGGACGGCGGCCTCCAGGGCGGCGGGGTCGCCGCCGTAGCCGCCGTACCGGCGGGCCGCGAAGACCGCGAGGTCCGGGTCGAGGGAGCGGTGCCGCTGGATCCGGTAGTGCAGCCGCAGGCCCGCCTCCCGGGCCGCCCGGGAGGTGTCCTTCGCCAGCCGCCGCAGCCTCCTGCGCAGCGCGTTGGCGGTGCGTACGGCGTCGAAGACCTGCCGCGCGCCGAGCCGCACCATCAGCCGCCGGACGCCGCCGGTGACACCGTGCGCGCGGCTGCCCGGCTCCTGCGGGCGGTAGCGGCGGAAGTGGACGCTGCAGCGCTGGAAGTAGACGCCCCGGGACGAGCGGGGCAGCCGGCCCGGGGTGTTGTAGACCGCCAGGAGGTGGTCGGTCATCCGGCCGAAGAGGGCGGGCCGCCAGCCGTCGAGCGCGGGGTTGCGGTCGAGGAAGGCGAAGACCCGGTCGTACTGGTCGAAGACGTCGAAGTGCCGGCTGCTGGTGGTGCGCAGGATGCTGCCCCTGCGGCGCTGCCGGTAGTGCACGCAGACCCGGTCGAGGACCGCGATGCTGCGGGCGGCCAGCAGCAGGGGGTAGGTCCAGGGGACGTCCTCGTACCAGCCGGGCGGGAAGGCGGCGTCACGGCGCTGCACGAACTCCCGCCGGTACGCCTTGTTCCAGGCGACGGGCAGCAGCCGCAGCAGGTCGGGGCGGTCGTCGAGGGGTCCGGCGGGGCGGCCGTCCTGGGCGAGCAGCGCGGCGCGCTGGTTGCGCACGACGCGGCCGTCCCAGTAGGTGCGGGCGTAGTCGTAGACCAGGACGTCCGGCTCCGCGGTCTCCTTCAGGCGGTCGGCGAGGGCCTGCAGGGAGCCGGGGGCGAGGGTGTCGTCGCTGTCGAGGAAGAGCAGGTAGTCCCCGGTGGCGCGGGCCGTTCCGGCGTTGCGGGCCGGGCCGAGGCCCACGTTCTCCTTCAGGTGCAGGACGGTCACCCGGCGGTCGCGGGCCGCGAAGGCGTCGAGGATGGCACCGCTCGCGTCGGGGGAGCGGTCGTCGACGGCGATCACCTCGAAGTCCGAGAAGCTCTGGCCGAGCACGGACTCCAGGCACTCGTGCAGGTAGGCCTGCACCTTGTGGACGGGCACGATGACGCTGAACCGGGGCAAGGCAGCACATCCGTAATGTCGGCTTACGCGGCGTATGCCCGTTATATCCCGGGCATGCGCCGCGCACGGCGACCCGTCCGGCGACGGAGTGTTGCCCCCTCTGACCTGCGCGGGGCTACTTGACGGCGCCCGCCATGACGCCGGAGACGAACTGGCGCTGGAAGGCGAAGAAGACGACGAGCGGGACCACCATCGACACGAAGGCCCCCGGCGCCAGGACGTCGATGTTGTTGCCGAACTGCCGGACCTGCTGCTGCAGGGCGACGGTGATCGGCTGCGAGCCGGTGTTGGAGAAGATCAGCGCGACCAGCATGTCGTTCCACACCCACAGGAACTGGAAGATGCCCAGCGAGGCGATCGCCGGGCCGCCCAGGGGCATGATCACGCGGGCGAACAGCCGCAGCTCGCCCGCGCCGTCCAGCCGGGCCGCCTCCAGCAGCTCCCGCGGGATCTCCGCGAAGAAGTTGCGCAGCAGGAAGACGGCGAACGGCAGGCCGAAGCCCACGTGGAAGAGCACCACGCCGATGATGTCGCCGAAGATCCCGATCTCCCCGAACAGCTTGGCCACCGGGATGAGCGCGATCTGCACCGGCACCACGAGCAGCCCCACCACCACGAGGAACAGCCAGTCCCGGCCCGGGAACTCCATCCAGGCGAACGCGTAGCCCGCCAGCGCCCCGATCACCACGACCAGCACGGTGGCCGGCACCGTGATCAGCGCGGTGTTGACCAGCGAGGAGGTGACGGCGTCGTTGCCCAGCAGCTCCCGGTAGTTGGTGACGGTCAGCTGCGAGGGCGCGGTGAAGACCTTCCACCAGCCGGAGTCGGCGATGTCCACCGGCCCCCGGAAGGAGGAGATCAGCAGCCCCACGGTCGGCATCAGCCAGAACAGGGCCACCAGGACGAGGAAGACCCTCAGCACCCCGCCGCCGGTACGGGCCGCGACCCGTGCGGCGAAGGACTCCCGGGCGGCGGCCGTGCCGGTCCGCGCCCCGGCCGTGCCCGCGGGTTCCGCTGTGCCTGCGACGGTCGTCATCGCCGGGCCTCCCTGCGCAGTCGGCGGATGTTGAAGACCATGACCGGGACGACCAGCAGCAGCAGGACCACGCCGATCGCGCTGCCGACGCCCTGGTCGTTGCCGGCCCCGAAGGAGGACAGGTACAGCTGCAGGGCCAGCACGTTGGCCTCGTCCTTCGAGGTGTCGGGCGCGACGATGTAGACCAGGTCGAAGATCTTCATCACGTTGATCATCAGCGTGACGACGACCACGACCAGCACGGGGGCCAGCAGCGGCACGGTGATCCTGCGGAAGACCTGCCACTCGTTGGCGCCGTCGATGCGCGCCGCCTCCATCAGCTCCCGCGGCACCCCGGCCAGACCCGCCGCGATGAGCACCATCGCGAAGCCCGCCCACATCCACAGGTACGACCCGATGATCGCGGGCGTCACCAGGGTGGGGCCGAGCCAGTCGACACCGTTGTACGGCTCCGCGAAGTTCGAGGCGGGCAGCCGCAGCCGGGCCCCCTCGGCCGAGGCGGGCAGCGCATAGGTGCCGTCCTTGCCGGAGGTCGCGGAGGCCACCACCCGTCCGTCCCGTACGGCCTCGACCTTCACGCCCTCCAGGGCCTTCTCACCGGGGTCGATCACCCCGGGCCTGCCGCCCCCGCCCGGCTTGAAGTCCAGCCACACGGTGCCGGTCACCCCGGGCCCCGCGGGTGCCTGACCGGCGTCGGCGGTGCCCGCGGGCAGCTTCGCGGCGGGGACGCCGATCAGCGGCAGCCCCACCGCCGTCCCCGCCCCGGCGGCGTCCCGGGTGGTGAAGGAGCCGCCGCCGGAGGCGGCCAGCGAGCCGTTCGGGCGTGGCCGGGCCCCCGGGTACGCCGAGGACTCGGTGAAGGTGTCGTGCACCCCGACCACGACGGCGTTGGCCGCGCCGCGCGCCGGGTCCTGCTCGTACACCAGACGGAAGATGATCCCGGCCGCCAGCATCGAGATCGCCATCGGCATGAAGACGACCAGTTTGAAGGCGGTGCCCCAGCTCACCCGTTCGGTCAGCACCGCGAAGACCAGCCCGAGGGCCGTGGCCAGCACCGGCGCCACGACCACCCAGACCGCGGTGTTCCGCAGCGCCGTCAGCGTGCCGTCGTCGCTGAAGACCGAGGCGTAGTTGTGCAGGCCCACGAAGCCCGAGCCCGCCTTGTCGAAGAGGCTGCGCCAGGTGGTGTACGCGATCGGGTACACCACCAGCGCGCCCAGTAGCACCAGCGCGGGCAGCAGGAACAGCCCCGCCACCCAGCGCCGGGTACCCATGACGCTCCTGCCCCGGGCGGTGGGCGCGCCGCCGGGAGCGGCCGGCCCCTTCGCCGTGGCCGCCGTCGCCATCGCGGCCGCCTATCCCGCGTACGCCTTGGCGGCGTCCGCTTCCAGCTTGGCCTGCGCGCCGGCGACGTCGGAGGGGTTCCGCAGGAAGTCCTGCAGGTCCTTCCACTCGCCCTTGCCCGCGGTGCCGCCGAAGGCCGCCGGGGCCTGGTCGGACATGTCGAAGCGGAAGTCGTCGCCCGCCGCGACCAGGCCCTGCGCGATGGAGCGGGAGACCTCGTCCGGATAGGCCGACAGGTCCAGCGACTTGTTCGGCGAGACGAAGCCGCCCGAGGAGGCCCACACCTTCGCCGCGTCGGTGGAGGCGAGGAAGGTCAGCAGCGCCTGCGCGCCCTCGCCGTCCTTCAGGGCCACGCCGACGTCACCGCCGCTGACCACCGGCGCCTTGCCGGAGCCCACCGCGGGGAAGGGGAAGACCTTGGCGTCCTCGCCCACCTTCGCCTTGGTGTTGTCGCCGATGAACGCGCCGACGAAGTCGCCCTCGTAGACCATGGCGGCCTTCGGCGGGTTGCCCGTGAAGGTCTGCGTCACCGACGTCGGGAAGTCGGTCTTGAGCGCGCCGTTCTGGCCGCCGGCGATCAGGTCCTTCTTGCCGAAGAGCTGGGCGAGGGTGGTGAGCGCGTCCTTCACCGAGGGGTCGGTCCACTTGATCTTGTGCTCGGCCAGCTGGTCGTACTTCTCCGGACCTGCCTGCGAGAGGTAGATGTTCTCGAACCAGTCGGTGAGGGTCCAGCCGTCCGCGCCGCCGACCGACACCGGGGGAGTGCCCGACTCGAAGAGGGTCTCGGCGGTCTGCAGGAAGTCGTCCCAGCTCCCCGGCGGTTCGGTGATCCCGGCGTTCTCGAAGGCCGCGGTGTTGTACCAGACCAGCGACTTGTTGGCGGCCTTGGCGTACACGCCGTACTGCTTGCCCTCGTACGCGCCGAGGTCCTTCCAGCCGGTGGTGAAGTTCTTGTCGAGCTGCGCCTGCACGTCGGAGGAGAGCGGCTTGAGCCAGCCCTTCTGCGCGAACTGCCGCAGCACGCCGACCTGGGGGAGGAACGCCACGTCCGGCGGTTGGCCGCCCTCGATCTTCGTACCGAGGAAGGTGGAGACGTTGTCCCCGGTGGGCACGAAGCCGACCTCGGCCCCGGTGCGCTGGGTGAACTCGTCCAGCACCTTCTGGAAGTTCTTCTGCTCCGGCCCGGTCCACACCGCCGCGACCTCGAGCTTCTGGCCCTTGAGGTCCGGCAGCGGAACGCTCCCGCTCGCGCCGGAACTGCTCCCGCCGCCGTCGGGGGTGCCCTTGTCGTCGTCGCCACCGCCGCACCCGGCGGCCGTCAGCGCCAGGGCCGCCGCCACGGCGGCGATCACCGTCCGGCGTGTACGTCGCGTGCGCCTGCTGGATGTCCGCATCTGCCTGCCCATCCCCTCAGCGCGGACCCGCGCCGCGGTGGCAGCCCGCCGCATGGCCGTGGCAGCTGCGCCGGGCGTCCCGTCCCCGCGTCATCCGCTGTTCCGCGTTCAGTCCTACGCCCTGTCTGATAACCGCCGCAATAGCGCCTCAGCGCACGGCGGTTGGATCGTGACCGTCATGTGACCGGCCGTTCGGACCGGCGTACGGGACCGGGACGGATTCAGAGCAGCGGCGGCACCGGATCGGCCGCCGCGGACTCCGCGGCACGCTGCAGGGCACTGGCCAGCAGGGCGAGGTCGGTGGGGCCGTTGCCCAGTTCGCGCACCGGCCGGCGGGTCGGCGGGTCGCCCATGCGGTCCCACTCCAGCGGGACCACCGTCGGCCGCAGGGTCGCCGTCCGGGGGATCCGGCCACTGACCCGGCCGGCCTGGAAGGCGGTGACCGCCCCGTCCGGCCGGCGCAGGTAACCGCGGCCCGGCAGCGCGTCGTCGACGGTCGCCGGCTCCTCGACGGCGACCAGCAGCGCGGCCGACTCCGGCTCCTCGGTGCGCAGCGCGATCCGCAGCCGCGCCGCGTCGTCGGCGTCGGTGCCCGAGGTGCGCTCGGGGCGGCCGGTCGCGGCGACCAGGTGGACGCCGAGCCGTTCGCCGTCGCGCGCCACGGCCTCCAGGGCGCGCACCACCGAACCCGCGGCGGGCCGGCCGGGACTGCCGAGGGCGGGGGCGACCAGGGCGTCGAAGTCGTCGACCACGACGACCAGCCGGGGCAGTGGCTCGGTGGTGCGGGTCCGTACCCGCACCGCGCCGCGCACCTGCGGGTCCGCCGCGACGGCGGCGGCCGGGGCGTGGCCCGGCTCGGCCTGCCGGGGCACGACGGGCAGCCGGCGGCGCTCGTGCCACTGCGCGAAGTCCGTACCGTCCAGCAGGTCGTCACGGCGCTTCAGCTCCGCCGAGAGCGCCTGCGCGAACTCGCGCATCCGCACCGGGTCGGTGGCGGACAGGTAGGTGGAGACGTGCGGCAGATCGGTGCAGCTGCGCAGCCCCTCGCCGCGCTCCGCCCCGGCGCCGTCGACGAGGACGAGGGCCAGCCGGTCCGGGCGCTCGCCCGCGGACAGCGCGGCCGCCACCGAACGCAGCAGCTCCGTCTTGCCGGAGCCCGCCGCGCCGCCGACGAGCAGGTGCGGTCCCTCGGCGACCAGGTCGACCAGGATCCGGCCCTCCGGCCCGGCGCCCAGGACGGCCGCGGCGGCACCGCCGGAGGGGGTGGGTGCGGCCCAGCGGGTGGAGATCTTCGCCGGGGTGGCGAGCGCCAGGTCCAGCTCGTCCAGGAGCCGGGCCGTGGGCGGCAGCGCCGAACGCGTACGGCGCGGCGCGGAGTCGCCCTCGCGCAGGGGGGCGAGGGCCCGCGCGAAACGCTCGGCCCAGGCCGCCGACACCGCCTCCATCGTCATGTGGCCGGGGCCCTGCGGTTCCATCCGCAGCGTCGTCGCGACGTCGCCCTCCAGCACGGCGACGGCGCCGCACCGGGCGGCCAGCCGCTCCGGGCTCTCGGCCAGGCACAGCAGGTGCACCCCGACCGACGGCCCTGCGGCCGCGATGCGGTCGGCGGCCTCGCGCAGGTAGGCCGAGCCGGGATCGCCGTCCACCACCAGCAGGGTGTACGGGCCCTCGCGGCGTGCCGCGGCCTCGGCGACCTCCTCGGGGGTCGCCGTCGCCCAGCCCGGGCCGAGCGGGCCCTCCTCGATGCGGCGGACCACCTCGGCGATCCGGGCCTCGGCCTGTTCGCGGTCGGAGGCCGTGAGCAGCCGGCAGTCCTGGCCGTGGGCCGGGCGCAGATGCGGCAGCCAGTACAGCCAGCCCCACTCCTCGGCCCGCTGCTCGGCGGGACGGGAGCGGTCGGCGCTGATCAGCACGACCTCCAGCACGCCGGGCGCGTGCAGGGCGCACAGCTGGGCGATCACCGACCGGGCCAGCCCGGACAGCCGGGGGCGCGGTCCGGTGAGGCCGAGCACCTGGGTGTGCGGGTCGCGCAGGTCGACGGTGAACGGCACGGCGGGCAGCGTCCGGAAGCCGTCCTCCGCGGTCAGGTCGGCGGTGCCGAGCCGGACCGTGAGCAGGTCGGGGTGGCCGGGGGCGCGCTCCCACAACCGCGGTCCCGGCCCCAGGGCGGTGAGCAGGACCGCCGCCGGGTCGGGCCAGCGCTCGCGCAGCGCCGCGGCGTCGGCCCGGTCGTACGGGGTCCCGCCGCCCTCGGACCCGTCGGCGTCCGGGGCGCCGCGTCCGGTGGTCAGGCGCCTGGCCCAGTCCCCTATCGCGCCGGCCATCCGGGTGCCGCCGCGCCGGCCCTGGGGCGGCTCGACGGCGCGGGTCTGCTCGGACAGCCCGCGCTGTGGGGTGTCCCGCCGGGCCGGGGTGCCCGCGGCGGCGTCCGCACGGTCCTCCCCGGGCGCGGGCGCGGGGCCGGCGTCCGCGCCGACGCTCCCGGACCCGGTGCCGGCGGTCGTCGCGCCGTCGGCGGGCGCCGCCTCGCGCGGGGCGGTCCGCTGCGCGGCACCGTCGCCGGGCCGGGCGGGACGCCAGGTCGCCACGCGGCCCGTCTCGGGCCAGGAGGTCGGAGGGAGGGCCACCTGGAGGTGCCCCTCGGCGTCGGGGACGGCGGGGACGGAGGCGGGCGGCGGGGGCACCGTCGAGCCGGGGGGCGCCGGCTCCAGCCGGAGGGTCGACTCGCCGATCCGCAGCAGCGCGCCGGCGGGGAGGGGGACCGCGCGCTCGCCCACGGGAGCGCCGTCCAGGAAGGTGCCGTTGGTGGAGCCGAGGTCGGCGACGGTGACGCGGCCCTCGCCGTCCACGGTGACGGCGCAGTGCAGCCGGGAGACGTCGGGGTCGTCCAGCGGCACGTCCGCGTCGGCGGAGCGGCCGACCCGGATCCGGCCGCCCTGCAGCAGGTGGACCCCGCCCGCGTCGGGGCCGCCGACGACGTGCAGCCGGGCGGCGGCCGTCGGGCGGCCGCCCTCGTGCCCGTCGGCGGGGGCGTGCAGCGACAGCACCGCGCCGTCGAGCAGCGGCGGAACCCCGAGGACGGCGGTCGCCGGGTCCAGCCGCTCGGCGCCCGCGTAGAGCGGCGGCGTGGACTTGCCGGCCCGCGCGGGCTGCCCCGAGCCGCCCGAGCCGGACGCCAGGGCGCCGGCCACGGCACTGAGGGGTGTGCCCGCGGGCGCGGTGACGAGCACGTCGCAGGAGCGCGCCGCGCGGCCGCCGCGCGGCCCGAGAACGGTCAGCCGGATCTGCATCTCCGTCCACGGTCCCTTCTGCCCGGATCCACCGCGGCGCGGGCCCCCGACCCCACCCGCCGCCCTGCCCGGGACGTCGACACGTACAAGAGCGGAACGGTTGCCTCCCCTTGCCCGGCAGGCCCAGCCCGCCCGGCGAAGTGCGATCCGCGACAGGCATCCTCCCACTCGCCGCCGACAGCTCGCCGCCGGTGCCCACCTTTGCGATCTTGAATGGTCGGCTTTGGGCGGAAAGAGCAACCAAACGACCGTACTCCGCGTCCTAACCCCACACCCGCCCCGTACCGGAACGCAGCCCCGCTCCCACGTGGCGGCACTACAGTGGGCGAAACAGGCCACGGACCAGGCCAAGATCCAGGGAGCGCGAACGTGCGGCCGGTAGGCAGCAAATACGAACTGGTGGAGCCGCTCGGGCGCGGAGCCACGGGCACCGTGTGGCGGTCCCATGTGCGGGACACCGGCGAGACCGTCGCGATCAAGGTGCTCAAGGAAGAGCTGGCGAGCGACCCCGACATCGTCATGCGCTTCCTCCGGGAGCGCTCGGTCCTGATGCGGCTGCGCCACCCGCACATCGTCCGGGTCCGCGACCTGGTGGTGGAAGGCGAGCTGCTCGCCCTGGTGATGGATCTGGTCGACGGTCCCGACCTCTACCGCCACCTGCGCGAGAACGGCCCGTTCTCGCCGGTCGGCGCCGCCCTGCTGACCGCCGCCGTGGCCGACGCGCTGGCCGCCAGCCACGCCGACGGCGTAGTCCACCGCGACCTGAAGCCCGCCAACGTCCTGCTCGCCACCGTCACGGGCCCGGACGGCACCCAGCAGATGCACCCGATGCTGACCGACTTCGGCATCGCCCGGCTGGCGGACTCACCGGGCGTCACCCGCACCCACGAGTTCGTCGGCACGCCCGCCTACATAGCGCCGGAGTCGGCCCAGGGCCGTCCGCAGACCTCGGCCGTCGACATCTACGGCGCCGGCATCCTGCTGTACGAACTGGTCACCGGCCGCCCGCCGTTCAGGGGCGAGAGCGCGCTGGAGGTGCTGCAGCAGCACCTGAGCCAGGAGCCGCGCCGTCCCTCCACCGTGCCCGAGCCGCTGTGGACGGTCATAGAGCGCTGCCTGCGCAAGGAGCCCGGCGAGCGGCCCAGCGCGGAGAACCTCGCGCGTGCCCTGCGCGTGGTCGCCGCGGGCGTCGGCGTGCACTCCTCCCCGGCGCAGTCCGAGGCGGCGCTCGGCGTCGCCGCGCTGCTCGCCCCGGACCCGTCCCCGGCCACCGTCCCGGACACCCCGCTCGTCCCGCCGGGCACCGCGGACCCCACCCAGGTGCTGCCGAACCGGGCGCCCGCCGGCGGGTACGACGCGTACGACCCGAATGCCGCCACCAGTGTGCTGCCCGCCTCCGCGGGCGGCGCCGCCGACGCGACCCGGGTGATCCCGGGCGGCTCGGCACCGGTCGGGGCCGGCGACGGCACCCGCGTGATGCCGCCGGTGCCGGACGGGACGCCGGAGTCCGGCGCCCCGCAGGGCCCGCACCCGTGGGAGTCGCAGCTCAACCGTGCCCGTGCGCGCGCCGAGCAGACCGAGGTCCAGTACCTGGACCCGGAGCAGGACCCGCTGCGCCGCAGGCCGCGCCGGCAGGCCGCCCAGCAACCGCAACAACCGCCGCAGCAGCCCCCGCAGGGGTACCAGCAGCGGCCGCAGCAGCCCCAGTACCGGCAGCCGGCGCAGCCCGCCTACGCGCCGCAGCCGCACCCGCAGCAGTACGCCCAGCAGCAACCGCAGCAACCGCAGCCCCAGCAGTACGCGCCGCGGCCGCAGCCCGCGCCGCGCTACGAGCAGCCGCAGCACCAGCGGTACGAGCCCCAGCGCCCGGTGGCGCCCGAGCCCGCCCCGCGCCGAGAGCCGCGGCAGCGCGGCGCCAACCCCATGAAGATCCCGGGCCTGGGGTGCCTCAAGGGCTGCTTCACGATGATCATCGTGCTGATCGTGATCGTCGTGCTCGTCTGGTACCTGACCCCCGTCCCGGAGTGGCTGGACACGGGCAAGAGCCTGTGGGGCACCGTCAGCAGCGGCGTCCAGAACTTCTGGGACTGGGTCTCGGAGCTCGGCGGCTCCTCGGGCGGTTCCTCCGGCACCACCCCCTAGGGCGTGTCGTCACATGCCCGCCTGCCCAGCGACGCCTGGTACGGCACCTCGCTGCGTTGTCGAATCGTCCGAGTAGCCCACTACGAGGACGACTCTCCGCCTTGCGATGCACCGCACCAGACGCCGCTGGGCCCGCCCTTCGGGCGGCCGGCGCTCATTTGACGACACCCCCTAGCAGGGCCGAGTCGTCACATGCTCGCCCCCGGCCTTCGGCCGGGGGCGAGGACGGCCCTCCCTCTTGCGACGCACCGCGCCTGGGGGCACCTCCCGGCGGTAGCCGGGGGAGCCCGGTTGACCACACGCCCCGGCCGCGGGGACGGAGCGCGCGCGAGCACGGCGCCGGGCACCGCCCGCGCCGCACCGGCGGTCGCGCCGGTGCCGTCAACCGCGACTGGCCCACCGTCACCTCCCCGCGGGGCCGGTGTTGGTGATTTGTCGACTTCTGGAGGGTGATTTCTCCCGGAGAAGCCGCACTCACCCCCCGCAGGTTCCCCCAACCGGCTCGCATCCGCGTAGCTTTGTCGCCAACACGACGGCACCTCGGAGGAGTCGGAGCAGCCTTGGGACGCAAGATCGGCAGCCGGTACACCGCGCACCAGGTGCTGGGGCGGGGTTCCGCGGGCACGGTGTGGCTGGGCGAGGGCCCCGAGGGCCCGGTCGCCATCAAGCTGCTGCGCGAGGACCTCGCCTCCGACCAGGACCTCGTCGGCCGCTTCGTCCAGGAGCGCACGGCCCTGCTGGCGCTCCACCACCCGCACATCGTCGGCATCCGCGACCTGGTGGTCGACGGCTCCGACCTCGCGCTCGTCATGGACCTGGTCCGCGGCACCGACCTGCGCTCCCGGCTGGAGCGCGAACGCCGGCTCACCCCCGAGGCGGCCGTCTCCATCACCGCGGACGTCGCGGACGGCCTGGCCGCCGCCCACGCCGCGGGCGTCGTCCACCGCGACGTCAAGCCGGAGAACGTCCTGCTGGACTCCGCCGCCCCGCCCGGACCGGGCGGCGCGCCCCCGGCGCTCCTCACCGACTTCGGCATCGCGCGGCTGGTCGACTCCCCGCGCAGGACCCGGGCCACCCGCATCATCGGCACCCCCGACTACCTGGCCCCGGAGATCATCGAGGGCCTGCCGCCGCGCGCCTCCGTCGACATCTACGCCCTCGCCACCGTCCTGTACGAACTGCTCGCCGGCTTCACCCCGTTCGGCGGCGGCCACCCCGGCGCGGTGCTGCGCCGGCACGTCACCGAGGCGGTCGCGCCGCTGCCCGACCTACCCGACGAGCTGTGGCAACTGCTGTCCCAGTGCCTCGCCAAGGCCCCCGCCTCCCGGCTGAGGGCGGCCGAGGTCGGCGCCCGGCTGCGCGAGCTGCTGCCCGCCCTCGCCGGGCTGCCCGCGCTGGAGGTGGACGCCCCCGGCGACCAGCACGGCGAGGAGGAGTACGACCGGGACCCCGGTTCCGCCGCCGAGCCGTACGACCCGCCGGCCGGCCGGCCGCGCGGCGCGGTGCCCCTGGTCCGCGGCTCCGCACCGGACTCGACGCGCGACACGCACACCAGCATCAAGCTGCCCACCGCGGAGGAACTGGCCGTCGGCGGGCCCTCCGCGGTGCCCGGACAGCGACCCCGGCACCGCCACCGCGCCGTCCCCGACGCGCTGCAGCGCCGCCGCGTCAAGATCGGCGCCGCGGCGGCCGCCGTGCTGGTCGTCGGCCTCGGCGGCTGGGCGATCGCGGCCTCCGGCTCCGACGACGACGGCGGCTCCACCAGCCGCGAGGACAAGCCGTCCGGGCCGGCCTCGACCACCCCGACCGCCCCCACCGGCGCCGCCGCCTCCCCGCAGGGCGCGGTGAGCACCCCGGCGGGCACCGCGCAGGAGGCCGCGCTGCGCTGGTCCGGCTACACGGCGCTGCCCCGCTTCCCGGACCGCGACGTCCACCCGCTCGGCGGGCCCCGGGCGATCTCCGTCTCCGGGACGACGTACGTCTTCAGCCGGGGCAGCGACAAGAACCTCTGGTACCTGGTCTCCGGCACCTGGCACCGGCTCACCGGGATAAGCGTCGCCGACGACCCCTCGGTCGTCTCCTCCCGTCCCGGGCAGCTGGACGTCTTCGCCCTCGGCACCGACCACCGGGTCTACCGCCGCACCCTCAGCGGCGGCGCCTGGGGCGACTGGTACCAGGTGGACCAGCCCGCCCGGTTCACCACGACCCCCGCCGCCGCGTCCTCCGCCCCGGGGCGGATCGACCTCCTGGGCTGCTCCGGCGGTGACCTCGTCACCTCCTCCTGGGTCGACGGCCGCTGGAACGCCTGGGCGCTGGTCCCCACCGCCGGCCGGGTCACCGCCGCCCCCGGCCTGGTCTCGGCGGCGCCCGGCACCCTCGACGCCTTCGCCGTGCGCAAGGCCGACGGCGCGGTGCTGCGGCTGCCGTACGTGAACGGCGCCTGGCGGCCCTCCGAGATCGTCACCGGCCTCGACGCCACCGGCCGCCCCGAGCCCGCCGTGTCCGGGGGCCGGCTCTTCGTCCTCGCCCCCGCCGACGACGGGGCCCTGGCCGCCGCCGTCCTCGACGGCGGCGCCTGGACACCGGTCCCGCTCTCCGCCAGCACCCCCTCCCACCCCGGGCTGACCACGGCGGACGACACCCTGACCCTCTACCTCCGGCGTGCCGACGGCACGCTCGCCCACGCCTCGGCCCCCGTCCCGGCCTGAGCCGCGCGGGGTGCACCGGCCGCCGGCCGGCCCTCCCCGGCTCACCGGAGCGGCAATGCGCGGCGTGCCGGTACGCTGGGGGACGTGGCAGTCCTGGATGTATCCGAAGAGCTCAAGTCCCTCTCGTCGACCATGGCCTCGATCGAGGCCGTTCTGGACCTCGACAAGCTGAGGGCCGACATCGCCGTGCTCGAGGAGCAGGCGGCCGCGCCCTCGCTCTGGGACGACCCCGAGGCGGCGCAGAAGATCACCAGCAAGCTGTCGCACCTGCAGGCCGAGGTCCGCAAGGCCGAGGGGCTGCGCGGTCGCATCGACGACCTCGGGGTGCTCTTCGAGCTCGCCGAGGCCGAGGACGACGCGGACACCCGCGCCGAGGCCGAGAGCGAGCTGGAGTCCGTGCGCAAGGCGCTGGACGAGATGGAGGTCCGCACCCTCCTGTCCGGCGAGTACGACGCCCGGGAGGCGCTGGTCAACATCCGCGCCGAGGCGGGCGGCGTCGACGCCGCCGACTTCGCGGAGCAGCTGCAGCGCATGTACCTGCGCTGGTCCGAGCGGCACGGCTACCCGACCGAGATCTACGAAACCTCGTTCGCGGAAGAGGCCGGCATCAAGTCCACCACCTTCGTGGTGAAGGCGCCGTACGCCTACGGCACCCTCTCGGTCGAGCAGGGCACCCACCGGCTGGTGCGCATCTCGCCCTTCGACAACCAGGGCCGCCGCCAGACCTCCTTCGCGGGCGTCGAGGTGCTGCCGGTCGTCGAGCAGAGCGACCACGTCGAGATCGACGAGACCGAGCTGAGGATCGACGTCTACCGCGCCTCCGGCCCCGGCGGCCAGGGCGTCAACACCACCGACTCCGCGGTCCGGATCACCCACATCCCGACCGGCATCGTGGTCTCCTGCCAGAACGAGCGCTCCCAGATCCAGAACAAGGCGAGCGCGATGAACGTGCTGCAGGCCAAGCTGCTGGAGCGGCGCCGCCAGGAGGAGCAGGCCAAGATGGACGCCCTCAAGGGCGACGGCGGCAACTCCTGGGGCAACCAGATGCGTTCCTACGTCCTCCACCCGTACCAGATGGTCAAGGACCTGCGGACGGAGTTCGAGGTCGGCAACCCGCAGGGCGTCCTCGACGGCGACATCGACGGCTTCCTCGAGGCGGGCATCCGCTGGCGCAAGCAGCAGGAGCAGGGCGCCCGCGTCTGACGCGACGTCACCTCCGCAGGATCCTCACAACTGCCGCCCCATGGGTGGCAGTTGTGCGTTTTGGGTCACAGCCCCATAAGCAAGTGGGTGGCATAGTCAGCCAATTCCGGCATTGAGCTTGGAACGCCCTTGACGACGCTGTGAAATCTGGGAATCGTGATGCGCGGCATGCGTATGACTGGGGCGTGAGCGAACGGGGGCGAGCGCGGCCGGTGGCTCAGGCCCCGGCCTTGAACGTGCACCGCCCCGCAGGACGCTCCCCCTGTGACGCTGCTCCACTGACGAGAAGCTACTGGGGGTAGTTGCCAGATGAGCATGAAGAACACACGGCTGCGGGTGGCGCGTATAGCCGCCGCCGCGGTGATCGCGGGCGGTGCCTCGCTGACGGCCGCCGGCGCCGCACAGGCCGTCGGCCTGGACATCGGCCTGAACGCCGGCGAGGCCCAGGTCGGCGTCAGCGTCAACCTCGGTGACGACGAGAACGACATCTCGGGTGTCGACGGCGGTCCGACGGACGAGCCGACGAACCCGACCGACCCGACGGACGAGCCCACGGACCCGACGGACCCGACGGACGAGCCCACGAATCCGACGGACCCGACGGACGAGCCCACGAATCCGACGGACCCGACGGACGAGCCGACGAACCCGACCGACCCGACGGACGAGCCGACGAATCCGACGGACCCGACGGACGAGCCGACGAATCCGACGGACCCGACCGACGAGCCCACCAACCCGGGCGAGCCGACCAACCCCGGCGGTGACGACGGCGGCAACGGGAACGGCGGCAACGGCGCCGGCGGCTCGGACGGGGACGGCACGACCTGCACCCTCGACGGGGACAGCGTGACCTGCGCCGACAACACCAACACCGACAACGCCGGCAGCAGCGAGGTCGTCACCCAGGGTGACACCACGGAGGAGCTGGCCGAGACCGGTGCCGGCGACAGCCTGTTCCTGCTGGTCGGTGCCGCCACGATGATCGCGGGCGGTGTCGGCTTCCGCCTGATGCCGCGCCTGGTCGGCGGCGGCCGCAACACCGCCGTCTGAGGTCCACGCCCGGACGCCGGCGAGCACACGGGCCCGCACCGCATGCGCCGCATGCGGCGCGGGCCCGCGCCCGTCCACTGGAGGCCCGGGGAACGCCACAGGGGCCCGCAGCGCCGTGCGCCGCGGGCCCCCGTGTTCGCCGTATGTGTACGCCGCGCTACGCGGCGGCCTCGTGCACCACCCACACCACCGCGAGCAGCGCCACCAGCAGCGCGATCAGAGCCGCCGGGGAGATGGCCGCGAAGGGGTTCTCCTGCTGCATGCGGGCGCGGTGGGCGCGGCAGACCGCACAGCGGCCCTCGCTGACGGGGCCGGCGCAGTTGGCGCACACCAGTCGGTCGACTGTCATGCCGTGGCCTCCTCCCAGGCGGCCCTACGGCCGCTCCATGAACAACGCGCGACAGGGGCGGTACGTTCCCGAGCCCCCCGACCACTGTGCCAGTTCCCGGGGCACTCGGCGCGCCCCGCGCGATTCCCGCGACTCCGAAGAGTGACCCATGTGGCCAATGCCTGCTTTGTCCCCCGGTGGTCGGTGAATAAACCCGTCATCCCGGACCGCGGACTGCGCGGGTCGCGGCCGTTCGCGTAAGGTCGCCTCCGATCCCCTGTATCCGGAGTGCGACCGTGATCCGATTCGACAACGTCACCAAGACCTACCCCCGGCAGAACCGTCCCGCACTTCGGGACGTGTCGCTGGAAATCGAGAAGGGTGAATTCGTCTTCCTGGTGGGCTCCTCCGGCTCCGGGAAGTCGACCTTCCTGCGGCTGATCCTGCGAGAGGAGCGGACGGACACCGGCATGGTGCACGTCCTCGGCAAGGACCTCGCGCGGCTGTCCAACTGGAAGGTGCCGCAGATGCGCCGCCAGCTGGGCACCGTCTTCCAGGACTTCCGCCTGCTGCCCAACAAGACGGTCGCGGAGAACGTGGCGTTCGCCCTCGAGGTGATCGGCAAGCCGCGCGGCACCATCCGCAAGACGGTCCCCGAGGTGCTGGACCTCGTCGGCCTCGGCGGCAAGGAGGACCGCATGCCGGGCGAGCTCTCCGGTGGTGAGCAGCAGCGCGTGGCGATCGCCCGGGCGTTCGTCAACCGCCCGATGCTGCTGATCGCGGACGAGCCCACGGGAAACCTCGACCCGCAGACCTCCGTGGGCATCATGCGGCTGCTGGACCGCATCAACCGCACCGGCACCACCGTGGTGATGGCCACCCACGACCAGAACATCGTCGACCAGATGCGCAAGCGCGTCATCGAGCTCGAGAAGGGGCGACTGGTCCGCGACCAGTCCCGCGGCGTCTACGGCTACCAGCACTGAGCCTGGGCCCCGCCCTGCACACCGCAGCCTTCTGAAAGGACAACATGCGCGCCCAGTTCGTGCTCTCGGAGATCGGCGTCGGCCTCCGGCGCAACCTCACCATGACCTTCGCGGTCATCGTCTCCGTGGCCCTCTCGCTCGCGCTCGCCGGCGGCTCGTGGCTCGCCCGCGAGCAGGTCGACTCCATGAAGGGGTACTGGTACGACAAGGTCCAGGTGTCGATCTTCCTCTGCAACAAGAACGACGCCAAGACCGACCCCAACTGCACCAAGGGTGCCGTCACCGAGGAGCAGAAGCAGGACGTCGAGAAGCAGCTCAAGGCGCTGCCGCTGGTGGACAAGTACTTCCACGAGAGCGCGGAGGACGCCTACAAGCACTACAAGGAGCAGTTCTCCGACTCGCCGCTGGCCGACTCGCTCACCCCGGACCAGATGCAGGAGTCGTTCCGGGTCAAGCTCAAGGACCCGACGAAGTTCCAGGTCGTCGCGAGCGCCTTCCAGGGCCGCCCCGGCGTCCAGGAGGTGCAGGACCAGAAGGCCCTGCTGGACAATCTGTTCGGGCTGCTCAACGGCATGACGCTGGCCGCGCTCGTGGTGCTGGCGTTCATGCTCGCGGTGGCGATGATGCTGATCGTCAACACGGTGCGCGTGTCGGCCTTCAGCCGGCGCCGCGAGACCGGGATCATGCGGCTGGTCGGTGCGTCCAGCTTCTACATCCAGATGCCGTTCATCATGGAGGCCGCGTTCGCCGGTCTGGTCGGCGGTGGCCTGGCGTGTCTGATGCTCCTCGTCGGCCGCTACTTCCTGATCGACCACGGCCTGTCGCTCCAGACCAAGGTGCCGCTGATCAACTTCCTCGGGTGGGGCGAGGTGGCCCAGGTGCTGCCGCTGGTGCTGGTGGTGGGCATGCTGATGCCCGCGCTGGCGGCCCTGATCGCGCTGCGCAAATACCTCAAGGTCTGATGTGCGCCAAGGGCGCTGTACGGCCAACTTTCCGTACAGCGCCCCCTTCTCGCCTAGACTGCCCGACGTGCTGAGCCACTGTCCGCCCGGGAGACCACGCCGGCTGTGCCGCGCCGCGGCGCTGACGCTGGTCTTCGGCGCGGTCCTGGCGACCGGCGCGGCGACGGGCTCCTTCGGGGACCTCGGCGGGGACCGGCGGACGCCGCCGCACTCCCGCATCCCGGCCGGCACGGTCGCCGACACCGACGAGATCGCCGAGGCGATCGCGGAGGGCAAGGTCGGCCCGCAGGCCGCGGAGGCCCTGGTCAGCCGGAGCGGCGACCGCTGGTCATCCTTCTACACGGCCCAGGAGTACGAGGGCTTCCAGCAGTCCCTGGACGGCCGGTACGTGGGGGTCGGCCTGTGGGTGCGGCGCACCGAGGACGGCCGCATCGGCATCGACCGCGTCCAGTCCGGCAGCCCCGCGGCCCGGGCCGGCGTGCACGCCGGGGACCGGCTGACGAGCATCGACGGCACCGAGGTCACCGGCCGTCCCGTCACCGAGGTGGTCGCCCGGCTGCGCGGTTCCGACGCGGCCGGCACGCCGGTCGCGCTGGGCCTGCGGCGCGGCACGCGTTCCTGGGAGGTCTCCCCGCGGCGCGCCCTGCTGCCGACGGAGTCCGTACGGGTGCGGCACGTCCCAGGCGGCGCCACCGTCGTCACGGTGGACGCCTTCACCAAGGGCGTCGCCGAGCAGGTCCGTACCGCCCTGGCCGGCCGGCCGGGGCACGAGGGCATACTCCTGGACCTGCGCGGCAACTCCGGCGGCCTGGTCACCGAGGCCGTCGGGGTGGCCTCCGCGCTCCTGGACGGCGGCCTGGTCGCCACGTACGACGTCCACGGCAGGCAGCAGGCGCTGTACGCCGACGACGCCGGTGACACCGAGACCCCGCTCGTCGTGCTCGTCGACGGCGGCACGATGAGCGCGGCCGAACTGCTCGCCGGTGCCCTCCAGGACCGCGGCCGTGCCGTCGTCGTGGGCTCCCGCACCTTCGGCAAGGGCTCGGTGCAGATGCCCAGCCGGCTGTCGGACGGCTCGGTGGCCGAGCTCACCGTCGGCCACTACCGGCTGCCGGCGGGCCGCCGGGTGGACGGCCGCGGGATCGAGCCCGACCTTGCGGTCGCCGGGGGCGAGGACGCCGAGTCCGAGGCGCTCGACGTGCTGGACGGCCTGGGCGCGCCGGCCCGCTGACCGGCGCGCAAACCGGTACCCCAGGCCGCGCCGAGGTGCGAGAATGGCCGCGCTATGGCAAAGGAAACGGGTCGCAAGCTGATCGCGCAGAACAAGAAGGCGCGGCACGACTACCACATCCTCGACACCTACGAGGCGGGCCTGGTGCTCACCGGCACCGAGGTGAAGTCGCTGCGCCAGGGACGCGCCTCCCTGGTCGACGGCTTCGGCCAGCTCGACGACGGCGAGGCGTGGCTGCACAACGTGCACATCCCCGAGTACACCCAGGGGACGTGGACGAACCACTCGGCGCGGCGCAAGCGCAAAATGCTGCTGCACCGTGCGGAGATCGAGAAGCTCTTCCAGAAGTCGCAGGAGACCGGTCACACGATCGTGCCGCTCGCCCTGTACTTCAAGGACGGCCGGGCGAAGGTCGAGATCGCGCTGGCCAAGGGCAAGAAGGAGTACGACAAGCGGCAGACCCTGCGCGAGCAGCAGGACCGCCGCGAGACCGACCGGGCCATCTCGGCGGCGCGCCGCCGGCAGCGCGGGGAGTGAGCGCGGGCCCGCGCCGCCCGCGCGGGAATGCGCTGGCCACCGTGCGCGTTGGTCACGTACGATGGCACCAGCACCACCGGACGGTGACCGCCCGGTGAGCAGTTTGAAAAATCAACATGGGGATGATCGGTTTCGACTGGGGATGTCGAAGCAGGGGAAGCGAGCCGAGGAAGCGGCAATGATCTCGTAAACCATATGCCGAAAACAATAATCGCCAATAACAAGAGCGATTCCTCCGCCTTCGCGCTCGCTGCCTAATTAGCAGCTAGCCGAAGACTCCGCGGAGTGTCAGCCCGGGGCTGTTCCCGACCCGGATCCTGGCATCAGCTAGGGGACTAAACCACTGGGCCCGGCCACGGGGCTCGGTGGGAAACCAAACAGTGGCTGGGCCCGTCGGCGGCTTGTCCGCGTGACTGCCGGGGCCGAGAAAAGCACAGCGGACTGCGCTCGGAGAAGCCCTGGTTCCGCACCACAGGACGCGGGTTCGATTCCCGCCATCTCCACTGACCCAACGGAAGGCGATGCCTGCCGCGCACTGCGCGGGAGGCATCGCCTTCCGTCGTTTCCGGGTGGGTCCGGGGCGGGAAGCGGCGGGGCGTCACACGGGGCACCGGTCTTCCGCACAGCCCGAGGTGCCACCGACGACGTCAGGCCCGGTGCCGGGCCGCCCGCAGGGAGACCGCCGCGACGAGTGCGGCGGTGGCCGCGGCGAGCGCCGGTATCGCGTACGCCGTCACCGCGTCCCGGTGCTCCACGACGGACCCCGCGGCGAAGGAGCCGGAGGCGATGCCGCCCAGCAGGGCCGTGACGGCGAGCGTCATCCCCTCGTTGAGGCGGCCCGGCGGGACCCGCCGCTGGATCAGGGCCATCCCGTTGATCATCGTGGGCGCGGTGGCCATGCCCGCCAGCAGCAGCGCGGGGGCCAGCAGCCACAGGCCGCCGAGGGCCGCCGCGGGCAGCGGGCCGAGCATGAGGACGGCCATCAGCGCGACGCTCGCGGCGAAGCGGCCGCCGGCGGTGCCCCGGGGGCGGCGCAGCCCGTACAGCAGGCCCGCCGCGCAGGAACCCGCCGCCTGGAGGGCGAGCACCGCCCCGGCGGCGCCGCGGTGACCGCGGGCGTCGGCGAAGGCGATCGTGGTGACCTCCAGGGCGCCGAAGACGGCGCCCGTCGCCAGGAACGTCAGCAGCACCGCCGGCACCGCGGCCCGCCCCGCCCCGGCCGGCGCCCCCTCGCTCCGCCGCGGCACGGGCGGCGGCTCGGTGCCGCGCTGCGCGGCATCGCTCCGCCGCGGCACGGGCGGCGGCTCGGTGCCGCGCTGCGCGGCGAAGAGCAGGATGCCGGTGAAGAGCAGCAGCGCGCCCGTCAGCGTGGCGGCCTCGGGGAACAGCGCGGTGCACAGGAAGGCCGCGAGGACCGGGCCGAGCATGAAGCAGACCTCGTCCGCGGCCTGTTCGAAGGAGTTGGCCACGTGCCGGGCCCGCTCGTCGTCCCGGTACAGGTGCGCCCAGCGGGCCCGCGCCATGCCCCCGGTGTTCGGCGTCGTCGCGGTGGCGGCGTAGGCGGCGAACAGCGTCCAGGCCGGGGCGTGCAGCCGTACGCACACCACCAGCGCGAGCGAGCCCAGCGCCGCGAGCCCCGCGGCCGGCACGGCCACCCGGGCCTGGCCGTGCCGGTCGGTCAGGCGGGCGGTCCAGGGAGCCACCACCGCCGTCGCGGCGAGCCCGGTGGCGGTGACCGCCCCGGCCAGCGCGTACGAGCCGTACCCGGCGGCGATCATGACGACCGCGCCGACCCCGAACATCCCCATCGGGAGCCGGGCCAGGAGGTTCCCGGCGGTGAAGGCCCGGGTGCCGGGCAGGGAGAAGAGCCGCCGGTAGGGGGCGGCGAGGGCGCTCGCGGTCATGCGACCACCCTCGCTGGACGCGCCGGACGCGGTCCAACACCTGATCAGGAGCCATTGACGCGTACCGGTTGTGAATGGCCGGCGTGTTCAATGGGCGGATGCCGTACGCCATCGACCCGCGCCTGCTGAGGGCCTTCACCGCCGTCGCGGAGGAACTGCACTTCACCCAGGCCGCCGCCCGCCTCCACGTCGCGCAGCAGGCGCTGAGCCGGGACGTCCGGCGCCTGGAGCGCGAACTGCGCGCCGAGTTGTTCGTGCGTACGACCCGCTCGGTGCGGCTGACCACCGAGGGGGAGACGCTGCTGCCGTACGCCCGGCGCGTGCTCGCCGCCCACGACGAACTGGCCGCCGCCTTCGCACCCGCCGGCCGCCCGCTGCTCGTCGACACCGGCGCGCCCGTGGGCACCGGCCACCGGGTGCTGACCGCCGCGCGGGCCGACGCGCCCGAGCTCGAACTGACCGCGCGCTTCCACAGCGGGCTCACCGGCGCCGCCGCGGAGATCCTCGCCGGCCGCCTTGACGTCTCCTTCGGCCGCGCGGCGGGCCTGGCCCCCGAGGTGCTGGACCGGCTGGAGCACCGGCCGGTCCGCTACGAGCGGATGGCCGTCCTGCTCCCCGGCGGCCACCGGCTGGCCCCGCTCGCCGAGGTGCCGCTCGACCGCCTCGCCGGGGAGTCCCTCTACGCCGCCGCCGGCAACCCGGACACCGCCGAGTGGACGGACCTCGCCCACCGCCTCTTCCGGGGCCGCGGCATCTCCGTGGCCGCGCCCTTCCCCGCCATCGACGGCCCGGAGGAGTTCGTCCGCCTCGTGCGCAAGCACCGCTGGCCCGTCCTGGCCAGCACCGAGTTCATCGACCTGCCCGGCTTCGTCCTGCGCCCCCTCACCGGCCCCGTACCGCTCGCGCCGGTCTCCGTGGTGTGGCGCCGCGGGTTGCGCCACCCGGGGCTGGACGCCCTGCTCTCCGCCGCGCGCCGGCTCGCCGGCGAGGGCGACTGGCTCACCCCGCCGGACGGCGCGTGGCTGCCGGAGCCGGACGCCCGCGTCATGGCGCCCCCGGCGCTCACAGGGCACCCGCGCACCGGGTGAGAGCAAGGTTGCGTGGCGGTCACCTCGGGCCATCAGGCGGAAACGCGCCGTTCCTACCGTCGTGGGCATCACCCGACGAGCGACATCAGGGCCTGGAGGCGTCATGACTGCCGCGAGCACCACAGCACGCAAGGGCGGCCGCTGGATCGAGCGGTGGGACCCGGAGGACGAGGCGTCCTGGGAGGCCGGCGGCCGCCGGGTCGCGCACCGGAACCTGCTCTTCTCCGTGCTGTCCGAGCACGTGGGCTTCTCGGTCTGGACGCTGTGGTCGGTCATGGTGCTCTTCATGGGCCCGGAGTACGGCATCGACCCCGCCGGGAAGTTCTTCCTGGTCGCGACGGCCACGGCGGTCGGCTCGGTGGTCCGCGTCCCGTACACCTTCGCCGTCGCGCGCTTCGGCGGCCGCAACTGGACCGTCGTCAGCGCGCTCATGCTGCTGCTGCCGACGACCGCCGCCGCGGTCGTCATGGAGCCCGGCACCTCCTACGGCACCTTCCTCGCCGTCGCCGCGCTGACCGGGGTCGGCGGTGGCAACTTCGCCTCCTCCATGACCAACATCAACTCCTTCTTCCCGCTGCGGCGGAAGGGCTGGGCGCTCGGCATCAACGCCGGCGGCGGCAACATCGGCGTGCCCGTCGTCCAGTTGGTCGGCCTGCTCGTCATCGGCACGGCGGGCGCCGGCCATCCGCGGCTGCTGCTTGCCGTCTACATCCCGCTCGTCGTGGTCGCCGCCACGCTCGCGGCCCTGTTCATGGACAACCTGGCGCCCGTACGGAACGACACCGGGGCGGCCGCCCTGGCGGTGAAGGACGGCCACACCTGGATCATGTCCCTGCTCTACGTCGGCACCTTCGGCTCCTTCATCGGCTACAGCTTCGCCTTCGGGCTCGTCCTGCAGAGCCAGTTCGACCGCACCCCGCTGCAGGCCGCCGCCGTCACCTTCGTCGGCCCGCTGCTCGGCTCGCTGTTCCGCCCGGTCGGCGGACGGCTCGCCGACGCCTACGGCGGCGCCCGGATCACCCTGTGGAACTTCCTGGCGATGGCGGCCGCCACCGCCGTGATCGTCCTCGCCTCGGCCCAGAGGTCCCTGGTGCTGTTCTCCGTCGCCTTCGTCGCCCTGTTCCTGCTGACCGGCCTCGGCAACGGCTCGACGTACAAGATGATCCCGGGCATCTACGCCGCCAAGGCCGCCGCCATGGGCCTGACCGGCGAGTCCGCGGCCTCCTGGGCCCGCCGGCTGTCCGGCGCCGCGATGGGCCTGATCGGCGCCGTCGGCGCGCTCGGCGGCCTCGGCATCAACCTCGCCTTCCGGCAGTCCTTCCTCAGCCGGGGCACCGGCACCCCGGCCTTCGTCACCTTCCTGGCCGTGTACGCGGTCTGTTTCGCGGTCACCTGGGCCGTATACCTGCGCAGGCCCGCCCCGGCCCCCGCCCCGGCCGCCGGGGCGGAACCGGAGCAGCGTCTGTCCTACGCGCAGGTGTAGCCCGGGCGAACCGTGTAACAACGGGGAAATACCGGTGAACCCGGAACGTCACCGGGGCTTGGCAGCATGCGCGGAACGGGGCGCACGACTCCGGGACCCGGGACGGTCCCGGGCCTCCGTTGCACGTGTACCTCCGGCGGAGCGAGGCAAGAGCCATGCAAGTGCGACACGCAGACGTCCTCCCCCTGGCGGGCTTCACGGTCGGCGTCACCGCGGCCCGCCGCGCCGACGAACTCTGCGCCCTCCTCGAGCGGCGCGGAGCCGTCGTCATGCGGGCCCCCGCGCTGCGGATCGTCCCGCTGCCCGACGACACCGAACTGCTGGCGGCGACCAAGCGGCTGCTCGACCGCGGGCCCGACGTCGTGGTCGCCACCACGGCGATCGGCTTCCGCGGCTGGATCGAGGCGGCCGACGGCTGGGGCCTCGGCGAGACCCTGCTGGAACGGCTGCGCCACGTCGAACTGCTCGCCCGCGGCCCCAAGGTGCGCGGTGCGGTCCGCGCGGCCGGGCTCAGGGAGTCCTGGTCACCGGCGTCCGAGTCGATGGCGGAGGTCCTGGACCGGCTGCTGGACGAGGGCGTCGCCGGCCGGCGCGTCGTCGTCCAGCTGCACGGGGAGCCGGTGCCCGGCTTCATGGAGGCGCTGCGCGCGGCCGGCGCGGAGGTCGTCGGCGTCCCCGTCTACCGCTGGATGCCGCCGGAGGACCTCGGCCCGGTCGACCGGCTCATCGACGCGGCCGTCTCGCGCGGGCTGGACGCGGTCACGTTCACCAGCGCCCCGGCGGCGGCCTCCCTGCTGGACCGGGCCGAACGCCGGGGCCTGCGCGGCGAGCTGCTCGACGCCCTGCGCCACGACGTCCTCCCGGCCTGCGTGGGACCCGTCACGGCGCTGCCCCTGGAGGCCCACGACGTCCCGACCGCCCAGCCCGAACGCTTCCGCCTCGGGCCGCTCGTCCAGCTGCTCGCCGCGGAGCTCCCGGGGCGGGCGCGTCCCCTGCCCGTGGCCGGCCGGCGCCTGGAGATCCGCGGCCACGCGGCCCTTGTCGACGGGGAGCTGCGCGCCGTCCCCCCGGCGGGGATGGCCCTGCTCAGGGCCCTCGCCCGGCGTCCCGGGTGGGTGGTCTCCCGGGCCGACCTGCTCCGGGTGCTGCCGGGGGCGGGGCGCGACGAGCACGCGGTCGAGACGGCGATGGCGCGGCTCCGGGCGGCGCTCGGGGCGCCGAAACTCATCCAGACGGTGGTCAAGCGGGGTTATCGGCTGGCCCTGGATCCGGCCGCGGACGAGAAGTACGGCCCCGCTGCGGGGTGACGTTCCGGGCGCGGGCGGGTCGGGTGGGTGCGGGTTCGTCTCGCGCCCTGCGGGCGCAAAGATGCTGGCTGCGGGTGGGAGGGTGGCGGGCCGGGGCCGGTCGGCAGTCTGCTGCCCGGTGGGTGGCTGGGGTTCAGGCGCCGGAGCGGGGTGGGTTGTTCGTCTGGTGCCGGTCTCGTTGCCGTCCGCGGGTGCAGATGGCCGGTGACCACGCCCACTGTTCGTGGGTGGCGCGCCCGCCGTAACCGGCGTCTGCGGGTGCTTCCCCGATCCGACATCGGGCTCTGTTCCGACGACTATTCCGCTGAAAGCGGGCCCGATCTCGCCCGGCTCAAAGATCGGGCTCTGTTTCGACGTCCATACCGTCGAAAGCGGGCCCGATCTCCCGCCGACCGCCCGGGCAGCACCCCGAAATATCCGCAGACGGTTACGGCGGGCGCGCCCACCGCCTGGAGTAGGCGTGGCAACCGGCCATCTATACCCGCTGACGGCAACGAGACCGACACCGCCGGAAAGGCGACCCGCTCCGGCGCCTGAACCCCCGTCACGCACCCACCCGCACACTGCCGACAAGCCCCGGACCCTCACCCTCCCCGCCGCAGCCCGCCGCTGTGCGCCCGAAGGGCGCGAGACGGCGGGACAGCCGGAACCCGGCGCACAGCCCCGCCCCCACGCCGGGACCGCGGCCGCGGAGCCGTGCCCGGAGGCGGTCGCCGAGTGGGCGGCAAACGCCTGGTTGGCGTACGGTGACAGGCTGCCCCGTTCGCCGGGGCGGCGCGCACGGCGCGTGACGTACGGAAGAACAAGAAGGGGGTCCTGCGTGGCAGCGGTCCGGGACACGGAGATCGCAGTCGAGCAGACGCATCTGGACCGGGTGTACGACCGGCTCGAGGAGAAGATCCACGAGGCGGAGTTCCTCATGGACGACGCCGTCAAGCGCGGTCAGGTCGGCACGCCGGGCGCGCTCGCGGAGCGCGACGCCCAGGTGTTCCGGGCGGGGCTGCACCTGAACCGGCTGAACTCGGAGTTCGAGGACTTCCTCTTCGGCCGGATCGACCTGCTGCGGGGCGAGGACGGCAAGAAGGGCCCGGACGGTGCGTTCACCTCCGTGGAGCCCGCGGACGACGCGATCCGGCCCGACGGCACGGCGGAGGTGGCCGAGACCCTGCACATCGGCCGGCTCGGCGTGCTGGACGCGGACTACGCGCCGCTGGTGATCGACTGGCGGGCCCCCGCGGCGGCGCCGTTCTACCGGGCGACCCCGGTGGCGCCCGGCCGGGTCGTGCGGCGGCGCGTCATCCGCTCCAAGGGCCGCAAGGTGCTGGGCGTCGAGGACGACCTGCTGCGCCCGGAGCTGACGACGGGGCTGCCCGTGGTGGGCGACGGCGCGCTGATGGCCGCGCTGGGCCAGGCGCGCAGCCACACGATGCGGGACATCGTCTCCAGCATCCAGGCCGAGCAGGACGTGGTGATCCGGGCCCCCGCGGCCTCCGTCACCGAGGTGACGGGCGGGCCCGGCACCGGGAAGACGGCGGTGGCCCTGCACCGGGCGGCGTACCTGCTCTACCAGGACCGGCGCCGGTACGCGGGCGGGATCCTGGTGGTCAGCCCGACGCCGCTGCTGGTGGCGTACACCGAGGGCGTGCTGCCCTCGCTGGGCGAGGAGGGCCAGGTCGCGATCCGCGCCGTGGGCTCGCTGGTGGACGGCGCCGAGGCGACCACGTACGACGATCCGGCGGTCGCCCGGATCAAGGGCTCGCTGCGGATGCTGAGGGTGCTGCGCAAGGCCGCCCGCGGGGTGCTGGAGTACGGGACCGGGGCGGGGCGCTGCCCGGACCGGCTGCGGGTGGTGGCGTTCGGGCGGCGGCTGGAACTGGAGGCCGAGGAGCTGTCGGCGATCCGGCACGCCGTGCTCGGCGGCACGACCCCGGTGAACCTGCTGCGGCCGCGGGCCCGTCGTCTGCTGCTGGACGCGCTGTGGCGCAAGGCGGGACGCCGCTTCGACGACCCCGAGCTCGCCGCCGAGGAGCGGCAGGGCTTCGACGAGGACGTCTCCACCGAGCAGGACTTCGTGGACTTCCTGGCCGCCTGGTGGCCGGTGCTGACCCCGCGCGGGGTGCTGGCGGCGCTCTCCGACGAGAAGCGGCTGGGGCGCTGGGCGCGGCGGGTCCTGACACCGCCCGAGGTACGCCGGGTGGCGCGCTCGCTGCGCCGGCTGGACGCGGCGGGCAACGGGGCGCTGTCCGTGCACGACGTGGCGATGCTCGACGAGCTGGAGGCCCTGCTGGGCCCGCCGCCGAAGGTGCGCAGCCGTGAGGCGGACCCGCTGGACCAGCTGACCGGTCTGGAGGAGGTCACCACCTTCGCCGACCGGATGGCGGGCGGCCGCCGCAGCCGGCAGGACCGGCTGGACGCCGAGCGCACCGAGTACGCGCACGTCATCGTCGACGAGGCGCAGGACCTCACCCCGATGCAGTGGCGGATGGTGGGCCGCCGGGGCCGTGCCGCGACCTGGACGGTGGTCGGCGACCCCGCGCAGAGTTCGTGGACCGACCCGGACGAGGCGGCCTTGGCCCGTGACGAGGCCCTGGGCAACCGTCCGCGCCGCCGTTTCACGCTCACCGTGAACTACCGCAACCCGGCCGAGATCGCGGACCTGGCGGCGAAGGTGCTGGCGCTGGCCATGCCGGGCAGCGAGGCGCCGCGCGCGGTGCGCTCCACGGGGCTGGTGCCCCGGTTCGTGGTGGCCGCCGACGGGGGTCCCGGCGAGTCGGTGCGCGCGGAGGCGGAACGGCTGCTGGGCGAGGTCGAGGGCACGGTGGGCGTGGTCGTCGCCATGGGCCGCCGCGAGGAGGCCCGGCGCTGGCTGGCGGGGCTGGGCGAGCGCGTCGTGGCGCTGGGCAGCCTGGAGGCCAAGGGCCTGGAGTACGACGCGACGCTGGTCGTCTCGCCGGCGGAGATCGCGGACGAGTCCCCGGCGGGGCTGCGGGTGCTGTACGTGGCGCTGACCCGGGCCACCCAGCGGCTGACGGTGCTCTCGAGCGGGCGCGACCTGCCGGACGCCGCCGGCGTCCCCGACCTGCTGCGCGACTGACCGTCACCGGGAACGACGACGGGGCGCCCCCTCGAGAGGGGGCGCCCCGCCGGACGCATGTGACACCGACCCGCCATGCTCGCCTCGCGGCAAGTGGGCGCTCGAAGCGCCTAAGGTTGGGCCCGGGGGCTTGGATCGAGCCGGTGCCTCACCCAGGTTAACAAAGGATCCGAGATTGTCATTCCGTCCGTGTGCGCCGTTCCGGTGGCGGCTGGGGGAACATTAAGCACACAAGCTTCCGTTGACACCCATCGCTGCTCGACAGTTTGTCGTAGGCCCCCCGGGTTTACGCGTACCCACCAGTAGGTGGCAGCATCGAGGGCGCACGTAGCAGCGACAGCGGAGGAACAGCGGCCATGGCAACGGCGCCGAGCGTCTCGTACTCAATCACGGTGCGGCTGGAGGTGCCCGCGAGCGGATCCGCGGTCAGCCAGCTCACCACGGCCGTGGAGGCCTCCGGTGGCGCGGTCCACGGCCTGGACGTGACCGCTTCCGGCCACGAGAAGCTGCGGATCGACGTGACCATCGCGGCCACCTCGACCGCGCACGCGGACGAGATCGTCGCCAAGTTGGCGCAGATCGAGGGCGTCGCGATCGGCAAGGTCTCCGACCGTACGTTCCTGATGCACCTCGGCGGCAAGATCGAGATGGCGTCGAAGCACCCCATCCGCAACCGTGACGACCTCTCCATGGTCTACACCCCCGGTGTGGCGCGGGTCTGCATGGCGATCGCCAAGAACCCCGAGGACGCCCGCCGGCTGACCATCAAGCGCAACAGCGTCGCGGTGGTCACCGACGGCTCGGCCGTGCTGGGCCTCGGCAACATCGGGCCGAAGGCCGCGCTGCCGGTCATGGAGGGCAAGGCGGCGCTCTTCAAGCGCTTCGCGGGCATCGACGCCTGGCCGATCTGCCTGGACACCCAGGACACCGACGCGATCGTGGAGATCGTCAAGGCGATCGCCCCCGGCTTCGCCGGCATCAACCTGGAGGACATCTCGGCGCCCCGCTGCTTCGAGATCGAGGCCCGGCTGCGCGAGGCCCTGGACATCCCGGTCTTCCACGACGACCAGCACGGTACGGCCATCGTGGTGCTCGCGGCGCTGACCAACGCGCTGCGCGTGGTCGGCAAGCAGGTCGGTGACGTCAAGGTCGTCATGTCGGGCGCGGGCGCGGCCGGCACGGCCATCCTCAAGCTGCTGCTCGCGGCGGGCGTCAAGCACGCGGTCGTGGCCGACATCCACGGTGTCGTGCACAGCGGCCGCGAGGACCTGGTCGCGGCCGGTCCCGGGTCGGCACTGCGCTGGATCGCCGACAACACCAACCCGGAGGAGATCACCGGGACCCTGAAGGAGGCGGTGCGCGGAGCGGACGTCTTCATCGGCGTCTCCGCCCCCAACGTCCTGGACGGCGAGGACGTCGCGGCCATGGCCGACGGCGCCATCGTCTTCGCGCTGGCCAACCCCGACCCCGAGGTGGACCCGGCGGTCGCCCGGGAGACCGCCGCGGTGGTCGCCACGGGCCGCAGCGACTTCCCGAACCAGATCAACAACGTGCTGGTCTTCCCGGGCGTCTTCCGCGGCCTGCTGGACGCCCAGAGCCGTACGGTCAACACCGAGATGATGCTCGCGGCGGCCACCGCCCTCGCGGACGTCGTCACGGAGGACGAACTCAACCCGAACTACATCATCCCGAGCGTCTTCAACGACAAGGTCGCGGGCGCCGTCGCCGGCGCCGTCCGCGAGGCGGCGAAGGCGCAGGGTCTCACGGCGACGTCGTGACGACGGAGCGTCATCGGGCCGTACACGACCCGCTTTTTGTGTGACTCTCCCGGGTGCCGGATTGGCGTTTCCCCCAGAAATAGGGGCAGGATGCGTACCTGGGCGGTGAGGGCCGCACCGCAGAAGCGCGATGAGCGTCTTCACAATGCGTCTTCCCCGACGGTCGACGTTGGGGGTTTCCATGCAAGGAGTACTTAGATGAACCGCAGTGAGCTGGTGGCCGCGCTGTCCGAGCGCGCCGAGGTGACCCGCAAGGACGCCGACGCCGTTCTGGCCGCGTTCGCCGAGGTCGTTGGCGAGATCGTCGCCAAGGGCGACGAGAAGGTCACCATCCCCGGCTTCCTCACCTTCGAGCGCAGCCACCGTGCCGCGCGCACCGCGCGCAACCCGCAGACCGGTGACCCGATCCAGATCCCGGCCGGCTACAGCGTGAAGGTCTCCGCGGGCTCGAAGCTCAAGGAAGCCGCCAAGGGCAAGTAATTCCGCGATCGACGCGACATGTGAAAGGGCGGCCTCCCCGCGGGGAGGCCGCCCTTTCGTGTGCCGTGCGGCGGGGGACGGTCAGTCCGTGCCGGGCAGCTCGACCTTGGCGCCGAGCTTCTCCAGCTTCTGCATGAAGTTCTCGTAGCCGCGGTTGATCAGGTCGATGCCGTGCACCCGCGAGGTGCCCTGCGCGGCCAGGGCCGCGATCAGGTACGAGAAGCCGCCGCGCAGGTCCGGGATGACCAGGTCGGCGCCCTGCAGCCGGGTCGGGCCGCTGACGACCGCCGAATGGAGGAAGTTGCGCTGGCCGAAGCGGCAGGGGGTGCCGCCCAGGCACTCGCGGTAGAGCTGGATGTGGGCACCCATCTGGTTGAGCGCCGAGGTGAAGCCCAGCCGGGACTCGTAGACCGTCTCGTGGACGATGGACAGGCCCGAGGCCTGCGTGAGGGCCACGACCAGGGGCTGCTGCCAGTCGGTCTGGAAACCGGGGTGGACGTCCGTCTCCAGGGCGATGGCGTTGAGCGGGCCGCCGGGGTGCCAGAAGCGGATGCCGTCGTCGTCGACCTCGAACGCGCCGCCGACCTTGCGGAAGACGTTGAGGAAGGTCATCATCTCGCGCTGGCTGGCGCCGCGGACGTAGACGTTGCCCTCGGTGGCCAGGGCCGCGCAGGCCCACGAGGCGGCCTCCAGGCGGTCCGGGAGGGCGCGGTGGTTGTAGCCGCCGAGCTTGTCCACGCCGGTGATGTGGATGGTGCGGTTGGTGCCCATCGTGATGATGGCGCCCATCTTCTGCAGGACGCAGATGAGGTCCTCGATCTCCGGCTCGATCGCGGCGTTGCTCAGCTCGGTGACGCCCTCGGCCAGGACGGCCGTCAGCAGCACCTGCTCGGTCGCGCCGACCGACGGGTACGGGAGCTCGATCTTGCAGCCGCGCAGCCGCTGCGGGGCCTCCAGGTACTGGCCCTCGGGGCGCTTCTCGATGACCGCGCCGAACTTGCGCAGCACGTCGAAGTGGAAGTCGATCGGCCTGCCGCCGATGTCGCAGCCGCCCAGGCCCGGGATGAAGGCGTGGCCGAGGCGGTGCAGCAGCGGGCCGCAGAACAGGATCGGGATCCGTGAGGAGCCCGCGTGCGCGTCGATGTCCGCGACGTTCGCGCTCTCCACCTTGGACGGGTCGAGCACCAGTTCCCCGGGCTCGTCACCGGTCTGCACCGTCACGCCGTGCAACTGCAGCAGGCCCCGCACCACGCGCACGTCACGGATGTCGGGCACGTTGCGCAGCCGGCTGGGTTCGCCTCCCAGCAGCGCGGCCACCATCGCCTTGGGCACGAGGTTCTTCGCGCCGCGGACGTGGATCTCCCCCTCGAGGGGGGTGCCACCGTGAACAAGCAGTACGTCCTTGAGGCCGGTCATAGCTCTCGCGTTCCTGGAGACGGGCAGAAATGAAGCTCGGTCCCCGCAGGCACCAAGGAGAAATGGTAATCGGCCTTCCGGCGCCCGGAAGAGGCCTGTGAGGTCCCACTCATGTAATGGCTTCGCTACAGCACCCTGTGCGCCCGCCCGGTTCCGGAGGGTGGCCGCCCCCGCGGCCCGGGCGCGGCCCCCGGGCCGGGAAAGGGGGTCGTTGCCACCCCGCGCGGCGGCGGAATGCGGGATTATGTTGACCATGACCGAAGTGTCATCGCTCACCGGCAGACTGCTCGTCGCGACGCCCGCGCTCGCGGACCCGAACTTCGACCGGGCGGTGGTGCTCCTCCTCGACCACGACGAGGAGGGGTCGCTCGGCGTCGTCCTCAACCGTCCGACGCCCGTCGGGGTCGGCGACGTCCTGGAGTCCTGGGCCGGTCTTGCGGGCGCGCCGCAGGTCGTCTTCCAGGGCGGGCCCGTCTCCCTGGACTCGGCCCTCGGCCTGGCCGTGGTGCCCGGTGAGCCGCGCAACGGCGAGGACGCGGAGCCGCTCGGCTGGCGCCGGGTGTTCGGCGCCATCGGCCTGGTGGACCTGGAGGCGCCGCCGGAGCTCCTGGCGGCCGAGCTGGGCTCCCTGCGCATCTTCGCCGGCTACGCCGGATGGGGGCCCGGCCAACTGGAGGACGAGCTCGTCGAGGGTGCCTGGTACGTCGTGGAGTCCGAACCGGGGGACGTCTTCTCCCCGGACCCGGAACAGCTGTGGCGCTCCGTGCTGCGCAGGCAGCGCAGCGAACTCGCGATGGTCGCGACGTATCCGGACGATCCGTCTCTGAATTAGGCTTGCGTGCCATGAGCACTCTCGAGCCCGAGCGCGGGGCGGGCACCGGCACCCTCGTCGAACCGACCCCGCAGGTGTCGAACGGCGATGGCGACCACGAGCGCTTCGCGCACTACGTCCAGAAGGACAAGATCATGGAGAGCGCGCTCTCCGGGTCTCCGGTGGTCGCGCTGTGCGGGAAGGTCTGGGTGCCCGGCCGGGACCCCAAGAAGTACCCGGTCTGCCCGATGTGCAAGGAGATCTTCGAATCCATGCCCACCGGTGGCGGGGACAAGGACAAGGGCGGCAAGTAGCGGCCGCCACGGCACCCGGCGGGTACGGCCGCGGCACCGCGGCCGTACCCCGCGCGTTCGGGGGGACATGGCGCAGGACGACGCCGTCACGGCGGACCGGGTCTTCGGGCTGTGCGAGCGGGGGCGCTTCGAGATGGCGCACTCGCTCGTCGACGACGCCTTCGTCGCCCGCAACGGCAGTTTCGGCTACCTCGTACGGGCCAGGGTCTTCGCGTACGAGCAGCGGGCCGACCGGGCCCGGGAAGCCGTCGACTGGGCGCTGGCCCACGCGGAGCCCGGCGACCCCGATCCGCCGCTGCTGGCCGGGCTCGTCCTGCTGATGCTCGGTGACGCGCACGCGGCCCTCGGGCTCGGGCGGCGGGTCGTCGCCGCCGATCCCCGCGAGTGGCGCGCGCAGGTGCTGGTCGCCGACTCCTGCCGGATGCTCTCCCGCCGTCCCGAGGCGGTCGCCGCCGCCCGGCGGGCGGTCCTGATCGCACCCCGCGAGGCCGAGGCGCACGTCGCGCTCGCACGGGCGCTGGACCTCTCGCTCCGCCCGGCCGCCCGGGCCGAGCGCCGTACGGCCGTCGCACGGGCCCTGGAGCTCGGCGCCGCACCCTCCGACGTGGCGGGAGGGCGCCGGTGGCCGCGGTTCGTGCCGGCGCTGCTGGTGGCCGCGCTGGTGCTGTTCGCCGACCCGTGGGTGCTGGCGGGCGGGACGGCCGCCCTGGCGGCCCTGGCGGGCGCGCTGTGGCTGCTGCAGGCCCGCCGCTCCGGCAGCACCGGCCGGGGGCGTCTGCAGGCCGTACGCGCCCTGGCGAGGGCCGAGCTGCACGGGGACCCGGCCCGCGCCCGGGCCGCCGCCCTGACCGCCGGGGCGCTCCTGCCCGTGCTGCCGTTCGCCGCCACCGGTCTGGCGGCCGCCTCCGCCGCCGACGGGACGCCGTGGCCGCTTCCGGCCGTCCTGGGCGTCGCGGCGGGCGCGGTCGTGGTGCTGCTCGCCGCCGCCCGCGCGGTGCGCTGGTGGTACGGCGACGCCTTCCTGCAGCGACACTTCCTGCCCGGCCGGCACGCCGTGCTCCAACTGACCGCCGTCGTCGCCCTCATCGGCACCGTCGTGGCCCTCTCGGTGGCGGGCGCGACCTCCACGGCGCTGTGGTCCGCGGTGACCGTGGCGTACGTCCTGTGGTGCGTCGCCGGCATGCTGATCCCCGTCCTCGCGCTGAACAGGGCGCGCCGGGCGGCCGGCTGAGGGCCGGCTGAGGGCGGGACTCCGGCCGGACACCGGCCGGAAAGATGCGGCGATTGGTCTATTCCAGTTGCCGCGGGCGCGGCAGGATGGGCGCCATGGACCTCATCCCGGCGCCCGTCGAGGCGCACCGGCACGGCGACGGCGGTCATGTGGACCTGGGCGCCGGCACCACCCTGGACGCCGGTCCCGGCACCGAGGGGACCGCGCACTGGCTGCGTGCCACCGTCGGCGCCGCCACCGGGCTCCGGCTGCCCCCGCCGCCCGCGGGCACGCCCGGCACGATCACGCTCCGCGTGGACCCGCGGGTGACCGGGCGCCTCGGCGCGGAGGGCCACCGCGTGACGGTGTCCGCCGCGGACGGCGTGCTCATCGAAGGCGGGGGAGCGGCGGGGGTGTTCTGGGGCGCCCAGACCGTACGGCAGTTGCTCGGCGCCGACGCCTTCCGGCGCGCGCCGCTGCCGGGAAGCGCCTGGCGGCTGCCGCACTGCTCCGTCGAGGACGCCCCGCGCTTCGGCTGGCGCGGCGTACTGCTGGACGTGGCACGGCACTTCATGCCCAAGGACGTCGTCCTGCGCTACGTCGACCTGCTGGCCGCGCACAAACTGAACGTCCTCCACCTGCACCTGACCGACGACCAGGGCTGGCGGGTGGAGATCCGCCGCCACCCGCGCCTGACCGAGGTCGGCGCCTGGCGCACCCGCACGAAGGTCGGACTGCGCGAGTCCCCGCTGTGGGACGAGCGCCCGCACGGTGGTTACTACACCCAGGACGACCTCCGCGAGATCGTGGCGTACGCGGCGGAACGGCACGTCACCGTCGTGCCCGAGATCGACGTCCCCGGCCACTCGCAGGCCGCCATCGCCGCCTACCCGGAACTCGGCAACGCGGACGTGGTCGACACCGGCGCCCTGCCCGTGCTGACCGGCTGGGGCATCAACCCCAACGTGCTGGCGCCCACCGAGGCCACCGTGCGCTTCTACGAGGAGGTCCTCGCCGAGGTCCTGGAGGTCTTCCCCTCGGAGTTCGTCCACATCGGCGGCGACGAGTGCCCCAAGGACCAGTGGCGCGCCTCGGCCACCGTCCAGGCCCGGATCAAGGAGCTGGGGCTGCGCGACGAGGACGAGTTGCAGAGCTGGTTCGTCCGGCACTTCGACGCCTGGCTGGCCGCACGCGGCCGCCGGCTGATCGGCTGGGACGAGATCCTGGAGGGCGGACTGGCCGAGGGCGCCGCCGTCTCCTCCTGGCGCGGGTACGCGGGCGGCGTCGCGGCGGCCCGGGCGGGGCACGACGTCGTGATGTGCCCGGAGAGCCAGGTCTACCTGGACTGGCGGCAGTCGGACGGCGAGGACGAGCCGGTGCCGATCGCGCACGTGCGCACCCTGGAGGACGTCTACCGCTTCGAGCCCGTCCCGGACGACCTCACCGCCGAGGAGGCCGCCCACGTCATCGGCGCGCAGGCCAACATCTGGACGGAGACGATGGATTCGGTCCGCGCGGTGGACTACATGGCCTTCCCGCGGCTCGCCGCCTTCGCCGAGACGGTCTGGAGCCGGCTGCCCGCGCCCGCGGCCCGCGACCACGAGGGCTTCGCGGCCCGAATGACCACCCACTACGGGCGACTTGACGCACTGGGGGTCGAATACCGGCCGCCGGGCGGTCCGCGGCCGTGGCAGCGGCGTCCGGGCGTCATCGGACGCCCGATCGAGGGGCCGCCCCCGATCGTGTGAGGCATGCCACAACCCGGGGCCGGGCGAGGCGGGAGATGGCAGGGTGGTGTGGCCAATCACGGCAAGGCGCGTGAAGGAGGCCATTCCCATCGCAACCTGGAGAAAGACGCAAACCGGACGTAGGTCCATCCGGAAGGCGGGCTCTCCTTTGCGACCCTCGCGTTGATCACCCCGGAAGATGTGCCAGAGTTGCCACGTCCGGGCTGTCAGCACGTACCGTACGGCTACCGCACCGCGGACAGCCGGGGAAGGGGCAGCTGCGTGAGCACGTACGCACGGCAGGCAGCGCGCAATGTGGCGTTGCCGACCTCGCTCGACGAGGCCGTGGCGGCATTGGCCGCCGCGCCCACCGCCGTGCCCGTCGCCGGAGGCACCGACCTCATGGCGGCCGTGAACTCCGGGCTGCTGCGTCCCTCGGGGCTGGTCGGTCTCGGGCGGATCAGCGAGATCCGCGGCTGGCAGTACGCGGACGGTGCGGCGCTGCTCGGCGCCGGCCTCACCCACGCCCGCATGGGCCGCCCGGACTTCGCCGCGCTCATCCCCGCCCTGGCCGCGGCCGCCCGCGCCGCCGGGCCCCCGCAGATCCGCAACGCGGGCACGCTCGGCGGCAACATCGCGAGCGCCGCCCCGACCGGCGACTCGCTGCCCGTGCTGGCCGCCCTGGAGGCGTCCGTCCTCGTCGCCGGCCCGGACGGCAACCGCGAGCTGCCGGTCAGCCACCTGCTCACCGGCATGGACCCGCTGCGGCCGGGCGAGGTCCTGGCTTATGTGCGGGTCCCGTTGCTGCACGCGCCGCAGACCTTCCTCAAGGCCACCGGCCGCACCGGGCCCGGCCGCGCGATCGCGTCCCTGGCCGTCGTGCTCGATCCCGCGCGCCGGGGCGTACGCTGCGCGGTGGGAGCTGTCGCACCGGTGCCGCTGCGGCCGCTCGAGGCCGAACGCTGGGTCGCCGGGCTGATCGACTGGGACGGCGAGCGCACGCTGGCACCGGAGGCCCTGACGGCCTTCGGCGAGTACGTCGCCGCCGCCTGCATCCCCGACCCGCTGCCGGCCGCGGACGGGACCACGGCCCCCGAACTGCCCCCCGCAGCCGTCCAGCTGCGGCGTACGGTGGCCGCACTGGCCCGCCGCGCGCTGGGGAGGGCACTGGCATGAGTGACGACGTGTACGACGACAGGACACCGGACGGGCGCATGACCGACCAGCCGCACGAGGGGCCCCCCGTGCCGCACGGCGGGGGATTCACCCCGGGACACGGGGTGTGGGAGCCCCTGCCCCACGGCGAGTACGACCCCGACCAGACCATGCACGTCTCCTTCGCGGCGCAGTTGTCCATGACCGAGCCGGGCGCCGACCCGCTCGCCGCCCCGGGCCACGGCTACGCGCCCGAGCCGCCCTCCCTGCCGATGCCGCCCGCCCACGTCGAGGCGCCCGCCGTCCCGTCAGCCGAGGACGCGGCGACCACGTGGGCGATCCCCGTGGTGCGCGAGGACGCCACCGCCGACGACTCCGGCGAGTACTCGGTGGGCGCCTTCGTGCCCACCCCCGCCCCCGACCCGGCGCAGTCCTGGCACGCCCCCGCCGCCCCGCAGGCACCCCCGGTGCCGCACGCGGGGCCGGCCGACGGCGGCTGGTCGCTGCCCGCGGACGCCACCGGCCAGTGGAAGCTGCCGCTCGCCCCGGACGGCGTCGCCGAGGAGTCCGGCGAGTACCGCTTCCCGCCCGCGCCGGACCACGCCCAGGACCACGGCGCCGACCTGGCGCAGGACCACGGCGCGGACCCTGCCCAGGACCACGGCGCGGACCTCGCCCAGGACTTCGGCGCCGACCTCGCCCAGGACCACGGCGCGGACCCCGCGGAGCAGGAGCCGCCGGCCCCCGAGGAGGCGGCCGGGGAGACCGGTGAAGGGCCCGGCGCGGACGCGCACAGCGAGCACCCGGTCGACTCCTACGTCCTCAACGTCAACGGCACCGACCGGCCCGTCACGGACGCCTGGCTCGGCGAGTCCCTGCTGTACGTGCTGCGCGAGCGCCTCGGCCTCGCCGGCGCCAAGGACGGCTGCGAGCAGGGCGAGTGCGGCGCGTGTTCGATCAAGGTCGACGGCCGGCTCGTCGCCTCCTGCCTGGTGCCCGCGGCGACCGCCGCGGGCAGCGACATCCGCACCGTCGAGGGGCTGTCCGCCGACGGCGGCCCCTCGGACGTACAGCGTGCGCTCGCCGAGTGCGGGGCCGTGCAGTGCGGTTTCTGCATCCCCGGCATGGCGATGACCGTGCACGACCTGCTCGAGGGCAACCACAGCCCGACCGAGCTGGAGACCCGGCAGGCCATCAGCGGCAACCTCTGCCGCTGCTCCGGCTACCAGGGCGTCCTGGAGGCCGTCCGCCAGGTCGTGGCCGAGCGCGAGGAGACCGCCGAGGCCGCCGCGGACGACACCGCAGGCGACCCCACCGACGGCATCCGCGTCCCGCACCCGCGCCCCTCCTCCGGAGGCCCGGCGTGAGCACCCCGAACCTCCCGAACCGGCACCACCTCCCCCCTCGCGGCAGCGAAAGGTACGCGCGATGACGGGCCCCGACGCCGCGACGGCCACCCCGGCCGTGGGCACTCCCGCGACGGTCGCGACCGGCGCCGCCGAGCAGCAGTCCGCGCCGCACGGCATCGGCGCCTCCCTGCCCGCCACCGACGCCTTCGCCAAGGCCCAGGGCACCTATCCGTACGCCGCCGACCTGTGGGCCGAGGGCCTGCTGTGGGCGGCCGTGCTGCGCTCCCCGCACCCGCACGCCCGCATCCTGTCGGTCGACACGACCGAGGCCGCCGCGCTGCCCGGCGTGCGGGCCGTGGTGACGCACGAGGACGTCCCGGGCGACGTCATGCACGGGCGCCGCGTGGCCGACCGTCCGGTCTTCGCCAAGGACACCGTCCGGCACCACGGCGAGGCCATCGCCGCCGTGGCCGCCGACCACCCCGACACCGCCCGGCTCGCCGCCGCCGCCATCCACGTCGAGTACGAGGTGCTGGAGCCCGTCATCGACCCGGAACGGGCCTTCGCGGCGGCCCCGCTGCACCCCGACGGCAACCTGATCCGGCACATCCCGCTGCAGTTCGGCGACCCGGACGCGGTCGGCGAGGTCATCGTCGAGGGCCTGTACCGGGTGGGCCGCCAGGACCCGGCCCCGGTCGGCGCCGAGGCCGGCCTCGCCGTGCCCCGCCCCGACGGCGGCGTCGAGCTCTACGTCGCCTCCACCGACCCGCACACCGACCGCGACCTGGCCGCCGCCTGCTTCGGGCTGGAACAGGACCGGGTCAAGGTCGTCGTCACCGGCGTGCCCGGCGCGATGGGCGACCGCGAGGACTCCGGGGTGCAGATCCCCCTCGGGCTGCTCGCGCTGAAGACCGGCTGCCCCGTGAAGTTCGTGGCCACCCGCGAGGAGTCCTTCCTCAGCCACAACCACCGCCACCCGACGCTGCTGCGCTACCGCCACCACGCGGACGCCGAGGGCCGGCTGGTCAAGGTCGAGGCCCAGGTGCTGCTGGACGCCGGCGCGTACGCCGACACCTCCGCCGACGCGCTGGCCGCGGCCGTCGCCTTCGCCGCGGGGCCCTACGTCGTCCCGCACGTCTTCGTCGAGGGTTGGGCGGTGCGCACCAACAACCCGCCCTCCGGCCACGTCCGGGGCGAGGGCGCGATGCAGGTCTGCGCGGCCTACGAGGGCCAGATGGACAAGCTCGCCGCCAAACTCGGCCTGGACCCGGCCGAGATCCGCATGCGCAACGTGATCGCCACCGGCGACCTGCTGCCCACCGGCCAGACGGTCACCTGCCCGGCGCCGGTCGGTGAACTGCTCAAGGCCGTGCGCGACACCGACCTGCCCCCGCTGCCCGTCGACGACGACGAGTCCGAGTGGCTGCTCCCCGGCGGCCTGGAGGGCGCGGGCGAGCCGGGCGCGGTACGCCGCGGCGTGGGCTACGCGCTGGGCATGGTGCACATGCTCGGGGCCGAGGGCACCGACGAGGTCTCCACCGCCACGGTGCGCGTCCACGACGGCGCCGCCACCGTCATCTGCGCGGCCGTCGACACCGGCCAGGGCTTCGCCACCCTCGCCCGGCAGATCGTGCAGGAGGTCCTCGGCGTCGAGGACGTCCGCGTGCTGCCCTCCGACACCGACCAGCCCCCGGCCGGCGCCGCCGCCCGCGGCCGGCACACCTGGGTCTCCGGCGGGGCCGTCGAACGCGCCGCCAAGATGGTCCGCACCCAGCTGCTGCAGCCGCTCGCCGGGAAGTTCGGCATGTCGGCGGAGCTGCTCTCGATCGCCGACGGCAAGATCACCTCGTACGACGGGGTGCTCTCCACCACCGTCGAGGAGGAGCTGGCCGGCAAGGAGCTGTGGGCCACCGCCCAGTGCCGTCCGCACCCCACCGAGAAGCTCGACGACACCGGCCAGGGCGACGCCTTCGTGGGCCTGGCCTTCTGCGCCGTGCGCGCGGTCGTGGACGTCGACATCGAACTCGGCGCGGTCCGGGTCGTGGAGATGGCCGTCGCCCAGGACGTCGGCCGGATCCTCAACCCCGCGCAACTGCACGCCCGCATCGAGGCCGGGGTCACCCAGGGCGTCGGCATGGCCCTGATGGAGGACCTCCGCGCGCCCCGCGGCGTCATCAAGCGGCCCAACCTGACCGGCTATTCGCTGCCCACGGCGCTCGACGCGCCCGCGATCCGCGTGGTCCGGCTCATCGAGGAACGCGACGTGCTCGCCCCCTTCGGCGCCAAGGCCGCCAGCGCGGCCCCCGTCGTCGTCTCCCCGGCCGCCGTCGCCTCCGCCGTCCGCGCCGCCACCGGCCGCCCGGTCAGCCGCCTTCCCATCCGCCCCCAGCACGCGGTGGCCCGCCCCCAGGGCTGACCCACCGCCACTGACGACGAAGGGCCCGGTCCGTGCGGACCGGGCCCTTCGCGCGGAGGCCGTGGCGGGAATCGAACCCACGTAACTCGATTTGCAGTCGAGCCCCTGAACCACTCGGGCACACGGCCTTGCGTCGGTGACGTACACCGACCATAGGCGCGGCCCCCGGGAGGGGGTCAACGGTTCCCGGGGGCCTGCAACAGGACTGCCATACCGCGTTCACGAACCGCCGGGGGCGCCCGACAGGAACTCCTCCACCACCGGGCGGAACAGCTCGGGTTCGTCCACCCACGGGAAGTGCCCGACGGCGTGGAGTGGACGCAGCCGGGCGTCCGGGAAGCAGGCCGCGACGACCTCGCCGGCGCGCATGCCGGTGACGGCGTCGCGGTCGCCGGTGAGGACCAGGACCGGGCAGGTCACCTCGCGCAGCCGGGCCAGTACGGCGAGCCGGGCCGGCTCGTCCATGCCCTGCCAGAACCCGGCGCGGGGGACCGGGTGCAACTGGCCACCCTCGGCGGCCGCGTGGGCGCGTTGGGGCTCGTCCCAGCGGCCGTACGCCATGGGCGCGACCTGGAGCAGCAGCGTGCGCACCCGGTCGAGGTCGTCGGCGCTCTCCAGTTCGGCGAGGGCGGCGACCGCCTCCGGCCACCAGGGCTCGGCGACCCGCCCCTCGAAGATCTCCCGGGCGTCGTCCGGCAGCGCGCCCTGCAGCCGGGAGCCGGGGGTGACGAGCACGAGGTGCGTCAGCCGCTCCGGGTAGGCGGCGGCGTACGCCTGCGCGGTCGCGGCGGCCGCGTCGTGCGCCAGCAGCGCGAAGCGCTCCAGGCCGAGGTGCCGGCGCAGCGCCTCCACGTCCTGGGCGAGGCGGGGGAAGGAATAGGTGAGCGGGTCGCCGGCCGGCGGGCTGGCCCCGGTGCCCCGGCTGTCCGGGACCACCAGGCGCCTGCCTCGGTCCAGGCCGCCCAGGTCGCCCAGGTAGGCGGCGTCCCGGCCCGGGCCGCCGGCGAGGGCGAGCAGTACGGGCCCCTCGCCCCGGTCCGTGTAGGCGAGCTCGGTTCCGTCGTACGAGGTGTAGTGCGGCATGGCCTACGCCTTCCCTGCCCTGCCCGTCTTTCTCCCGGTCCTAGGCCGAAAGGCCGACCGGGGTGCCAGGGGCAATGGCCATGTTGACCCCTTACCCTGTCGTGGTGACCACCGCAGACACCGAGCCGGTATCCGGCCATGCAGGCATGCCCCTCGCCGCGCCGGACACCGGCACCGACACCGTGCTGGGCAGCCGCTACCGCGCGCTGACCCTCGCGATGGTCTCGGTCGTCCTGCTCATCGCCTTCGAGGCGACCGCCGTCGGCACGGCCATGCCCATCGCCGCGCGCGAGCTGGACGGGCTGCCGCTGTACGCCTTCGCCTTCTCCGGCTACTTCACCACCTCGCTCTTCGCGATGGTCGTCAGCGGCCAGTGGTCCGACCGCAGCGGCCCGCTGGCGCCGCTCGTCGCGGGCATCGCCGCCTTCGCCGCCGGCCTGGTCGTCTCCGGCACCGCTCAGTCGATGTGGCCGTTCGTGCTGGGCCGCGCCGTGCAGGGCATCGGCGGCGGACTCGTCATCGTCGCCCTGTACGTCGTCGTCGGCCTCGCCTACCCCGAACGCCTGCGGCCCGCGGTGATGGCCGCCTTCGCCGCGTCCTGGGTGCTGCCGTCCATCGTCGGCCCGCTCGTGGCCGGCACGGTCACCGAGCAGTTCGGCTGGCGCTGGGTCTTCCTCGCCATTCCCCTGCTCGTCGTCCTCCCGCTCCTCACCGGCCTGCCCGCGCTGCGCCGCGCCTCCCTCCAGCGGCCCCCGGACGACCGCAAGGCCCCCGACCGGCGCCGGCTGGTCCTGGCGCTCGCCGTCTCCGCCGGCGCCGGGTTGCTCCAGTACGCCGGGCAGGACCTGCGGCCGCTGTCCGTGGTCTTCGCGGTCGCGGGCGCCGCACTGGTCGTGCCGTCCGCGCTGCGGCTGCTGCCCCGCGGCACCTTCCGAGCGGCGCGCGGGCTGCCGTCCGTGGTGCTCCTGCGCGGTGTGGCCTCCGGCACGTTCCTCGGCGCCGAGAGCTTCGTCCCGCTCATGCTCGTCACCCAGCGGCACATGTCCCCGACCCTCGCCGGACTCTCCCTGGCCGGCGGCGGCGTCACCTGGGGCATCGGCTCCTGGATCCAGGGCCGGCCCCGCCTGGAACCCCACCGCGAACGCCTCGTCGTCCTCGGCATGTTCCTCATGGCCGCCGCGATCGCCGGGGCGGCCCTGCCGCTGCTGGACGCCGCCCCCGCCTGGAGCGCGGCCGCCGCGTGGGGCGTGGGCGGCCTCGGCGCGGGCCTGGTCATCTCCTCCCTGAGCGTCATCCTCTTCAAGCTCTCGCTCCCTTCCGAGGCCGGTGCCAACTCCGCGGCCCTCCAGGTCTCCGACGCCCTGTCCAGCGTCGTCCTCGTCGCCGCCGCGGGCACCGTCTTCGCCGCCCTCGGCGGCGCGGCGGGCGCGTTCACGGCCGTCCTCCTCCCCATGGCCGTCCTCGCCCTCGCCGGCGTCGGCGTCGCCGTGCGGCTCCACCCGAAAACCGGGTGAGGCGGACGCGCCGGGGCGTTACCGTCCCGGTGTGAAAGAGCTGACCGTCGTCTTCACCGACGCCGAGTGGGAGTCCCTGGGCGACCTCGCCGACGCGCACGGCGTGCCGGTCGCGGAGTTCGTGCGCACGGCGGTGCGGGCGTACGAGGCGGCCGAGGCCGCGCGCGTCCGGGCCGCGGGGGAGGCGTACGCCGCCGCCCACGCGGACCTGCTGCGCAGGCTGGGGGAGTGACGTGACCGTGCGCCACCTCACCCTTGCCGAGGTCACCGACCTGGCCCGCCTCGCCTGCGGCGGCGAGCCGCCCGCCATGCGCGAGCCCGGGCTGCTCGCGTCGGCCGTGCACCGGCCCCGGGCCCGGATGTTCGGCGTCGAGGCCTACGGGGACGACGTCTTCGCGGCAGCGGGGGCGCTGCTGCACGCGATCGCGGCGAACCATCCCCTGGTCGACGGCAACAAGCGGACGGCGTGGCTGGCGGCGGCGGTGTTCCTGGCGCTGAACGGGGTCGACCTGCGGTCGGCCGACCAGGACGCGGCGTACGACCTGGTCGTGTCGGTCGCGGCGGGGGAGGTTTCCGCCCCCGCGGCGATCGGGAGCGTCCTGGCCCGCCTCGCCGGCGCCTGAGCGGGGCCCCTCCCGGGTCCTTCGTGCCCTCCAGCGGTGGGCCGGTTCTTCGGCTGTCCCGGCGTCTCGCGCCCTGCGGGCGCACAGCGGCGGGCTGCGGGTGGGAGGGTGGCGGTCCGGGGCCGGTCGGCAGTCTGCTGCCCGGTGGGTGGCTGGGGTTCAGGCGCCGGAGCGGGGTGGGTTGTTCGTCTGGTGCCGGTCTCGTTGCCGTCCGCGGGTGCAGATGGCCGGTGACCACGCCCACTGTTGGTGGGTGGCGCGCCCGCCGTAACCGGCGTCTGCGGGTGCTTCCCCGATCCGACATCGGGCTCTGTTTCGACGTCTGTGACAGCGAAAGCGGGCCGGATCTCGGCCGATCCGAAGATCGGGCTCTGTTTCGACGGCTATACCGCTGAAAGCGAGCCCGGTCTCCGTCCGCGCGAAGATCGGGCTCTGTTCCGCCGGATATACCGTCGAAAGCGGGCCCGATCTCCCGCCGGCCCCCGACAGCACCCCGAAATACCCGCAGGCGCGGGTTACGGCGGGCGCGCCCACCACCGGCAGTGGGCGTGGAAGCGGCCATCTATACCCGCGGACGGCAACGAGACCTCCGCCAAGGGAGAGGCACCCCGCTCCGGCGCCTGAACCCCAGCCGTCCACCGAGCCGCACACTGCCGACAAGCCCCGGACCGCCACCCTCACCTCCGCAGCCGGCATCTTTGCGCCCGCAGGGCGCGAGACGGCGCGACAGCCGACGACGCTGAGCAGCCGAAACGCCCGCCCCAGCCACCCGCCCCAGCCACCCGCCCCCTCCCCGCCCCGCCGCAGGCACGACGCACCCGCATACCACCCCAGGTCCCGACCACGGGCCCGGTCGGTGCCGCAGCCCTAGGCACGGACACCGCCCCAGTAGGCTGTGACGGTTGTCGTACCCGACCCGTCACCGGAGACCGTGACTACCACCGCCCCGCACAGCGCCAGCAACTCGCACTCGCACCACCTGTCGCCCGCCTTCCCCGGCCGCGCCCCCTGGGGCACGGCCGGCAAGCTGCGTGCCTGGCAGCAGGGTGCCCTGGACCGGTACATCGCGACGCAGCCACGTGACTTCCTGGCCGTCGCGACCCCCGGCGCCGGCAAGACGACCTTCGCGCTCACCCTGGCCTCGTACCTGCTCCACAACCACCTCGTGCAGCAGATCACCGTCGTCGCCCCCACCGAGCACCTGAAGAAGCAGTGGGCGGAGGCCGCGGCCCGGATAGGCATCAGGCTGGACCCCGAGTACAGCGCGGGGCCGGTCGGGAAGGACTACCACGGGGTCGCGGTGACCTACGCGGGCGTCGGTGTGCGCCCGATGCTGCACCGCAACCGCTGCGAGCAGCGCAAGACGCTGGTGATCCTGGACGAGATCCACCACGCGGGCGACAGCCGGTCCTGGGGCGAGGCGTGCCTGGAGGCGTTCGAGCCGGCGACCAGGCGGCTGGCGCTGACCGGGACGCCGTTCCGGTCGGACACCAACCCGATCCCGTTCGTGGTGTACGAGGAGGGCAACGACGGCATCCGCCGGTCCTCCGCCGACTACACCTACGGCTACGGCAACGCGCTCGCCGACCACGTCGTGCGCCCTGTGATCTTCCTCTCGTACAGCGGCAACATGCGCTGGCGCACGAAGGCCGGCGACGAGATCTCCGCGCGGCTCGGCGAGCCGATGACCAAGGACGCGATCGGCCAGGCCTGGCGGACCGCGCTGGCGCCGACCGGCGAGTGGATCCCGAACGTGCTGCGCGCCGCGGACCAGCGGCTGACGGAGGTCCGCAAGTCCATCCCGGACGCCGGTGCGCTGGTGATCGCCACCGACCAGGACACGGCCCGCGCGTACGCCAAGCTGATCCGGGAGATCACCGGGCACAAGGCGACCGTGGTGCTCTCCGACGACACCGGGGCGTCCTCGCGGATCGAGGAGTTCAGCGCGAGCGACGACCGCTGGATGGTCGCGGTCCGCATGGTGTCGGAGGGCGTGGACGTCCCGCGGCTGGCCGTCGGGGTCTACGCGACGACGATCTCCACGCCGCTGTTCTTCGCGCAGGCGGTCGGCCGCTTCGTGCGGTCCCGCAGGCGTGGCGAGACGGCCTCGGTCTTCCTGCCGACCATCCCCACGCTGCTGGAGTTCGCCGGCGAGATGGAGGTGGAGCGGGACCACGCCCTCGACAAGCCGAAGAAGGAGGGCGAGGAGGACCCGTACGCGGAGTCCGAGAAGGAGCTGGAGGAGGCCGAGAAGCAGCAGGACGAGGACACCGGCGAGCAGGACATGCTGCCCTTCGAGGCGCTGGAGTCCGACGCGGTCTTCGACCGGGTGCTCTACGACGGCGCCGAGTTCGGCATGCAGGCGCATCCGGGCAGCGAGGAGGAGCAGGACTACCTGGGCATTCCGGGCCTCCTCGAGCCGGACCAGGTGCAGTTGCTGCTGCAGAAGCGGCAGGCCCGGCAGATCGCCCACAGCAGGAAGAAGCCGGACGGCGAGGCGGACCTGCTGGAACTGCCCGCCGAGCGGCGGCCGATCGTCACGCACAAGGAACTGCTGGAGCTGCGCAAGCGGCTGAACACGATGGTCGCGGCGTACAACCACCAGAGCGGCAAGCCGCACGGCGTCATCCACAACGAGCTGCGCCGGGTGTGCGGCGGTCCGCCGAGCGCGGAGGCGACGGCGGGGCAGCTCAACGAGCGCATCAAGAAGGTCCAGGAGTGGGCGACCCGGATGCGCTGAGCGGCGGACGTCCCCTCATCAGCGGTGCTCCGCACCGCTACTGACAGGGCATCAGCACTGGTGTGAATCTTGCGGCGTGAGGGGTGATTCGGCGGAAGATTTACGTCGGGCGCCCCCGCTGCTCCGGTCACGTGACCGGATTGTGGACGAAGTCTTCCGCTGAGCGGTACGCATCGCTACCGTTCCGCTCACGCAACGCGCCGTGGCAGAGCAGCCTCGGGGCGCCAGCCGGTACCGCCAGACCGGTGGCCTCTCCGCGCTCTGCCGCGGGACCGGCAGTGCTCCCGACGTGAGAGATGAGCCGCCACTCACACGAGAAGGGGGCGTCGTGACCGCGGAGACCTCTCAGACGCTCGACCGGGGCCTGCGGGTCCTGAAGCTGTTGGCCGACACCGACCACGGACTGACCGTCACGGAGCTCGCGGCGAAGCTGGGCGTGAACCGCACGGTGGTCTACCGCCTCCTGGCCACCCTGGAGCAGCACTCCCTGGTCCGCCGGGACCTCGGCGGCCGCGCCCGGGTCGGCCTCGGCGTGCTGCGGCTGGCGCACCAGGTGCACCCGCTGCTGCGCGAGGCCGCGCTCCCCGCCCTGCGCTCGCTGGCCGAGGACATCGGGGCCACCGCCCACCTCACCCTGGTCGACGGCACCGAGGCGCTGGCCGTGGCGGTCGTCGAGCCGAGCTGGACCGACTACCACGTCGCCTACCGCACCGGCTTCCGGCACTCCCTGGACCGCGGCGCCGCGGGCCGGGCCATCCTCGCCGGGCGCAGTGTGCAGCCGTACGAGCCCGATCCGCGCTGCTCCGAGGGCCCCGGCTACGTCCTGACCCACGGCGAGCTGGAGGCCGGCGCGAGCGGCGCAGCGGCCCCGCTGGTGGGGGTCCCGGGCATCGAGGGCAGCGTCGGTGTGGTGATGCTCGCCGACGTGATACCCGAACGGGTGGGTCCGCGGGTCGTCGAGGCGGCCCTGGAGGTGGCCGACGCCCTGCGGTGAGGGCGCCGCCGGACCGGGGTCCACCGGGCCCCGGCACGCCGCGCCGCTCCCGTGAACTAGATTCACCCCATGCCTTTCGCCTCCGCCCGGAACCGGATCCTCGCCGTCTGCGCCGCGCTCGTGGCCGCGCTGCTGGCGGTGGCCCTGTTCGCGCCGCTGCCGATCTCGATCGTCGTGCCCGGGCTGACGGCCGACGTCCTCGGCGACGACCAGGGCAAGCCGGTGATCACGATCACCGGTACCGAGACCCGCGACACCTCGGGGCAGCTGCGGATGACGACCATCGCCGCGACCAACCCGGACGCGACCGTCCGCTTCGGCGACGTCCTGACGGCCTGGTTCGCCACGGACCGGGCCGTGATGCCGCGCGACGCGGTCTACCCGACCGGCGGCACGGTCAAGGAGATCGAGCAGCACAACCAGGCGGAGATGACCGAGTCCCAGCAGGACGCCACCGCGGCGGCCCTGCGGCAGCTGCGGCTGTCCCCCTCGGACGTCGAGGTCACCCTGCACCTCGCGGACGTGGGCGGGCCCAGCGCGGGCCTGATGTTCAGCCTGGGCATCATCGACAAGATCGAGGGCAACGGCCGCGGCGGCGACCTCACCGGCGGCCGCAGGGTCGCCGGTACGGGGACGATCACCGCCGCCGGCAAGGTCGGCCCGGTCGGCGGCGTCCCGCTCAAGGAGCAGGCCGCGAGGCGCGACGGCGCGACCGTGTTCCTCGTCCCGAAGGCCGAGTGCGCCGACGCCCGGGCCGAACTCCCCGAGGGGCTGCGACTGGTGCCCGTCACCACCCTCGACGGCGCGATCGACGCCCTGGACGCCCTGCAGAGCGGCGGCAAGGTCCCCAGCTGCTAGGCCGCGGTCAGCCGCTCCTCGCGGCGTCCATGCGGCGCCAGGAGGGGAAGACCAGCGGGCACAACGTGGCCAGGAAGTACGCCCCGCCGGTCAGCAGCAGCGCGGTGGTCAGGCCCGCGCCGTCCACCAGGTAGCCCGCGGCGAGTCCGCCGACGGGGGTGGTGAGCAGCACCCCGGCGCCGAGGGTGCCCAGCGCCCGGGTGCGCAGTGCGTCGGGGATGTGCTCGAACGTCACCGTCGCCAGGATCGGGTTGAGCGCCCCCGCCGCGAGGCCACCGGCCACCATGGTCACCGCCAGGCCGCCCCACCCGGGCACCCACGCGGCGACCAGGAACCGGGGCGCGCCGCACAGCAGGAAGCACACCGTGTAGACCGGCCATCGCGGCAGGCGGTGGCCCACCGCCCCGTAGAGCAGGGCCCCGGCGAGGGCGCCGGCCCCGAAGAGGCCCGACAGCAGTCCGAGTTGGACGGAGCCGCCGAGTTCCCGCTCGGCGTGCACCGGCAGCAGCACCGAACTCCAGCCCGCGTCCAGGCCGTTGGTCACCATGACCATCAAGGTGATGGCGAGCAGCAGCCGGGAGCGGATCAGGAAGGCGTATCCCTCGCGCAGTTCGGCCCGGTAGGTGCGCAGGGAGACCGGTGCCGCGTCCTTGACGGGCTCGGCGCCCGGCAGCCCGCGTACGCCGAGGGCGATCAGCAGCGCGGAGACGGCGAAGGTCGCGGCGTCCAGCAGCAGCACCGCCTCGGCGCCCAGGACGGCGATGAGCACACCGCCGACCGAGGCGCCGAGCATCCGGGCACCGCGCGAGGCGCCGTCGAAGTAGCCCGCGGCGCGTCCCAGCGGTGTCCCGGCCCGCTCGGCCAGGACGGGCAGCAGCACTTCGCGCGCGGTCTCGCCGGGGCCGTGGAAGAGCCCGCTGACGGCCATCAGCGCGCACAGCTGCCAGAACTGCAGTACGCCCGCGAAGTGGAGCAGCGGGATGCCCAGGACGGCCACCGCGCACACCGCGTCCGACAGGACCGATGACCTGCGCCGCCCGAAGCGGTCGATGACCGGTCCGCCGACGAGCGCGGAGACCACGACCGGCAGGGTCGCGCAGAAGGCCGCCAGGCCGGCGCGGGCGGCGCTGCCGGTGGTCTGCAGCACGAACCAGGGGACGGCGAGCACGGTGAGCGAATTGCCGCTGATCGACACGACGTTGGCGGCCAGCACCAGCCGCAGCGGCCGCGGGTCGGGTGCGGGGTCGGGTGCCGGGGTGGGCGCGGTGGCCCCTTCGGTGCCGTCGGGTATGCCGGTCTCGGTGTCCATGCGGGTCCCCCGTGGTCGGTGCGGTCAGTCCGCGGCGCGCGGAAAGGCGTGCAGGTGGACGCGGACGTGTGCGGTGTCGTCGGCGTCGCCGCCCTGCCGGCCGGTGTCCGTGTCGCGGTAGCTCTCCACCACGGCGTGCAGCTCGGCCCGCAGGGCGCGGGCCCGTTCGGGCGTGAGCCGCAGGGCGAAGTCGCTGAGGTCGAAGGCCTCGCGCCACTGCGGCGACCAGCCGTCCAGGGTGTCGAGCCAGGTCCGGAGCTCCTCGGCGTGGACCGCGGCGACCTCCCGGCCCAACAGGCCGATGGCGGCGCGCACGTCGGGGTCGGCGTGGGCCAGGAAGCCCGCCGCGTTGAAGCGGGTGCCGCTGTGCGCGGCCTTCCACCAGCGTTCGCGGGCGGTGCCGCGCCCCGGGTCCTCCTCCACGAAGCCGTACGCCGCCAGTTGCCGCAGGTGGTAGCTGGTGGCGCCGCTGGACTCGCCGAGCCGGCCCGCGAGCCCCGAGGCGGTGGCGGGCCCGTACTCGCGCAGTGCGGCGAGCAGCCGGATGCGCAGCGGGTGGGCGAGTCCGCGCAGGGTGCGCGGATCGAGGCTGATGACGCCGGGATCGGCCGCGGCGGCGGTGGATTCGTCTGGCACGCCCCCACCGTAGAGCTTGCAAAGACTCCTTTGCAATGCTTTCTTTGCAACCTCCGCGGCGGTGGCCCGCCCGGCGGACTCAGCCCGCCGTGATGAAGCCCTCCTTCACCAGCCACTCCTTGGCGACCTCGTGCGGGTCCTCGCCCTCCACGTCGACCTTCGCGTTGAGCTCCCGGCCCACGTCGGTGGTCAGCTTCGCCGACAGCGGGTCGAGCAGGCCGCGGATGGCCGGCCAGCGTTCCAGCGCCTTGCTGTTGACGACGGGGGCGGCGTCGTAGTTGGGGAAGAAGTGCTTGTCGTCCTCCATCACCTGCAGGCCGAGGGAGGCGATCCGGCCGTCGGTCGTGTAGACCTCGCCGAGCAGGCAGGAACCCGGCTTCGCGATCTGGGTGTAGATGATCCCGGTGTCCATCTTGCGGATGTTGGCGGAGGGCAGGTCCATGCCGTACGCCTTCTGCATGCCGGGCAGACCGTCGTCGCGCGAGGCGAACTCGTTCTCCACGCAGAGGGTGACGGCCTTGGGGTCCCTCCTGGACAGGGCGGCCACGTCGGACAGCGTCCGCAGCCCGTACGGGCGGTTCTTCTCCGGGCTGACGGCCAGGGCGTAGGTGTTGTCCAGGGTGGACGGCCGCAGCCAGATGATCCCGTTCCGCACGTCGGCGTCGCGGACGGCCCGCCACTGCTCCCCGGGGTCGGTGATGGGCTCGTCGTTGCCGAGGTAGGTGATCCAGGCGGTGCCGGTGTACTCGTACATCGCGTCCGCGGCACCGGACTTGACCGCCTCCCGCGCCCCGATCGAGCCCTGGATGTTGGTGCGGTCCAGCACTTCCGCGCCCGCCGCCTTGAAGACCAGGCCGATCATCGAGCCCAGGATGATCTGCTCGCTGAAGCTCTTGGACGTCACCGTGAGCGAGGCGCCCTTGAGCGGCAGCCCCTTGCCCAGGGAGCCGGGGCGCACGTCGTCGACGAGCGGGCTGCCGCTCTTGAGCCCGCAGCCCGGGGCGCAGGCGAGCAGCACCAGCAGGCCCGCGGCCAGGGCCCGGCGGCGCGTCATGCCGTCTCCAGGCCGTGCGGGCGCAGCAGTTGCTCGGCCAGCGACGCCAGCCAGTCCACCAGCAGGGCCAGCACCACGGTGAGCACCGAGCCCAGTACGAGCACCGGCATGCGCTGCGTGACGATCCCGGTGGTGATGATGTCGCCGAGCCCGCCACCGCCGACGAACGTGGCGAGCGTGGCGGTTCCCACGTTGAGCACCAGCGCGGTGCGCACGCCCGCCAGGATCAGCGGTACGGCCAGCGGGAGTTCGATCCGCGACAGCGTCCCGGCCGCCGACATCCCGATGCCGCGCGAGGCCTCGATCAGGGTCGGGTCGATGGCCCGCAGGCCCGCCATGGTGTTGGAGAGCACCGGCAGCACCGCGTAGACCACCATGCCGACCAGCGCGGTGCGGGGCCCGATGCCCAGCCAGATGACGAGCAGCGCCAGCATCCCGATGGCGGGCGTGGCCTGCCCGATGTTGGCGATCGCCGTCACCACCGGAGCGGCCGGACGCAGCCGCCGCCGGGTCAGCGCGATGCCGAGCGGGACGGCGATGACCAGCACCCAGAAGGTGGAGATCGCGGTGAGCTTGACGTGCTGCCACAGCCGCACCCGGACGGTGTCGCCGACGAGGGCGTTCTCGGCGATGGAGTCGAGGGTGATGCCGGTGATCCACAGGTAGGTGGCGAGCAGGACGAGGGCCAGCGCGGCCGGGGTGACCAGCAGCCGCCGCCAGGTCAGCCGCCGGACCGGCCCGGCGGCGGGGGCGGCCGGCTCGCCGCCGGGGCCCTGACCGGCCTCCGGGTCCTCCGGGCCCGCCGTTCCGTCGCCGGCCCCGGAGGCCGCCGCGGGGCCGCCCGGTCCACTCGTCCCGCCCTGCGGTCCGGCGGCGGGGCTCATGCCCGCGCCCCCGGTTCGTGGTCGGAGCCCTCCTGCTCGGCCCGGGTCTGCGGGGCGCGCGTCTCCTCCAGCTCGTGACGGTGCTCGAGCGCGGCCAGCCGGTCCTCCTCCAGCAGTTCGTGCACGGAGTTGAGCAGCGTCTCCATGTCCACCACCCCGGTGAACTCGCCGCGCCGCCCGGTCACCGCGACCCGTCCGCTGCTGTCGGTGAGCACCGCCTCCAGGGCGTCCCGCAGCGTCGCGTCCCGGGTCACGGTGTCGCCCACCAGCGTCCCGGCCCGGGCCAGCGAGCCCTTGGCGCGCATCAGGTCGCCGCGCCGCAGCCACTTGTAGGGGCGGCCCCTGCGGTCCAGCAGCAGCAGCTCGTTGGTGGTGGTCGCCTCCCGCAGCCGGTCGAAGATCGACTGCAGGGGGTCGTCCAGGCGCACCGTCGGGAAGTCGGCGACTCCCACGTCCCGCACCCGGGTCAGGTTGAGCCGCTTGAGGGCGGCCCCGGCGCCGACGAACCCGGAGACGAAGTCGTCGGCCGGATTGGTCAGGATCGCCTCGGGGGTGTCGAACTGGGCGATGTGCGAGCGCTCCCGCAGCACCGCGATGCGGTCCCCGAGCTTGATCGCCTCGTCGAAGTCATGGGTGACGAAGACGATCGTCTTGTGCAGTTCGTGCTGCAGCCTGATCAGTTCGTCTTGGAGGTGGTCACGGGTGATCGGGTCGACGGCGCCGAAGGGCTCGTCCATCAGCAGCACCGGCGGGTCCGCCGCCAGCGCCCGCGCCACCCCGACGCGCTGCTGCTGACCGCCCGACAACTGCCGCGGGTAGCGGCCCCGGAACTCCCGCGGGTCCAGCCCCACCAGGTCCAGCATCTCCTCGACGCGGTCCCGGACCCGCGCCTTGGACCAGCCCACCATCCGGGGGACGAGCCCGATGTTCTCGGCCACCGTCATGTGCGGGAACAGCCCGGAGGACTGGATCGCGTAGCCGATCTTGCGACGCAGCCTCACCGGGTCCATGTCGGTGACGTCCTCGCCGCCGATGCGGATGCGGCCGGAGGTCGGCTCGATCAGCCGGTTGATCATCTTCAGGGTGGTGGACTTCCCGCACCCGGAGGGCCCGACGAAGATCACCGTCTCGCCGGCCCCGATCTCCATGCTCACGCCGTCGACGGCCGGCTCCGCGCTGCCCGGGTAGCGCTTGGTCAGCTGCTCCAGCTCGATGGTCGCGCCCGACGCCTCAGCCACGGATCCCCCGCGGGATGGTGAGCCGCCCGAGCAGCACGTAGCAGGCGTCGAAGAGCAGCGCCAGGACGACGATGCCGATCGTCCCGGCCAGCACCTGGTTGAGCGCGTTGGCGCCGCCCAGGGAGGCGATCCCACGGAAGATCTCGTTGCCGAGCCCCGGCCCGGAGGCGTACGCCGCGATCGCCGCGATGCCCATCAGCATCTGGGTCGCCACCCGGATGCCGGTCAGGATCGGCGGCCAGGCCAGCGGCAGCTCGATCCGCGCCAGGGCCGCCGTCCGGGACATGCCGATGCCGCGGGCCGCGTCGACCAGCGCGGGGTCGACCCCGCGCAGTCCCACGATCGCGTTGCGGACCACCGGCAGCAGCCCGTACAGCGTCAGCGCCGTCACGGTCGGGGGCACGCCGAGCCCCAGCCAGGGGATGAGCAGGCCGATCAGGGCGAGCGAGGGGACGGTGAGGATCGTGGCGGTGGAGGTCACGGCCAGGCCCGCGGCCCAGTCGCGCCGGTAGGAGAGCACCCCGATCGCCACCCCGATCGCGGTCGCCAGCACCATGCACTGGAAGACCAGGCTGGCCTGCTGGTACGCGTCGATCAGCAGTTGCTCGTGCCGGCCGGCGAGGTACTCCCAGAAGCTCACCCGGCATCACCCCTGCCGTCCCTCGGCTACGTGTCCGCGTCCTGTGCCGCCTGCTCGACCAGCGGGATGATCCGCAACGGGACCGGGTTCTCCATGACGATCGCCGTGGAGGCCCGCACGATGCCATCAAAGCCCACAACCCGGTCGATCACACGTTGGAGATCGGCGTTCGAGCGGGCCACCAGCCGGCACAGCATGTCCCCCTGCCCGGTCGTGGTGTGCAGTTCCAGGACCTCCGGCACGCCCGCCAAGTGCGCCCGTACGTCCGGGCCTTGCCCCTGCTTGATCTCCAGGGTCGCGAAGGCCGTCACCGGGTAGCCCAGCGCGGCCGGGTCCACCTGCGGCCCGAAGCCGCGGATCACCCCATTGGCCTGAAGCCGGTCCAGTCGTGCCTGCACCGTCCCGCGCGCCACTCCCAGGCGGCGCGAGGCCTCCAGCACGCCGATCCGCGGTTCCTCGGCGAGCAGCTTGATCAGCCGTCCGTCCAGCCGGTCGATCCCCATGGCACCCCAGTCCCTCCTGTGACGGTGGTCACCGTGCACAGAATGCCGCCTCTTTTCGCGGTAGCGCTGTACAGAGTGCCCAGTCGTTCCGGAAACTATTGCGCACCTTGAGCTGCCGGGCGAGGCTGCTGCCATGACTGAGACCCTGGATCACACTTCCCCCACCCCCGGCGACGCGGACCCGTTCCCGGTCAAGGGAATGGACGCGGTCGTCTTCGCGGTGGGCAACGCCAAGCAGGCCGCCCACTACTACTCGACGGCGTTCGGCATGAAGCGCGTGGCCTACTCCGGACCGGAGAACGGCAGCCGCGAGACCGCGTCCTACGTCCTGGAGTCCGGGAGCGCCCGCTTCGTCTTCACCTCCGTCGTCAGGGCCACCACCGACCACGGCCGCTTCCTGGAGGAGCACGTCGCCGCGCACGGCGACGGCGTCGTGGACCTGGCCCTGGAGGTGCCGGACGTCCGTGCCGCCTACGAGTACGCCCTCGCGCACGGCGCCACCGGCCTGGAGGCGCCCCACGAGGTCGGCGACGAGTACGGCACCGTCGTCCTGGCCGCCATCGCCACCTACGGCCAGACCCGGCACACCCTCGTCGAGCGCGGCGCCTACAAGGGCCCTTACCTGCCCGGCTACGTCGCCGCCGAGCCGATCGTGGAGCCGCCGGCCAAGCGGTTCTTCCAGGCGATCGACCACTGCGTCGGCAACGTCGAGCTCGGCAGGATGAACGAGTGGGTGACCTTCTACAACCGGGTCATGGGCTTCACCAACATGAAGGAGTTCGTCGGTGACGACATCGCCACCGAGTACTCGGCGCTGATGTCGAAGGTCGTCGCGGACGGCACGCTGAAGGTCAAGTTCCCCATCAACGAGCCCGCGATCGCCAAGAAGAAGTCCCAGATCGACGAGTACCTGGAGTTCTACGGCGGCCCGGGCGTCCAGCACATCGCCCTCGCCACCAACGACATCGTCGCCTCGGTCCGCGCCATGCGCGCCGCGGGCGTCGAGTTCCTCGACACCCCCGACTCCTACTACGACACCCTCGGCGAGTGGGTCGGCGACACCCGTGTCCCGATCGACACCCTGCGCGAGCTGAAGATCCTGGCAGACCGGGACGAAGACGGCTACCTGCTGCAGATCTTCACCAAGCCTGTCCAGGATCGCCCGACCGTCTTCTTCGAAATGATCGAGCGGCACGGTTCGATGGGCTTCGGCAAGGGCAACTTCAAGGCGCTCTTCGAAGCGATCGAGCGCGAGCAGGAGCGTCGCGGCAACCTCTGATCGCCGATGCCGCGGACTCCGGCGCCGGACCATGCCTCCACGGGGGAGGGGCGTGGACCGGCGCCGGCCGCCGTCAGAAGACGATCGTGAGGTTCCGCAGGGCCGAGACGAACGCCCACACCCCGAGACCCCACAGCGCCAGCGCCCCCAGCACCGCGCCCGTCGCGGCCCACAGCCCCGTGCGCGGCGGCCGCCGCAGCGCACCGGCGAGGGCGCCGGCCACCGCGCCCGCCGCGGGCAGGCCCGCGACGAGCAGGGCCGCGTTCTCCAGCGCCACCTTGGTCCGGTGGTTGCCCACCCAGTCCGTGGGGCTCTTGTGGTGCGCCGCGTCCGCCGCGCCCATGACCCACAGCACCACCGGCGGGGCGAGCAGCACCACCGTCCACACGCAGCGCACGGCGATCGCGCGCCGTGCGCGCCGCCGCGCCGGTGCCGTGCCGCCCGCTTCCTCCGTCGTGTCCCTCGTGTCCGTCACGGCGGCCATCCTCGCCGCGCCCCGCCCGCACCACCATCCGTACGGATACTCAGAACGCCGCGGGCCCGCCCGGTGACGTGATCTTCCCCGGGCGGCGGCGCGGTGCGAAGCTTGACGCATGGGCGATCTCATCGACCGGCTGCGCGCCGGACTCCCCGACGAGGCCATCCTCGCCGATCCCGACGTCACCGCCTCCTACGCCAACGACATGGCCAGCTTCTGCCCGGCCGGGGCACCCGCCGTGGTCGTCCTTCCGCGCACCGTGGAGCAGGTCCAGCACGTCATGCGGACCGCCACGGCCCTGCGGGTGCCCGTCGTGCCGCAAGGGGCCCGTACCGGCCTGTCGGGCGCCGCCAACGCCTCCGACGGCTGCATCGTGCTCTCCCTGACCAGGATGGACCGCGTCCTGGAGATCGACCCCGTCGACCGCGTCGCGGTCGTCGAACCGGGCGTCGTCAACGCCGCCCTGTCCCGCGCCGTCGCCGAGCGCGGCCTGTACTACCCGCCGGACCCCTCCAGCTGGGAGCAGTGCACCATCGGCGGCAACATCGGCACCGGCTCCGGCGGCCTGTGCTGCGTGAAGTACGGCGTCACCGCCGAGTACGTGCTCGGCCTGGAGGTCGTCCTGGCCGACGGGCGGCTGCTGCGCACCGGCCGGCGTACCGCCAAGGGCGTCGCCGGCTACGACCTGACCCGGCTCCTCGTCGGCTCCGAGGGCAGCCTCGGCATCGTGGTGCGGGCCGTGCTGGCGCTCAAGCCCGCGCCGCCCGAGCAGTTGGCGCTGGTCGCCGAGTTCCCCTCGGCCGAGGCGGCCTGCGCGGCGGTCTGCGACATCATGGCCGGCGGCCACGTGCCCTCGCTGCTGGAGCTGATGGACGGCACGACCGTGCGCGCGGTCAACGCCATGACCAGCATGGGACTGCCCGAATCCACCGAGGCGCTGCTGCTCGCCGCCTTCGACACCCCCGACCCGGCCGCCGACCTCGCCGCGGTGGGGGAGCTGTGCACGGCCGCCGGGGCGACGCAGGTGGTGCCGGCCGAGGACGCGATGGAGTCCGAAATGCTGCTGCAGGCGCGGCGGATGGCGCTGCCCGCGCTGGAGCGGGTCTCCACGGCCACGATGATCGACGACGTGTGCGTGCCGCGCGGCAGGCTCGCCGCGATGCTCGACGGGGTCGCGGCGATCGCCCGCAAGCACGACCTGACGATCGGCGTGTGCGCGCACGCCGGCGACGGCAACACCCACCCCGTGGTGTGCTTCGACGCCGCCGACCCCGAGGAGTCCGGCCGCGCGCGCGAGTCCTTCGACGAGATCATGGCGCTCGGCCTGGAACTCGGCGGCACGATCACCGGGGAGCACGGCGTGGGGGTGCTGAAGAAGGAGTGGCTGGCGCGCGAACTCGGCCCGGTGGGCGTGGAGATGCAGCGTGGCATCAAGGCCGTATTCGACCCGCTCGGCATCCTCAACCCGGGCAAGGTGTTCTGACCCCGCTCTCCGGCCGCCGGGCCCCGGGGTCCCCGCCTCAGGCGTCCGGCGGCTCGTCGGAGCCCTGCCAGGGGTCGCGCGTACGGCGCTCGTCGCGCGCCCCCTCGCCGGCGGCCGGCGCCAGCAGCTCGTCCAGCCGTTCGTCCATGGACAGGTGGTCCAGTTCCGTCCCCGGCGGCACCGCCCGCAGCGTCCGCTCCAGCCACGCCGCCACCGGGTGCGAGGACGCCTCCAGCAGGGCGGTGCCGTCCGGCGAGCTGAGGGCCATGCAGATCACGCTCCGCCCGTCCGTCTTGGTCGGCCAGATCCGCACGTCACCGTGCCCGCTCGGCCGGAACACCCCCTCGACCAGCAACTCCCGCGCGAAGGTCCAGCTGACGGGGCAGTCCGAGCCGATGTGGAAGGTGATGTGCACGGCGAAGGGGTCCTCGGCCCGGTAGACCAGCCTGGCCGGGACGGCGATGCTGCGCTCCGGCGACAGCACCAGGTGCATCTCCAGCTCGCGTTCGACCACGGTGTGCATCTCGTCGTCCTTTCCTCGGCGCGAAGGCCCCTGGCGGTGCTGCGCGGCGGGTGCTGCGCGGGGCCCGCACCGGGAGAGAGCGCATACGGCCTTCACCATTACGCGGGTTCCGGCGATCGGGGGGACTTTTCCCGAAGGCCTGCACACGCGAGATGGATGCGGTACACACGGAACGTCGCCGTCCGCCCCGGCTGGGGGTGCGTCCGGCCCTGCGACGGTCCTCCCGTTCCCGCCCCCGCCGCGCCCACGGCTCCGCGGCGCGCACGTCCCCGTCCGTCCGAGGCGGTGTCAGTTCGGAAGCGTATCGGTTCGGTAGCCGGGATTTGCCCCGGAATGCCGATCCTCGCCCACGGATCGTTTCTTTCGTCCGCCCGCCGCGTTCTTCGTTAGTGTCCTCCTTGCACGCCGGGGGACGGCGGGCTGGTCGAGCGTGTCGGTCGTGAGGGGAGTTGTCACGGATGACCTCCGGTAGCAGCGGCGGGAGTCTGCCAGGTCCCGGGTACTACCCGGACCCGTCCATCCCGGGCTACATCCGGTACTGGAACGGCTCCTCCTGGGTGCCCGGCACGAGCCGTCCCGCCCCGCGGCCCGGGGAGGACCTGGCGCCGCCGTCCGGTGCGGCCGTGGCCGCGGCCGGCCCCGCGCTGGCACCGCCGCCCGTGCCCCCCGTCCCGGAGGCCCCGGGGGCCCCGGAGGCGGCCGCGACGCCGCGGACCCCCGCGCTGGAGGAGTCCGGACCGATGTTCCTGGACGAGGACCCGCGGGCGCCGCGGGCCGAACGCGGGCCCGAGACCGTCACCGGACTGCAGCCCCAGTCGCAGCAGCCACAACAGCCGCAGCAGGAGGCCCGTCCGGAGCCCGCCGCGGAACGGGCGTGGGCCGCCGACCCGGCCCGGCAGGACCCCTCGCCCCGCGTGTCGTGGGGCGCCGCCGAGCGCGCGGAGCAGCCCGCGGCGCCCGCGCGGGCGCAGGCCACGGCCCCCGCCCCCGCCCCGGCACGGACCACCGCCCCTGCTCCCACCCCCTCGCCGGCCCCGGCCCCGGCCCCGGCGCCCGCCCGCACGGGATCCGCGTCCCCGTCCGCGGCCGCCGCCACCGCGTCCGCGGCCACCGAGAGCGCCGTGCCCGGGCAGCAGTCCCCGGCCGTGCCGTGGGCCCAGCAGGTGCACGACCTGGCCCGTCAGGTCCCCGCGCAGGGCGGGGAGGCGGCGTCCCCCGCACCGTGGCGGCCGGTCGCCGACGACCCGTTCGCCGCCGCGCAGCAGCAGGCGCGTCCCGCGTCGCCCGGGAAGCGTCTGGTGGCCCGGCTGATCGACACCGCCGTGGTGGGCGCGCTCGTCGCGGCGGCCGCGGTGCCGCTGGGGACGGCGGCGTACGAGCACCTGCGCGACAAGGTGGACGCCGCCCGCCTGACCGGCGAAGAGGTGACGGTCTGGCTGATCGACGGCACGACGGGCCTGCAACTGGGCATCGTCGCCGCGGTCGTGCTCGTCACCGGACTGCTGTACGAGGTGCTGCCCACCGCCAAGTGGGGCCGCACCCTCGGCAAGAAGCTGCTCGGCCTGCGCGTGCTCGACATCGAGAGCCAGTACGAGCCCGGTTTCGGGCAGGCGCTGCGCCGCTGGCTCACCCACACGGTGCTGGACGCGCTGGTGATCGGCTTCCTCGGACTGGTGTGGTGCCTGTTCGACCGGCCGTGGCGGCAGTGCTGGCACGACAAGGCGGCGCGCACCTTCGTGGCCCGCGACCGCTGACACCCGAACGGCCCCCGCCGGAGGCGCGGCCGAATCGCACGGGTTTCACTCGGGGCATGAGCACCGACCAGCCCGAGGACCCGTTCGCCAAGCCGCCCCGGGAGCCGTCCGGGCCCGCGCAGCCGCCGCCGCCCGGGCAGTCACCGCCGCCCGGTGAGCAGCCTCCGCCGGGGCAGCAGGCACCCGGTCAGCAGCCGCCGGGGCAGCAGCCGTACCCGCCGCCCCCGTACCAGCCCCCGGCCGGCGGCTCGCCCTACGACCAGCCGCCCCCGGCGTACGGTGGCGCCGGCGACCCGTACGCGAGCGGCCCCTACGGCATGGGCGAGCCCGACCCCCTGGCGGGCATGCCCCCGTTGGCGAACCGCGGGCGCCGGCTGGTCGCGCGCATCGTCGACGCGCTGATCGTCGGCATCCCGGTCTACGGCCTCACCGGTCTGATCTGGAACTACGACTACGACACCACCGGCGCGCTGTTCTCCCAGAGCGTGATCTACGCCGTGATCTACCTGGCCTACCAGGTGTTCATGCTCACCCGGTACGGGCAGAGCCTCGGCAAGAAGCTGCTGAGGGTGCGCGTCGGCATGCTCACCGACGGCGCCAAGCCGACGACCCCGGCGGCGCTCAAGCGGGAGGGGGTCTACGCGCTGGTGCCGATCATCCCGTGCTGCGGTGAGATCTTCTGGATCATCGAGGTGCTCTGGTGCACCTGGGACAAGCCGTACCGCCAGTGCCTGCACGACAAAGCGGGGCAAACCGTGGTGGTTTCGGTGGAGTAAGGCACGCTGTGGGGTGATCGTCGCAGGGCCGTGACCATCTGCGTCTATGCGCCGTCATTCCCGGCTGATTTACTCACTCCATGAGTTCGAATCAACCGCCCGGGTACGGTTACCCGCAGGGCGGCTCGGGGGACCAGAACCCGTACGGCCAGCAGCCGTACGGGCAGCAGCAGCCCCAGGGCCAGAACCCGTACGAGCAGCAGCCGTTCCCGCAGCAGCAGCCCTACGCCTATCCGCAGCAGGCGCCCGGCTACGGCCAGATGCCCACGGACCCGGCCCTGGCGGGCATGCCCCCGCTGGCGGACAGCGGCCAGCGCTTCCTCGCCCGGCTCATCGACGGCGGCATCTTCCTCGTCGCGCTCATCATCCTGATGGCCGTGACGGGCACCTCCCTCACGGACACCGGCGCGCTGCTCGGCATCGAGCTGCTCGTCTTCGCCGGTGCGTTCGCCTACGAGGGCCTGATGCTCCAGTCCACGGGTCAGACCATCGGCAAGAAGGTCATGAAGATCCGCGTGGCCAAGCTGGCCGACGGCAGCCCGCCCGGCAGCGCCGCCTGGGGTCGCGCGGCGGTGTACTCCTTCGTCGGCATCGTGCCGTGCGTGGGCTTCATCCTGTCGCTGCTGAACGTCCTGTGGCACCTGTGGGACAAGCCGTACCGCCAGTGCTGGCACGACAAGGCGGCCAAGACCGTCGTCGTCAAGGCCTGACGCGCACCCCCACGTAGACGACGGCCCCGGAGCATCCGCTCCGGGGCCGTCGGCGTGTTCGGGGGTGTGGCGCTCAGCGTCGCAGCGAGTGCTCGCCCAGGCGGGCTTCGGCGTTGCCGCGGACACGGGGCCGCGGGACCGGGTGCGGCTCGGCGGGCGGTTCGCGCCGGGTGCGCCGGGTGCCGGCCGGGATCGCCGCCGTCACGGCGACCAGGACACCGAGCGCCAGTCCCGCCGCGGCGATGACCGCCACCGCGAAGCCCGATCTCGCCTCGGAGAGCAGCAGCATCGCGAGGGTGGAGAGCACCACGGTCGCGGAACCGTACGTCAGCTGCGCGGGGGTGGGACGTGGCATGGCTGATCCGTCCTCATATGCGTCGATTGTGGCGGAGCGTCGGCCAGGGCCGTCTTCCGGGTGGTTCGGACGTGGCACGCCAACCACCGACCCTACGGTGCGAGATGCCCGCGCGGAACGCCCGGTAAGCGTGACCTAACCCACGGTGCGGAAGCACGGGGGGCGCATGGGGTCGCATCACGATCTTCTTGTGCCCAACGGATCTGCGGCGAAAGGTACTTGCTCGGGCCGCGGTGTCCGCTATGTGCAACCGACCGGTCGCTCACCGTACTTGCCGGTCATGGTCAAGTCAAGATCTGTCTTTTCACGCGTCACTCCGGTGCAATGGCTTCACCCTAGGGAGGTCAATACATCGTGATAAGCCAACGACGGACCATCAGATCCGCCGCTCTGGCCGTGGCGATCGCCGCAATAGGCGCCACCGCCTTCCCCGTCGCGGCAGCCCAGGCCGACCCGCAGGCCGGTCGCGTCGTGCGGCACGACCCGGCGAAGGCGGAGCGTGTCGAGCACGATCTGAAGGGCCCGCTGAGCGAGCGTCAGGCCGCCCAGCGCCAGCAGGCGATCGAGCAGGTCATCTCCGGCAAGTCCAAGGTCGAGGACCGCGGTGCCTCGGACGTGGTGAAGCTCGGCAAGAACAAGTACGTCGAGCTCGCGCGCGAGAAGACCGACAAGATCTTCGTGATCCTCGCGGAGTTCGGCAACAACGCCGACCCCGCGTACGGCGGCACGCCCGGTCCCGCGCACAACCAGATAGCCAAGCCGGACCGCGCCAAGGACAACTCCACGGAATGGCAGGCCGACTACAACCGGCAGCACTTCCAGGACCTGTACTTCTCCAAGGCCGCGAACAACGAGTCCGTGGCCAAGTACTACGAGAGGCAGTCCTCCGGCCGCTACTCGGTCGCCGGCGAGGTCGCCGACTGGGTCAAGGTCGACTGGAACGAGGCCCGGTACGGCAGCAACAAGTGCGACACCTGCACCTGGAACCTCGTCGCGGACGCGGTGAACAAGTGGGTCGCCACCCGCAAGGCCGCCGGTGACAGCGCCGCCACGATCAAGGCGAAGCTGGCCGAGTACGACCAGTGGGACCGCTACGACTACGACGGCGACGGCAACTTCAACGAGGCCGACGGCTACATCGACCACTTCCAGATCGTGCACGCCGGCGAGGACGAGTCCGCCGGCGGCGGCGCCCAGGGCGAGGACGCGATCTGGGCCCACCGCTGGTACGCGTTCGGCACCGACGCCGGCGCCACCGGCCCCCAGGGCAACCTGCTCGGCGGCACGCAGATCGGCGACACCGGCGTGTGGGTCGGCGACTACACCGTGCAGCCCGAGAACGGCGGCCTCGGTGTCTTCGCCCACGAGTTCGGCCACGACCTCGGTCTGCCGGACCACTACGACACCACCAACACCGCCGAGAACTCCACCGGCTTCTGGACGCTGATGTCGTCCGGTTCCTGGCTCGGCACCGGCAAGGACGCCATCGGCGACCTGCCCGGCGACATGACGGCCTGGGACAAGCTGCAGCTGGGCTGGCTGAACTACGCCACCGCCAAGGCCGGCAAGACCTCGCTCAACACCCTCGGCGTCGCGGAGTACAACACCGCGAAGAAGCAGGGCCTGGTCGTCACGCTCCCGGAGAAGACCGTGACCACCGAGCTGGCCACCCCGGCCGAGGGCACCAGGCAGTGGTGGAGCGGCAGCGGTGACAACCTGAGCAACACCCTCACCCGCGACGTCGACCTCACCGGCAAGACCTCGGCGAGCCTGGCCCTCAAGGGCTGGTACGACATCGAGGAGAACTACGACTACCTCTACACCGAGGTGTCCACCGACGGCGGCGCCACCTGGAACGCGGTCGACGGCACCATCGGCGGCGCCCCGCTCCCGCGTGACGCCAGCGGCAAGCCCGCGCTGACCGGCACCGCGGCCTCCTACCAGGACATGGTGCTCCCGCTGGACGCCTACGCCGGCGAGTCGGTCAAGCTCCGCTTCCGTTACCAGTCCGACGGCGGCGTGGCCCAGAAGGGCTTCCTCGCCGACGCGATCACCCTGACCGCCGACGGCGCGACCGTGTTCAGCGACGGCGCCGAGTCCGGTGCCAACGGCTGGACCGCGAACGGCTTCACGGCCAAGGGCTCCACGTTCTCCGAAGAGTACGCGCAGTACTACATCGCGGAGAACCGGCAGTACGTCTCGTACGACAAGACCCTCAAGGTCGGCCCCTACAACTTCGGCTGGGCCGCCCCCAAGGACAACTGGGTCGAGCACTACGCGTACCAGAACGGCCTGCTGATCTGGCTGTGGGACACCTCGATGAACGACAACAACGTCAGCGCGCACCCGGGTGCCGGCCGGATCCTCCCGATCGACGCCCACCCCAAGGCGCTGAAGTGGAAGGACGGCACGCTGCAGCGCAACCGCGTGCAGGCCTACGACTCCACGTTCACCTGGGCCCGCACCGACGCCCTCACCCTGCACAAGAACGGCGTCGCCACCAAGATCCCGAGCCTGCCCGGCAACCCGGTCTTCGACGACCGCAACTCCTACTGGTCCTCGGAGAACCCCACGGGCAGCGTGAAGACGTCCCCGACCAACACCCGCATCACGATCATCCACGAGGCCCGGGACGGCAGCACCGTCACCCTCCTGGTCAGCCCCTCCAAGAAGTGATCGCGCACCACCGGAAGTGACCTGATCGGCCCCCGTCCCCTGGTGGACGGGGGCCGATCTGCCGATCATGTGCTTATGGCCAGCGGCGGTTTCACCCGGCTCCTCAGCGGCGACGTCGTCGTGGCCCTCCGGTTGCCCTCGCCCGGCGGGGCCCCCGACGAGTACATCAGGGTGCTGGTCGTCGCCGTCAACCGGCAGCGCGCGCTGACCCGCCTGCGGAACCTCGGCTTCCGCGCCGCCCGCCTCGTCGGCAACATGGAGCCCCCGACGTCCGACGAGATCAACGCCGTCCTGCACCACCCCGACGGGCTGGTCTGGCGCCGCATCCCCTCCGCACCCGCCGCCCCCTGGCAGTCGATCGGGGCACTGCTGGGCCCGACCGTGCGCCGCTGAACCCGGGCGGGGCCCGGGTGTCAGGCCCGTCCGCGCACGACCGGCTTCCCGGACAGCTCCGCGCCGGCCGCGCGCAGTTCCTCCAGCGCCCGCTCGGTCGTCTCCGCCATGACGCCGGCCGTCAGGTCGAGCAGCACCCGGGTGCGGAAGCCCTCCCGCACGGCGTCCAGCGCGGTCGCCCGCACGCAGTGGTCGGCGGCGATGCCGACCACGTCGACCTCCGCCACTCCGCGCTCGCGCAGCCACCGGGCCAGCCCGGTGCCGTTCTCGTCGGCGGCCTCGAAACCGCTGTACGCGCCCGCGTACGCGCCCTTGTCGAAGACCGCCTCCACCGCGCCGGAGGCGACCGCCGGCGCGAAGTTGGGGTGGAAGCCGACGCCCTCGGTGCCGGCGACGCAGTGCGGCGGCCAGGTGTGGACGAAGTCGGGGTGGTCGGCGAAGTGCCCGCCGGGGGAGACGTGGTGGTCGCGGGTCGCCACGACGTGGCGGTAGCCGGCGGTCGCGTCCCCCACCAGGTCCGTGATGCCCGCGGCGACCTCGGCGCCCCCGGCGACCGGCAGGCTGCCGCCCTCGCAGAAGTCGTTCTGCACGTCCACGACGATCAGTGCGCGGTGCATGGCGGTCGGTCCTTTCCGGTCGCTGTCGCTTGTCGACTGTGGTGAGCGGCGCCCGGCCGGGGCAGGGCGCCACCGGCGGATCAGTGGGTGATGTACTCGGTGTGCAGCACGGGCTCGCCGCGCGACAGCTGCGTCGCGGACAGCGGCAGTGCGGCGCGCGCCTCGATGTGACGGGCGCGGGCGGCGTCCAGCGGCTCGCGGTGCACGGTCTCGCCGCCCAGCACCAGCGGCACCAGCAGCTGCCGGTCCGCCAGCGGCCCCGGGACCGGGCCGGTGCCGATCACCTCGGCCTCGGCGATCCCGTCGGCGTCCGGCCGCCGGGCCGCCCACTTGCGGCCGCCGATGCTGGTCTTGCCGCCCATGGACTTCTTCGCCACCGGCACCAGGGGCGCGGCGGGGTCGTCGGAGGTGGCGCGGGCGACCAGCTTGTACACCATCGAGCAGGTCGGATGGCCGCTGCCGGTCACCAGCGAGGTGCCCACCCCGTACGCGTCGACCGGGGCCGCGGCCAGCGAGGCGATCGCGTACTCGTCCAGGTCGGAGGTCACCACGATCCGGGTGTTCTTCGCCCCCAGGTCGTCCAGCTGCTGCCGCACCCGGTGGGCGAGCAGCAGCAGGTCCCCGGAGTCGATGCGCACCGCCCCCAGCTCGGGGCCGGCGATCTCCACGGCGGCCCGTACGGCCGACGCCACGTCGTAGGTGTCGACCAGCAGCGTGGTGCCGCTGCCGAGCGACTCGACCTGCGCGGTGAAGGCGTCCCGCTCGTCGTCGTGGAGGAGGGTGAAGGCGTGCGCGCTGGTGCCGATGGTCGGCAGGCCGTAACGGAACCCGGCGGCCAGGTTGCTGGACGAGGCGAAGCCCCCGACGTAGGCGGCGCGGGAGGCCGCCACCGCCGCCAGCTCGTGGGTACGGCGGGCCCCCATCTCCATCAGCGGCCGGCCCGCGGCGGCCACGGCCATCCGGGAGGCGGCCGCCGCGATCGCCGAGTCGTGGTTGAGGATCGACAGCACCACCGTCTCCAGCACCACCGCCTCGGCGAAGGTGCCCTCGACCCGCATGACCGGCGAGCCGGGGAAGTACACCTCCCCCTCGGGGTAGCCGTGGACGTCGCCGCGGAAGCGGTACCCGGCCAGCCACTCCAGGGTGGGCCCGTCCACCACCCGCTCCCGTTCCAGGAAGGACAGGATGTCGGCGTCGAAGCGGAAGTTCTCCACCGCGTCCAGCACCCGGCCGGTGCCGCACACCACCCCGTACCGGCGCCCCTCGGGCAGCCGGCGGGTGAACACCTCGAACACCGAACGACGGTGGGCGGCGCCGCTGCGCAGCGCGGCCTGCAGCATGGTCAGCTCGTACCGGTCGGTGAACAGCGCGGTGGAGGGGACCGTGACGGGCAGCCCCAGGTCTGCAGTGCTCATGTCTGAGGATGCTACCCCCAACTCTCGTCAGAGTGACGATTTCTCGGGAGCCGGTTTCCCTGCGGGCACCCTCTGGTGACAGCATGGGTCACGTGAGTGTCGCCCCCGCAGAGATCGAACGGACCGAGTCGAGCGAGGCCCCCTTCGAGGTGCCGTCCCCGGACGTTCCCTGGGTGACTGTCGTCCACAACGACCCGGTCAATCTGATGAGCTACGTGACCTACGTCTTCCAGGCGTACTTCGGGTACCCGAAGGACAAGGCCACCAAGCTCATGCTCGACGTGCACCACAAGGGCCGGGCCGTCGTGTCCAGCGGCACGCGCGAGGAGATGGAACGCGACGTGCAGGCCATGCACGGCTACGGGCTGTGGGCCACCCTGACGCAGGACCGCTGACGCCGCGGGACCCGCGAGACCACCGAGACCACCGAGAACCGAGACCACCGAGCCCCTGAGGGACGGCTGATACCGACATGCCCGGGTACTTCCAGACCGCCGCCGCAGGCGGCGCCGCCGTCGCGCTCGACGACGTCGAGATCTCCATCCTGCGCAGCCTGGCCGTGCAACTCCTCGAACTGATCGGCCCCGGCGACGCCGCCGACGGCGACGAACCGGCCGACCCGCTGGCCGAACTGTTCGCCGAGGGCCCCACCCGGCCCCCGCAGGACCCGGCGCTCGCCCGGCTCTTCCCCGACGCGTACGAGGAGGAGGCCGACTCCTCGGAGTTCCGCCGCTTCACCGAGAACGACCTGCGCACCCGCAAGCGCGACGACGCCCTCGCCGTCGTCCGCAGCCTCGACTCCCTCTCGACCGGCGGCGACGGGGGAGCGGTCCTGACCCTCGACCCCGGGCAGGCCCGCCAGTGGCTCGGCACCCTCAACGACCTGCGGCTGACCATGGGGACCCGGCTGGAGATCAGCGACGACGAGGACAGCGAGCTGTACCGGCTGCCTCACTCCGACCCGCGCAAGCCGCTCGTCATGGCCTACCTCTGGCTCGGCGGACTCCAGGAGAGCCTCGTGGAGACCCTCATGCCGTGATCCGGAAAGGGCGTCCGTTCGCTCAGACGACCCTCAATTCCGGATAACGATGACGTCTCCACCGCCGACCGCCTTCCCATTCGGCGCACCTTTTGTCTGCTTCTCCCTGTGCCATGTGCCACATTTGCGCTGCGTGCCCGGCGCGCACCCCGTGATACGAATCCTCGACCACCGGCCGTGACGCCACCCCTGTCGCGGTCGGTCGCGTGGCCGGCTGACCCCGGCGTGCACCTCCACCATCCGGGGGGATCGGAACCCGATCCGGGCCGTCACGGCCGGACGGGCACGGAGAAAGGCACAGCACCATGACCTCGACGCAGGTCGAGCAGTACGAATCCGGCGGCGGCGCCGCGGGGACCGGGCCGGAAGAGGGCTACAAGCGTGGACTCAGCGCCCGCCAGGTCCAGATGATCGCGATCGGCGGCGCCATCGGCACCGGCCTGTTCTACGGGTCCAGCAAGGGCATCGCCGCCATCGGACCCAGCCTCATCGCCTGCTACGCCGGCGCCGGCATCGTGATCTTCTTCATCATGCGGGCCCTCGGCGAACTCCTCACCTACCGCCCCACCTCCGGCAGCTTCGCCGACTACGCCCGCGAGTTCTTCGGGCCGTTCGCCGGCTTCGCCACCGGCTGGTCGTACTGGGCGCTGTGGGTCACCGCCTGCATGTCCGAGGTCACCGTCGCCGGCGCCTACGTCAACTTCTGGTGGCCGTCGGTGCCGGTCTGGTCCACCGCCGCGGTCGCCCTCGTCGTGCTGTTCGTCGCCAACCTCGTCTCGGTCAAGATCTTCGGCGAGCTGGAGTTCTGGTTCTCCACCATCAAGGTCACCGCGATCATCGCGATGATCGTCATCGGCGTCGGCATCCTGACCTTCGGCTTCTCCTCCGCCGGCGACACCGCCTCCGTCACCCACCTGTGGACCGACGGCGGTTTCGCCCCCAACGGCGCCTGGCAGGCCATGCTCGCCATGCAGGGCGTGATCTTCGCCTACCTCGGCGTCGAACTCGTCGGCATCACCGCGGGCGAGGCCGAGAACCCCAAGCAGACCCTGCGCAAGGCGATCAACACCCTCCCCGTCCGCATCGGCATCTTCTACGTCGGCACGCTGATCGTCCTGCTCTCCGTCTTCTCCTGGACCAGGTACGACCCCGGAGTCAGCCCCTTCGTCCAGGTCTTCGTCCAGGTCGGCATCCCCGGCGCCGCCGGCATCATGAACTTCGTCGTCCTCACCGCCGCCCTGTCCTCCTGCAACTCCGGCATCTACTCCACCGGCCGCATGCTGCGCGGCCTGGCCGTCAACGGCGAGGCGCCCAAGGCCGTCGCGAAGCTCAGCGACCGCCAACTCCCGCTGCCCGCCCTCGTCATGTCCACCCTCGTCATGGGCATCGGCGTCATCGTCAACGTCGTCTCCCCGGACAAGGCGTTCGTCTACATCACCTCCGTCGCGACCTGCGCCGGACTGTGGACCTGGATCATGATCCTCGCCGCGCACCTGCGCTACCGCGCCAAGGTCCGCGCCGGCCTGCTGCCCGCCTCCGACTTCCGCATGCCGGGCGCCCCGGTCACCAACTGGCTCGGCATCGCCGCGCTGCTCCTCGTCGCCGTCCTCATGGCGACCGACGCCGACACCCGGCTCGGCCTGTACGTCTGGCTCGTCTGGTCGGCCCTGCTGGGCACCGGCTACCTCGCCCTCAAGCGACGCGCCCCCCGCGACCCCGCCCCCGCGCCCGCCGCGCAGTGACCCCGCCCGCGTCCCGGCCCGCGGCCGCCGTACCCCCGTACGGCGGCCGCCGCCCTCGCCAGGGGCGCCGCGCACGCACCCCTCTATCCTGACGACCATGCTGACCATCACCCGCGCCCTGCACGACGCACTCGTCGCCCACGCGCGCGCCGACCACCCGGACGAGGCCTGCGGCGTGATCGCGGGACCGGCCGGCAGCGGCCGCCCCGAGCGGCACATCCCGATGCTCAACGCGGCCCGCTCGCCCACGTTCTACGAGTTCGACTCCACCGACCTGCTGGGGCTGTACCGCGACCTCGACGACCGCGACGAGGAGCCGGTGGTCATCTACCACTCCCACACCGCCACCGAGGCCTACCCCTCGCGCACCGACATCTCCTACGCCAACGAGCCCGGCGCCCACTACGTACTGGTCTCCACCGCCGACACCGACGACGCCGGCCCCTTCCAGTTCCGCTCGTTCCGTATCCTGGACGGCGAGGTCACCGAGGAGACCGTCGAGATCGTCGACTCCTACATCTGAGACGGCACGGTCCGCATCCTGGGACGACCCCCTCTGGGGCCCCGGGGGAATCGATACGATGACCCCATGGTTTCCCACGACGTGAGCGACAAGGCGCCGGGCACGCTGCTCGTTGCGCGGCTGCACGTCGACCTGTGCCGCCTCGCCAGCGCGGCATGTCCGTGCGCCTGAGCACCGTCAGCCCGCGCCACCCCGCCTTCCCGCCGTACTCACGCACCCCTTGGAGCCGACGCATGGCCATCGAGGTCCGCATCCCGACCATCCTCCGCAGCTACACCGACGGCGCCAAGGCCGTCGAAGGCAGCGGCAGCACCCTCGACGAACTCCTCGCCGACCTCGACACCCGCCACACCGGCATCCGCGAGCGCATCGTCGACGCGGGTGAGCTGCGGCGCTTCGTGAACGTCTACCTCAACGACGAGGACGTCCGCTTCCTCGACGGCATCACCACCAAGCTCACCGACGGCGACAGCGTCACGATCCTCCCGGCCGTCGCGGGCGGCAGCGGTCTGCCGGCCGACCGCGACGGCGGGCGCTGATGCGGTACGACAGCCCGCTGGCAGCCGTCGGCAACACCCCGCTGGTACGGCTGCCGCGCCTGTCCCCCTCCACCGAGGTCTCCGTCTGGGCCAAGCTGGAGGACCGCAACCCCACCGGCTCCGTCAAGGACCGCCCGGCCCTGCACATGATCGAGCAGGCCGAGCGCGCCGGACGCCTCACCCCCGGCTGCACGATCCTCGAACCCACCTCGGGCAACACCGGCATCTCCCTCGCCATGGCGGCCAAGCTCAAGGGCTACCGCATGGTCTGCGTCATGCCCGAGAACACCTCGTCCGAGCGGCGCGAGCTGCTCACCATGTGGGGCGCCGAGATCATCCCCTCCCCGGCCGCCGGCGGCTCCAACACCGCCGTCCGCGTCGCCAAGGAACTCGCCGCCGAACACCCCGACTGGGTGATGCTCTACCAGTACGGCAACCCGGACAACGCCGGCGCCCACTACGCCGGCACCGGCCCCGAGATCCTCGCCGACCTCCCCTCCGTCACCCACTTCGTCGCCGGCCTCGGCACCACCGGCACCCTCATGGGCGTCGGCCGCTACCTGCGCGAGAAGGTCCCCGGCGTGCAGATCGTCGCCGCCGAGCCCCGCTACGACGACCTCGTCTACGGACTGCGCAACCTCGACGAGGGCTTCATCCCCGAGCTCTACGACGAGTCCGTCCTCACCACCCGCTTCTCCGTCGGCTCCGAGGACGCCGTCCGCCGCACCCGCGAACTCCTCCAGCAGGAGGGCATCTTCGCCGGCGTCTCCACCGGAGCCGCCCTGCACGCGGCCCTCGGCGTGGCCCGCAAGGCCGAACGCGCCGGAGAACACGCCGACATCGTGTTCGTCGTCGCCGACGGCGGCTGGAAGTACCTGTCGACCGGCATCTACACCGCCGAGTCCACCGAGGCGGCCGTCGCCGCCCTGCACGGCCAGCTCTGGGCCTGACCCTCCACCCACGACGCCCCCGCCCGTCCGGACCTCCGGCGGGCGAGGGCGCCGTACTGGTGATTCCGCCCACAACGGGGCTCCGCAGAGGAGCACGCGCACGCCGTGCGCCTTACGCTCAAGAACACATGGCGGGTCGCTCCCGCCCCTCCCCCCTCCCCCTGCGGAGCGGGGGCGTCGTGGCGCGCCAACGCAAGACCCCCGGAACAATCCACGGAGGTTTCTGCACATGAAGCTCACCGTCGTCGGCTGCTCGGGTTCGTTCCCGTCCGCGGAATCGGCCTGCTCGAGCTACCTCATCGAGGCCGACGGCTTCAGGCTGCTCCTCGACATGGGCAACGGTGCCCTCGGCGAGCTGCAGCGCCACTGCGGTCTCTACGACCTCGACGCCATCCTGCTGAGCCATCTGCACGCCGACCACTGCATCGACATGTGCGGGTACTTCGTCGCCCGCTACTACCGGCACGAGGGCGGCCCCGCCCACGCCATCCCCGTCTACGGGCCCGAGGGCACCGAGCGGCGGCTGGCCAGCGCGTACGGGGACGTGCCCGACGAGAAGTGCATGAGCGAGGTCTTCGACTTCCGCACGCTCGAACCCGGCACCTTCCGCCTCGGCCCCTTCACCATCACCGCGGACGTCGTCAGCCACCCCGTCGAGGCGTACGGCTTCCGTGTCGAGCACGCCGGTCGCTCCATCACCTATTCGGGTGACACCGGTCCCTGCGACGCGCTGCAGACCCTCACCGAGGGCACCGACCTCTTCCTGTGCGAGGCCTCCTTCACGTACGGCAAGGAGGACATCCCCGATCTGCACCTCAACGGCCGCGAGGCCGGCCAGTACGCCGACCGCGCCGGCGCCGGGCGCCTGGTCCTCACCCACATCCCGCCCTGGACCGACCCGCAGGTCGCCCTCGAGCACGCCCGCGAGGTCTACGACGGCCCGGTCGAGGTGGCGAAGGCCGGCGCGGTCTACGAGGTCTGAGCGCCCCCGCACCGTTTTCGCGCAGCACGAAGCCCCCGGATCCTGGCGGATCCGGGGGCTTCGTCGTGTGTTCAGCGAGGAGGCTACGCCTTGACGAGGTCCTCGTTCTCCTCCTCGGGCTCACGGCCCGGGGTGGGGAGGTTGAACCTGGTGATCGCGAAGCGGAAGACCACGTAGTAGATCACCGAGAAGACGAGTCCGATCGGGATGATCAGCCATGGCTTGGTCGACAGGTTCCAGTTCAGCAGGTAGTCGATGGCGCCGGCCGAGAAGGTGAAGCCCGTGTGCACCCCGAAGGCCCAGGTCACAGCCATGGAGACGGCCGTCAGCACCGCGTGGATCGCGTACAGCAGCGGCGCGATGAACATGAAGGAGAACTCGATCGGCTCGGTGACACCGGTGACGAAGGAGGTCAGTGCGAGCGAGAGCATCATGCCCATGACGGCCTTGCGGCGCTCCGGGCGGGCCGTGTGGGCGATCGCCAGGGCGGCGGCCGGGAGGCCGAACATCATGATCGGGAAGAAGCCGGTCATGAACTGTCCGGCGTGGGGGTCGCCGGCGAAGAAGCGGGTCAGGTCGCCGTGGACGACGGTGCCCGCGGAGTTGGTGAAGTCGCCCAGCTGGAACCAGGCCACGGAGTTCACGAACTGGTGCATGCCGATCGGGATCAGGCCACGGTTGATCAGGCCGAACAGCGCGGCGCCGAAGGAGCCGAGACCGGTCATCCACTCGCCGAAGTTGCTGATCACCTCACCGATGGGCTCCCAGACCAGGCCGAAGAAGACGCCGACCAGGGTGCCGACGAAGGCCATGATGATCGGCACGAGGCGGCGGCCGTTGAAGAAGCCGAGCCAGTCCACCAGCCTCTTGCGGTGGTAGCGCTGCCACAGGACGGCGGCGAGCAGACCCATGATGATGCCGCCGAGGACCCCGGGGTTGTTGTAGGTGGCGGCGACGTCCGCGCCGTCCTGGATCTTGGCCTCGGTGACCGGGAAGGCCTTCAGGACGTTGCTGTAGACCAGGAAGCCGACCAGCGCGGCGAGCGCGGTCGAACCGTCGGACTTCTTGGCGAAGCCGATGGCGACACCGATGCAGAAGAGCAGCGGCAGGTTGTCGAACACGGCGCCGCCGGCGGTGGCGAACACCGAGGCGACCTTGTCCCAGCCGAGGCCGTCCGCGCCGAAGACGTCGGGCTGGCCGAGACGGAGCAGAATGCCCGCCGCCGGCAGGACGGCGATCGGCAGCTGCAGGCTGCGGCCGACCTTCTGCAGGCCCTGGAAAAGGCCGGAGCCCCGCTTCTTCGCTGCGGGGGCCGCCGATGCGGTGGCGGTAGTCATGGGGGGTCCTCCTGGTCTAAACCACCGAGTGGTGTAGACCAGTATTAACATGTAAGCAACGCGTCAAGGAAAGCCTCGTCGGGTGTGGTCTAGACCACAATGCCGAGCGTGGTCCCCCGGCTACGCCTTGACGTTGTCCCGCTCCATCCCCTCCGCGACCTCCTCCGGCTCACGTCCCGGCGTCGCCAGGTCGAACCTGGTGATCACGAAGCGGAACAGCACGTAGTACACCGCCGCGAAGACCAGCCCGATCGGGACGATCAGCCACGGCTTCGTCGCCAGGTTCCAGTTGATGACGTAGTCGATCAGCCCCGCCGAGAACGTGAAGCCGTCGTGCACGCCCAGGCCCCACGTCACCGCCATCGACACCCCCGTCAGCACCGCGTGGATCGCGTACAACGCCGGCGCGATGAACAGGAACGAGTACTCGATCGGCTCGGTGATGCCCGTCACGAACGAGGTCAGCGCCACCGACAGCATCAGGCCGCCCACCTTCTTGCGGCGCGACGGACGGGCGCAGTGCGTGATCGCCAGCGCGGCGGCCGGCAGGGCGAACATCATGATCGGGAAGAACCCCGAGGTGAACTGCCCGGCCGTCGGGTCACCCTGCAGGAAGCGGTTGATGTCCCCGTGCACCACCGTCCCGTCCGGCTTGGTGAAACTGCCGAACTGGAACCACACGAAGACGTTGAGGAACTGGTGCAGCCCCACCGTCAGCAGCGCCCGGTTCGCCACCCCGAAGATGCCCGCCCCGTACGAGCCCAGGTCCGTGAGCCACTGGCTGAACGAGGTGAGCCCGGCACCGATCGGCGGCCAGACGAACACGCACAGCACCGCGAAGACGATCGCGACGAACGCCATGACGATCGGCACGAGCCGGCGCCCGTTGAAGAAGCCCAGCCAGTCCACCAGCTTCGTACGGTGGTAGCGCTGCCAGAAGAACGCGGTCAGCAGCCCGATCACGATCCCGCCGAACACCCCCGGGTTCTGGTACGCGGCCGGGGCCGCCGCCGCAGGCGTCCCCGGCGGGATGCACGCCCCGCTGATGGTACTCGTCGCCAGGAAGGCCGTCCCCTTCGGGCAGTCCTGCGGGAACTGGTGCAGCACCCCGTAGTAGACGAGGAAGCCCGCCACCGCCGCCAGCGCCGTCGAGCCGTCCGCCTTCTTCGCCATCCCGATCGCGACGCCCACCGCGAACAGCAGCGGCAGCCCCAGCGAACCGTCCAGCAGGGCGCCGCCCGCGCCGTTGAAGACCTTGGCCACCGCGTCCCAGCCCAGTCCCCGGGGTCCGAAGACGTCGTCCTGGCCCAGCCGGTTGAGGATGCCCGCCGCCGGCAGCACCGCGATCGGCAGCTGCAGGCTGCGGCCCATCTTCTGCAGCCCCTGGAACAGCACGGAGCCCCACGTCCGGCTCGGACGCGGGGCGGCCGCGGCGGCGTCCGGACCCATGGGGCCACCTCCCGGCGGGTAATGTGGTGTAGACCAGTTGCGGCGCGGCTGGGACACTCATGCATCCCCGCAAAACCGGTCCACCACTGCACTACGGTGTGAAATCGGACCGAACGGCCGAGACCAACCAGGAGCACAGATGGCCAGCAAGGCAGAGAAGATCGTCGCCGGGCTCGGCGGACTCGACAACATCGAAGAGGTCGAGGGCTGCATCACCCGACTCCGCACCGAGGTCAAGGACCCCTCGCTCGTCGACGAGGCCGCGCTCAAGGCCGCCGGAGCCCACGGCGTCGTCAAGATGGGCACCGCCATCCAGGTCGTCATCGGCACCGACGCCGACCCCATCGCCGCCGACATCGAGGACATGATGTGACCCGGCACTGACCGCCGGACCACCACAGCCTCACCCGCAAGGGGCCCGTTCCAGGACCGGCACGGGCCCCGAGCCGCGCTAGGACTAGGCTCGACGCCATGTCTCGTATCGACGGCCGCACCCCCGAAGAGCTCCGCCCCGTCACCATCCAGCGCGGCTGGAGCAAGCACGCCGAAGGATCCGTCCTCGTCTCCTTCGGCGACACCAAGGTCCTCTGCACCGCCTCCGTCACCGAGGGCGTCCCCCGCTGGCGCAAGGGCAGCGGCGAAGGCTGGGTCACCGCCGAGTACGCCATGCTGCCCCGCGCCACCAACACCCGCGGCGACCGCGAGTCCGTCCGCGGCAAGATCGGCGGCCGCACCCACGAGATCTCCCGCCTCATCGGCCGGTCCCTGCGCGCCGTCATCGACTACAAGGCACTCGGCGAGAACACCGTCGTCCTCGACTGCGACGTCCTCCAGGCCGACGGCGGCACCCGCACCGCCGCCATCACCGGCGCCTACGTCGCCCTCGCCGACGCCGTCACCTGGATGCACGGCCGCAAGCTCGTCCGCGCCAAGGCCCAGCCCCTGAGCGGCACCGTCAGCGCCGTCAGCGTCGGCATCATCGACGGCGTCCCCATGCTCGACCTCCGCTACGAGGAAGACGTCCGCGCCGAGACCGACATGAACGTCGTCTGCACCGGCGACGGCCGCTTCGTCGAGGTCCAGGGCACCGCCGAAGGCCAGCCCTTCGACCGCAAGGAACTCAACAACCTCCTCGACCTCGCCGTCGCCGGCTGCGCCGAACTCGACGCACTCCAGCGCGCCGCCCTCGCCGAACTCGAACAGATCACCAAGGACTGACAAAGAGCAGGTCTGGAAACCGCAACCTGAGGACGGCGCGGTGCGTATGTAAAGGTATGCACCCACGCACCCGCCGCCTCGCGGCGCTCGCCACCGCGGCCGCCCTCGGCACCACCGCCCTCATCGGCTGCAGCGCCGTCGACGCCGTCGACAAGGCCCTCGACTGCGCCAACGTCGCAGCCCAGATCGCCACCGACGTCCAGAACCTGCAGAACGCCGTCAACAACGCCGGCAACAGCCCACAGGACGCCGCCAACGCCCTCGACCAGATCGCCGACGACCTCGCCGACCTCGGCGACAAGACCGGCAACGCCGACGTCAACACCGCCGTGGGCGACCTCCAGAAGGCCGTCGAGAACGCACAGAAGGCCGCCCAGAACGGCGACACCCCCGACATCACCCCCGTCGCCGACGCCGCGACCGAACTCTCCAAGGTCTGCACCCCCGGCTGACGGGATAATCGGACCATGCCGCACACCCGCCTGGTCCTCGCCACCCGCAACGCCCACAAGGTCGCCGAACTCCACGCCATCCTGGCCGACGCCGGACTCGGCGTGGAGCTCGTCGGCGCCGACGCCTACCCCGAAGTCCCCGACGTCCGCGAAACCGGCGTCACCTTCGCCGAGAACGCCCTCCTCAAGGCCCACGCCCTCGCCCAGGCCACCGGACTCCCCGCCGTCGCCGACGACTCCGGCCTCTGCGTCGACGTCCTCGGCGGCGCCCCCGGCATCTTCTCCGCCCGCTGGGCCGGCAAGCACGGCGACGACCGTGCCAACCTCGAACTCCTCCTCGCCCAGCTCTCCGACATCGACACCCCCCACCGCGCCGCCCACTTCACCTGCGCCGCCGCCCTCGCCCTCCCCGACGGCACCGAACGCGTCGTCGAGGGCCGCCTCCTCGGCACGCTGCGCTTCGAGCCCCACGGCAACGGCGGCTTCGGCTACGACCCGATCCTCCAGCCGCTCGGCGAGTCCCGGACCTGCGCCGAACTCACCGCGGACGAGAAGAACGCCATCAGCCACCGCGGGCTCGCCTTCCGGGCCCTGGTGCCGGTGGTGCGGGAACTGGTGGGGTGAGTCCGTAAGGCCGTGGCCTGCGCACCCATTCCTTGGATTCGCAGGCCACGAGTGGTGCGGCGGAAGGGATTCGAACCCTCAAGCCCGATCAAGGGCCACAGATCCTAAGTCTGCTGCGTCGCCTCTGCGCCACCGCCGCTAGCCGCCACCCATGGTAACGGGTGGCGGCTGCGGGATCGCCTGTGGTTACCGGCTCGATGGGCGGCTGCCTCCCCGGCACCATGTGTCGGTGACGGCATGGCAGTTCGGGCAGAGCAGACGCAGGTTCTCCGCCCGGTCGTCCAGACGGTCGCCGTTGATGTGATCCACTTCCAGCGTCATCGGCTTGCCGTGCCAGCTTTCGCCGGTGCCGCACCGGGCGCACCGGGACGGCGTGCCGATCTCGGCGAGCGCCCTCCGCAGCAGTACGGCCTTGGTGCGGTAGCCGTCGGTGCGCGCGACCAGGATGGCTGCCGCGGGCTTCTTGGCGTTGGGCCCGTTCCTGTTGCCGTGCGCCTGTCCCAGGAAGTGGCCGGTGTCCAGGCCGTCCTCCGCCACCCATACGCGCAGCAGTGCGCGCGTGCGGGTGTTGTCGGGCCTCTCGAGACGGCGGAGGGTCTCGGCCACGGACACGGAATCCGCGACTGCGGCGCGGAGTTCCGCGGGCGTGGGGCGGGGTCGCTTGCGGCCCCTGACGGAGGTGGGCCGGTGGAAATGGGAGATGTCGATGCCGAAATGGGCGAACCGCTTCTCCAGGTAGCAGTGCAGCTTTCCGTACGGAACCCTGCCGAGGAACGCCACGACCTCCTTCAGGGAGTGGCATCGCGCCGCTGCCGCCTCGAGCAGTTCGCGGGTGTACGGGGTTCCGGCGCTCATCGGGCCACGTCCCGGTCGCGTCGTTTGCCCCGGCCCCGGTAGGTGTCCGTCGTCGCGTGGCAGTTGGGGCACAGCAGGCGGAGATTGGCCGGCCGGTTGTCCCGCCAGTTGCCGTCGAGGTGGTCGACCTCCAGGGGTAGTGGCCGGCCGCACCACATGGGTTCCGTCCCGCAGAGCGCGCAGAGCTCGGCGACGCCCCGGGCCAGCATCGCCCGCTTGAGCCGGTCGCTGTGCACGCGACGGGCCGTGTCCGTCTCCTGCTTGACCAGGATCTCCTCGTGCGTCCGCCGGCCGGGGCCACGAGGCCGGGTCACGAAGTGCGAGGTGTCGATGCCGAATCCGCGAATGCGGCGGCTGATGTGCGTGTGCTGCCCTCCGACGGCCTCCACGCCCAGGCGGCGCAGCACTTCGTACATGTTGGCCGATGCGGCGACTGCTTCGGCGAGGAGTTCACGGGTCCAGCGACCGCCCTCGCGTTCGAAGTGCGAGGTGTCCACGCCCATGCGTCTCATCCGCTCCCGCAGGTAACCGCGCGTCGGACTCCTGGGGTCCACGCCCAGTCTCGTCAGCATCTCCGACAGCGTCCGCGACGACGCCGCCGTCTCCGTCAGGAGTTCACGGGTGTAGGGGCTTGCGGGCACTGATGTCCCCCCATGCGATCGTGTGTTGCCCTTTCGCACGTTTTAACGACCCGCTTGTACGACGGTTACGCCGTCCGGGATACGCCGAAGGGCGCCCGGCGTGTCGTGCCGGGCGACCTTCGGCGTGGGTGGGGAGGCTACGCGTCCTTGAGGGCCTGGCGCTGGTGGCCGAGGCCGTCGATCTCGAGCTCGACCACGTCGCCGGCCCGGAGGTACGGCTTGGGCTCGGGGCGGCCGAGGGCGACGCCGGCGGGGGTGCCGGTGTTGATGACGTCGCCCGGGTACAGGGTCATGAACTGGCTGACGTAGCGGACGACTTCGGCGACCGGGAAGATCTGCTCGGCCGTGGTGCCGTCCTGCTTGAGGTCGCCGTTGACCCACAGCCGCAGGCCCAGGGCCTGGGGGTCGGGGATCTCGTCGGCGGTGACGAGCCAGGGGCCGAGGGGGTTGAAGGTCTCGCAGTTCTTGCCCTTGTCCCACTGGCCGCCGCGCTCGATCTGGAAGGCGCGTTCGGACACGTCGTGGGAGACGGCGTAGCCGGCCACGGCGGCGAGGGCCTCCGCCTCGTCGGCGGCGTAGCGCAGTTCGCGGCCGATGACGACGGCGAGTTCGACCTCCCAGTCGGTCTTGAGGCTGCCGCGGGGGACGAGGACGGTGTCGTCAGGGCCGACGACGGTGTCGGGGGCCTTCATGAAGAGGATGGGCTCTTCGGGGACGGCGGCGCCGGTCTCGCGGGCGTGGTCGTGGTAATTGAGGCCGATGCAGACGATCTTGCCGATGCGGGTGAGCGGGGGGCCGGTGCGCCGGTCGGCGGCGGCGTCGGCGGGGTCGAGGGCGGGGAGGGTGCCGTCGGCGGCCGCGGTGCGGATGCGGGCGAGGGTGTCGTCGTCGGCGAGCAGGGTGCCGTCGATGTCGGGGGTGAGGGAGGACAGGTCGCGCAGGGTGCCGTCCTGGTCGAGCAGGGCCGGGCGTTCGGCTCCGGCGGGGCCGAGTCGCAGCAGCTTCACAAGACTCTCCGGGTGTGGTCGGGGGTGGCGGTGGTCATGTCCGGGGTCGGGGTCCGTGGTCATGTCCGTGGTCATGTCCGATGGGGGCGGTCATCGGAGGTCTTGGTTGATCCTCCAGCGCCGGGGGTGGCGTCCGCAACCCCTTGACCATGCTGTGGACGGTGCAGCCAGGCGCGTTCGGCGGCGGTCCAGGCGGTGGAGGTGGCGATGTAGAGGCCGGCGGCCGGGGGGACGACGGCGGCGGTGATCAGGGTGCCGAAGGAGAGCAGCGGGAGGTGCTTGGCGAGGCCTTCGGCGTCGGGGGCGGTCTTGCGGGCGCGGCGGTAGGACCAGTAGGCGACGGCGGCGACCACGACGAGGATCGCGAGGTGCAGGGCGCCGGTCCGGTCGTCGGTGATCCGGGCGGTGGAGGAGGCGTGGTAGAGCACGAAGAAGGCGGGGAGCTGGAGGAGGGTCGGCAGCATGCCGGCGAAGGGGGAGGCGCCCTCCTGGGTGTAGAGGCCGCCGAGGGCGCGCTGGAGTTCCTGCGGGTCGCGTGCGTGCTTGCGGCGCAGTTCGGCGACGCGTGGGGCGAGGGCGGCGCGGGCCTTCTCGCCGCGGGCGGCGGCGCGGGCGAGGGGGTGGAGCGCGAGTCGTACGAGGAGGGTGACGAGGACGATCGCGGTGGCGGGTGCCGCGGTGCGTCCGGTGAGCGGGGCGAGGGTGTCGGTGAGGGTGAGCAGGGCGTGCGTGAACACGGACATGGGGGTGGGACCCTCCGCGGGTGTCGTCGTGCCGGTCGGGGTGGGCGCGGCGTGACGGGGCGCGGTGGGGCAGCGGGTGCCGTGGTGCGGTGGCGTTGCCCCTAGGCGGCCGTCGGGAGGGGGCGGCCGGGGGCCCTGGGGCGTGGGCGGCCGGAGGCGTCGGGGTCGCGCTGGGGGAGGAAGGCGGTGCGGTGTTCCCGGTCGCGCAGCGCGGTGCGGACGCGTCCGCGGGGGACGGGGGGTGCGGTGGCCGCGAGGCGGCGGGCGCTGCCGAGCAGGAGGGCGAGCGCGGCGGTGGTCGCGGCGGCGGCGACGGTGGTGGTGAGGCCGCTGTGGGTGAGCAGGAGGCCGGTGAGGAGCAGCAGGAGGGCGGCGCCGTGCACGCGTGCGGTTGCCGCGGTGCTGCGGATCACGCGGACTGCTCCTTCCGGCCCTTCCGGTCGTTCCGTCAGGGATGACGTTCGGGGGGCCGGCGTGGTTCCGCTGCGGCGAGTCCGCCCCAGACGACCAGGCGGTAGGTGGAGGTGAACTCGGGGGTGCAGGTGGTGAGGGTGATGTAGTGGCCGGGTCCGGTCATGTGGCGGCGGGGGTGGACGGTGCTGTGGGGGACGGGGGCGAGGACGGTGCCGTCGGCGGGGGTGGTGCGGGGGATGGTCTGCCGGACGACGTAGGTGTAGCGCGTGGTGGCGGTCTCGACGAGGAGGGTGTCGCCGGGGCGGAGGCGGTCGATGCGGCGGAAGGGTTCGCCGTGGGTGTTGCGGTGGCCGGCGAGGGCGAAGTTGCCGGGTTGTCCGGGCTGGGCGGTGTGCGGGTAGTGGCCGGCGTATCCGTGGTCGAGGACTTCGGTGCGGTTGACGCCTTCGGCGATGGGGGCGGTGACGCCGATGCGGGGGATGCGGAGGACGGCGTAGGCCTGGGCGGGCCGCGGGGTGGCGCCGGGGGTGGTGCGGGTGCCGGCGCTGCGGGGTCGGCTCGTGGGTGCGGCGGCGCCGACGGCAGCGGATTCGTCCGATGTCTCGGGGGTGGGGGTGCGGGTGGCGGGGGCGCGGTCCCACTGTCGTTCGAGGGTGGTGACCCGGTGCGCGGCGCCGGACTGCGCCCGCAGGTTGGTCCACCACAACTGGTGGGCGACGAGCAGCAGGAGGACGGCGCCGAGGGTGAGGGCGGCTTCGCCGGCGCCCCACAGCGCGCGTCCGTGCCGGCGCAGCGGGGCGGGGGTTCGGGTGGGCATGCGGGCACGGTAGGTGACGTGGCGTCAGATTCCCAGAGCGGGGCCGGCCCGGGTCCCGCCCGTCCCCCGGCTATCCCGCGAGGAACCGGGAGACGGTGTAGATGACCAGCCCCGCCAGTGAGCCGACGACGGTGCCGTTGATGCGGATGAACTGCAGGTCGCGTCCGACGTTGGCCTCGATCTTGCGGGTGGTCTGCTCGGGGTCCCAGCCGGCGATGGTGTCGGTGATCAGCGCGGTGATCTCGTCGCGGTAGGTGGTGACGACGTACGTCGCGGCGTCCTCCAGCCAGCCGTCGATCTTGGCGGTCAGCCGGGGGTCCTCCGTCATCCGCGCGCCCAGCGACAGCAGCGAGGCCCGGGCCCGCAGCCGCAGCTCGCTGCGCTCGTCCTCGGCGGCGGCGACGATCATGCCGCGGACCGAGCCCCACGCGGACTCGATGAGGTCCTGGACCTCGTTGCGGGCGATGAGGTCCTTCTTGAGCCGTTCGACGCGGGCCCGGGTGTCCGGGTCGGACTGCAGCTCGACGGCGAAGTCGGCGAGGAAGCGGTCGATCGCCTCGCGCGCGGGGTGCTCGGGCATGTCCCGCATCTCGGCGGTGAAGCGCACGAGTTCCTTGTAGACGCGTTCGCCGACCCTGCGGTCCACGAAGCGCGGGGTCCAGCCGGGGGCGCCTCCCTGGACGGCGTGCATCACCGAGTCGGAGTGCTCGACCAGCCAGTCGTGCGCGCGGACGCAGACCAGGTCGACCACCCGGCGGTGCCCGCCGTCGGCGACGACGCGCTCCAGCATCTTGCCTATCCCCGGGGCGATCTCCTGGGCGTCGGCGCGCCGGGTGATGGCCTCGCCGACGACGGCCTGGACGTCGGAGTCGCGCAGCACGGTCAGGGCGCCGCGCAGCGCGGCGGCGCCCTGTTCGGTGACGCGGTCGGCGTGCTCGGGGTGTTCCAGCCAGGCGCCGAGCCGCCGGGCGATGCCGACCTTGCGCAGCCGGGTGCGGACGACCTGCGGGGACAGGAAGTTCTCGCCGACGAAGTCGCCGAGGGTGCGGCCGAGCGCGTCCTTCTTGGTGGGGATGATCGCGGTGTGCGGGATGGGCAGGCCGAGCGGCCTGCGGAAGAGCGCGGTCACCGCGAACCAGTCGGCGAGCGCGCCGACCATGCCCGCCTCGGCGGCGGCCGCGACGTAGCCGGACCAGGCGCCGGCCCCCGCCGACTCGGCCCACTTGGCCAGTCCGTAGACGGCCGTGGCCACCAGCAGCAGGCCGGTGGCGATCACCTTCATGCGTCGTACGCCGCGCCGACGGCCCTCGTCGGCGGGGCTGTACGAGAACACCGGGGTCGGGCCTTGGTCCGATCCGGTCACCGGAGCCGTTTCCATCCGCCGCATCCACTCCTTCCGCGTATCGTCCACACCACACTCTTCGAGTGGAACGAACAACGAGTTCCCGGCGTCCGACAACGCAGACGGGCAGGCCCCACGTCTCCATGGGATCATGGCGACAGCGGATCGCGCCGGTTTCCCGCCCATTGATCCCAGGAGTGACGCACCGCATGGCCAGGACGACGGGTTGTGCACTGCTCGCCGGAATCGTCGCGCTGGTCGTGGTCGTCTCCGCCGCGATCTTCGTCACCACCAGCCGTACCGGCGCCTCCGGCCGCTCCGGCGGCCCCCTCGTAGCGGCCGGAATGCCCGGCGTATCCAACCAGGTGGCGCCCGCGGCGTCCGGTTCGTGGGTGGGCACCTGGTCGACGTCCCCGGCGGGCGGCGAGCCGAACGTGCCGGACGGCTACGCGGGGTGGTCGATCCGCAACGTGGTGCACACCAGTGTCGGCGGCACCTCGGCGCGCATCCACCTCTCCAACCTCTTCGGCCGCACCCTGCTGCAGATCGGCCGGGCGACGGTCGCCGTCGCGGCGGCCCCGGGGTCGCCGGCGGCGGCGCGCGGCTCGATGCGGTCGCTGACCTTCGGCGGGCGGACGCAGGTGCGGATCCCCGCGGGCGGCAGCGTCGTCAGCGATCCCGTGCGCCTGGCCGTTCCGCAGACGGCGGACCTGCTGGTGACGACGTACACCCCGCAGGGCTCGGGCCCGGTGACGTATCACCCGTGGGCGCAGCAGACCTCGTTCATGGCGTTCGGCGAGCGCGCCGCGCGCACCGACGGCGCCGCGTACACCACGCGTACCCCGTACTGGCGTTACGTCACGGGCGTGGACGTCTTCACGCGGCAGGCGGCCGGGTCGGTGGTGCTGTTCGGCGACTCGATCACCGACGGCATCACGTCCACCCCGGGCGCGAACCACCGCTGGCCGGACCGTCTGGCGACGCGGCTGCGCGGTTCCGGGGACCGGGGGCTGCGGCTCGGCGTCCTCAACCAGGGGATCAGCGGCAACCGGGTGCTGCGCGACGGCGAGAACGGCGGCAATCCCAGCGGCCTGAGCCGCCTCGAACGTGACGCGCTGTCCCAGACCGGTGTCCGTACGCTCGTCGTGGAGCTGGGCATCAACGACGTGCTGCGGCCGCCGCAGCGGACCGGCGCGCGGGAGATCGTCTCCGGGCTGCGGGAGATCGTGGCGCGCGGTCACGAGCGCGGACTGCGGGTGCTGGGGGCCACGCTGGCCCCGTGCGGGGGCCACGTGGGATACAACGCGCACACCGAGGCGGTGCGGCAGCAGGTGAACGCCGCGATCCGGGCGGGCACGGTGTTCGACGAGGTGATCGACTTCGACCGGGCGCTGCGCGACCCGGACCGCCCCTCCGCGCTGCTGCCCGCCTACGACTCCGGCGACCACCTGCACCCCAGTGACGCCGGCTACCTGCGCATGGCGGACACTGTGGAGTTGTCGCTGCTCAAGGGCGGCGCGGCGGCCAAGGTGTGACGAGTACGGACGGACGGCGACACCCATGACGGACCACGCGGGCGGGCTGACCGGCTACGCCGAGCACTTCGGCGAGCCCGAGGGTTACCTGGACTTCGCCCGCTACGGCCCGCCCTCGCGGGACGTCCTGGACGCCACGGCGGCCGCGCTGGCGGCGTCGGCGGAGGCCGACCACACCACCGTCAACGACCTGATGCGGGCCGAGCCGCGGGCCCGGGCCGCTGCCGGACGGCTGGCGGGCACGGACACCGCGCACGTGGCGCTGCTGCCCAACGCCTCCACCGGTATCTTCCACGCCGCCTTCGGCGTGCCCGGCGGCGCGGTCCTGGTGCCGTCGGCGGACTTCCCCGCGAACCACTACCCGTGGCGGCGCACGGCCGCCCTGGGCCGGGCGGTGCCGCGCTGGCTGGACGGGGCGCCGACCCCGGAGGCGGTGCGTGCGGCGCTGACGGACGAGGTGGTGGCGGTCTCGGTGAGCGCCGTGGACTTCCGCACCGGCTACCGGACGGACCTCGCGGCGCTGCGCGAGGTCGTCGGGGACCGGCTGCTCGTGGTGGACGCGATGCAGGCGTTCGGCGTCGTCGAGCTGCCGTGGAAGGCGGCGGACGTGGTCGTGGCCGGCGGCCAGAAGTGGCTGCGGGCCAGCTGGGCCACCGGGTTCGCGGCGCTGTCGGACCGCGCCCTGGAGCGGCTGGAGCCCACGCTGACGGGGTGGACCGGGGTCGAGGACGTCGCCGTCTTCGACGACACCGAGCACCCGGTCGCGCCGGACGCGCTGCGCTGGAGCATCACCAATCTGAGCCCGGTGACGGCGGCGGCCTTCGCGGCGGCGCTGGAGCTGGTCGAGGGCGTCGGGGTGGCCGCGATCGAGGCGCACGTCGCGCGCCGGGTCGACGAGCTGATCGACGTGGTCCGTTCGGCCGGCGGGAAGGTGCTGTCCCCGGTGGCCCGCGCCGAGCGGGCGGGCATCGTGTCGTTCGCGGTGCCGGACGTGGACCCGGCCCGGATCGCGAAGGCGCTGCACGAGCACGGGGTGACGCCGTCGGTCCGGACGGACTCCGTCCGGCTGTCCGCGCACGCCTCGACCACGGCGGGCGCGGTGGAGCGCGTGCGCGCGGCCCTGGCCTCCCTGCGCTGACCTTCGGGGGCGGGGACACCGCTCCGCCCCCCGCCCCCCGGCCGCCGGGTGCCTCCAGCCGGGGGCGTCGCGGTGCCGGGGAGGTCTCGTCCGGACGATCTGCGGCTGCCGCGCTGCGCGCGCCGTCCTGTCGTCCCCGCAAGGGACGAGAAGACGGGGGCCGCGGTCGAGGAACCCGTCCCGTGCCGGCTGCCGGCCGCCGCGGGACGCGCCTGCCGCGACCGTGCCGAGCGAGCGCCGTGGTGACCGGCCCGGGGTGCCTGGGCGCTCTGTTGAGGGGCAACGGCCCGGCGGGTACGTGACGGACCGCGGGCGGGGCGTGGGCCCCCGGCGGTCGTGAACGCCCGTGGCGCTGGCAGGCCGGTGGGCGGCGGGCGCCGGGGTGTCGGCCTCGCGGCCTCACGCGGGAGCGGTGCTGCTCGCGGCGTACATGCGGGCGATGACGTCCTCGATGGCGGGTTCGCGCACCGACAGGTCGACGACGGCGTGGCGTGCGGCGAGTTCGGCGACCAGGGGTGCCGCGCTGGCGGCCGCGGGGAAGGCGATCCACTGCCGGGCGCCCTCGACGCGTTCGCAGCGGGCGCCGGCGAGTTCCACCGGTGGCAGCTCCCGTTCGAAGTCGACGACGAGGGTGCGCTCGCTCTCGCCGGCCTCGTGCAGCCCGTCGAGGCCGCCGTCGTACACCAGGCGGCCGTGGTCGATGACCATGACGCGGCCGCACAACTGCTCGATGTCGGTGAGGTCGTGGGTGGTGAGCAGCACGGTGGTGCCCTGTTCGGTGCTGACGGTCCGCAGGAAGGAGCGGACCTTCGCCTTGCTGACGACGTCCAGCCCGATGGTCGGCTCGTCGAGGTAGAGCACCTCGGGGTCGTGGAGGAGCGCCGCGGCGATGTCGCCGCGCATGCGCTGGCCGAGCGAGAGCTGCCGTACGGGGACGTCCAGGAGCGGCCCGAGGTCGAGCAGGTCGACGCAGCGGTCGAGGTTGCGGCGGTAACGGGCGGCGTCGACGCGGTACATGCGGCGTACGAGTTCGTAGGAGTCGCGCAGCGGCAGGTCCCACCACAAGGTGGTGCGCTGTCCGAAGACGACGCCGATGCGGCGGGCGAGCCGGGTGCGTTCGCGGGAGGGGTCGATGCCGGCGACGCGCAGCCGGCCGCCGCTGGGGGTGAGGATGCCGGTGAGCATCTTGACGGTGGTGGACTTGCCGGCGCCGTTGGGCCCGATGTAGCCGACCACTTGGCCGGCGGGGACGGTGAAGGAGATGCCGTCCACGGCGCGGACCTGGCGGCGCTCCCTGCGGAGCAGGCCGGTGCGCCGGCGGACGTCGAAGACCTTCTCGACGCGGTCGACTTCGATGAGGGCGGTCATGTCGGTCATCAGCTCCCGGTGCTCCGGTACGAACGCAGGCCCGCCCGCCAGGCGGCGCCGGCCAGGGCGCAGCAGGCGACGGCGACCAGGGGCGGGGCGAAGTCCACCCAGCCGGGCAGGCCCAGGGGGTCCTGGCGGCCCAGGACGCGCAGTGCGGGCAGCCAGTTGACGAAGGCGAGCGGCACGATGAAGGTGACGCCGCGCACGAGTTCCTTGCCGAAGACCGACGGCGGGTACTGCAGCAGGGTGGCGCCGCCGTAGGTGAAGGAGTTCTGCACCTCGGAGGCGTCGCCGGCCCGGAACTGGAAGGCGGCGCCGGCGACGAAGACGGCGCCGAAGATCCCGGCTCCGCTGAGCAGCATCATCGGCAGCAGCACCAGGTCCAGGGCGGTCCAGTGCAGGTCGAGACGGGTCACCGACCAGCCCAGGACGAGCAGTCCCTGCACGATCCGGCCGATCCGGCGCAGTGCGAAGCGGTCGGCGGCGACCTGGGCCAGGACGGGCACGGGCCGCACCAGGAGGGTGTCGAGCGTGCCGTCGCGGATCCGGCCGCCGAGCCGTTCCATGCTGCCCAGGGCGAGGTCGGCGAGGCCGAAGGCGGTGCCGGAGGTGCCGTAGAGGAAGGCGATCTCGGGCAGTGAGTAGCCGCCGAGCCGGTCGACCTGGGAGAACATCAGCAGGATCGCGAGGAAGTCCAGCCCGGTGGCGGCGAAGTTGACGGCCGTGTTCATCACGAACGACGCCCGGTACGCCATGGTCGAGCGGGTCCACATCCACACGATCAGCCCGTAGGCGCGCAGTGCCTCAGCCACCTTGGACCACGACCTTGCGGGTGGCGGCGGACTGCAGCAGCCGTCCGGCGCCGAGCAGGACCACCGCCCAGGCGGCCTGGAAGGCCAGGGCGGCGGCGAGCGCGGCGCCGGTGTGCCGGCCCATCAGGATGTCGGCGGGCACCTGGAGCAGCGCCGACCAGGGCAGCAGCAGGACGACCGGGGCGAGGCCGGCGGGGAAGGCGTTGAGGGGCAGCAGCATGCCGGAGAAGAAGAGCGTGGACAGGCCGGAGACGGCGACGATCCCGGCGCCGTCCATGAGCCAGAAGACGCTGAGGACGACGAGGTAGCGCAGGGCGAAGCCGACGACGACCCCGAGGGCGACCGACAGCAGGAAGCAGGCCCAGGTGGCGGGGGAGGCCGGCAGGGCGAGGTCGAAGGCGAGGGCGCCGCAGACCATGGGCACCGCGCCGCGGGCGAGCAACTGGTAGCCGGCCCGGCCGAGGTCGGCGGCGAGCCACCAGGCCTGCAGGTCGGCGGGGCGGTGCAGGTCGACGGCGATGTCGCCGTTGCGGACGCGTTCGATCAGTTCGTCCTGGAACCCGCCGCCCATGAGGGCGGAGGTCGCGAACAGGGCCTGGCCGATCCAGACGTACGTCAACGCCATGGACTGGTCGTAGCCCCCGAGGTGGGGCCGTTCGTGCCAGAGGGCGATGTAGGTGTATGCGGTGATGAAGCCGAAGACGGTGTTGGTGAAGACGCCGGCCGCGGTGGCCACCCGGTACGTGGCGTGGCGCCGGAAGCCGTTCGCCGCCACGGTCGCGTACAGGTGCATGGTCCCTCCTCCCGGTGCGGGGGAACGGGCCCGTCCGTTCCGGCGCAAGCGCCCGACGTTACCCGCGGTGTCCGCCGGGTGCCACGGGGTTTTCACCCGGCGGGGTGGTGGGCGTCACGCTTTCGGCCTGTCACAGGCTTGTCACGGATGCACGTCGATGACCCGATTTGTCCTGATGGTGGGAGAGTGTCCGCCGGGTCGTACGGCACGATTGACCCAAGATGTTCCGCCGCGGCACAACCCTCGGCGGCCGCGGAGGAGTCAGTACAGACATGAGCAGCAGCAACGCTTCCCCCGGCGGCTGGGAGAACCCGCCCTCCGGCAAGAAGCCGAAGCGCACCGGTGCCCGCAGACTGATCCCGAGCTGGCGCGCGGTGCTCGGCACGCTCCTGTTGGTCGTGCTGGCGTGCGCGGGCGCGTTCATCATCGGCTACCAGCTGGTGGACATCCCCAAGGCCAACGCGGGAGCGGTCGCGCAGAGCAACGTCTACCTGTACTCCGACGGCAGTCAGCTCGCCCGTGACGGGGCGGTCAACCGCGAGAACGTGAGCCTGGACCAGGTGTCCGAGGTCGCCCAGCACGCCACGCTCGCCGCCGAGGACCGCAACTTCTACCACGAGTCCGCGGTCAGCCCGAAGTCGATGCTGCGCGCGGCGTGGAACACGGTCACCGGCAAGGGCAAGCAGTCCGGTTCGACGATCACCCAGCAGTACGTCAAGAACTACTACCTCAACCAGGAGCAGACGGCGGTCCGCAAGGCCAAGGAGTTCTTCATCGCGATCAAGCTGGACCGCGAGAAGACCAAGGAGGAGATCCTCGAGGGGTACCTCAACACCAGCTACTACGGCCGCAACGCCTACGGCATCCAGGCCGCCGCCCAGGCCTACTTCGGCAAGGACGCCGCCGAACTCGACGCCGCCGAGGGCGCGTACCTGGCGACCCTGCTCAACGCACCCAGCGAGTACGACATCGTCGCGCACCCGGAGAACAAGGCCAAGGCGAAGGCCCGCTGGGACTACGTGCTGGACGGCATGGTCAAGGAGGGCTGGCTGAGCGAGGGCGAGCGCGCGGGGCTGGAGTTCCCGAAGCCGCACAAGGCCAAGGCCGCCACCGGGATGTCCGGCCAGCGCGGCTACCTGGTCGAGGCCGTCAAGGACTACCTGTACGGGGCGGGGATCCTGGACGAGGAGACCCTGCGCTCGGGCGGGTACCGCATCACCACGACCATCGACCGCAAGAAGGAGAAGGCCTTCGTCGAGGCGGCCGAGGAGCAGCTGCTGGACAAGCTCGACCCGAAGGCGCACCCGGTCGACAAGTACGTGCGGGTCGGCGGGGCGTCCATCGACCCGGCCAGCGGCAAGGTCGTCGCGATGTACGGCGGCGTCGACTACACCAAGCAGTTCGTCAACAACGCGACCCGCTCGGACTACCAGGTGGGCTCCACCTTCAAGCCGTTCATCTTCGCCTCCGCCGTGCAGAACGACTCCACCACCCAGAACGGCCGGCGCATCACCCCGTACACCGTCTACGACGGCCGGAACAAGCGCGAGGTCATCGGACCGGACGGCCCCACCGGCTACGCCCCGGCGAACGAGGACGACGTCTCCTACGGGTCGATCACGGTCACCAACGCCATGGACAAGTCCGTGAACTCGGTCTACGCCCAGATGGCGCAGGACGTCGGCCCGGGCAAGGTCAACGACACGGTGCGGGCGCTGGGCATGCCGGAGAAGGTGAAGCTGGTGACCAGCCCGGCGATGGCGCTCGGCACGATGACGGCGAGCCCGCTGGACATGGCGCAGACCTACGCGACGCTCGCCAACCACGGCCGGTACGTCCCGTACACCATGGTCGTGAAGATCACCAAGAACGGGCAGGAGGTGCAGCTGCCCAAGCGCCGGCCCACGCAGGCCGTCCACCGCGAGGCGGCCGACACCACGACCTCCATCCTGCGTTCGGTGGTCCGCGGCGGCACCGCCACCGCCGCGCAGGCCGCCGGCCGTCCCGCGGCGGGCAAGACCGGCACGATGGAGGAGGACAAGGCGGCCTGGTTCGCCGGTTACACCCCGGACCTGGCCACCGCCGTCGCCGTCATGGGCCAGGACTCCCAGACCGGCGCCCAGAAGAAGCTGTACGGCACCACGGGGCTGTCCCGCGTCAACGGCGGCGGCTTCCCCACGCAGATCTGGGCCCAGTACACGGCCGACGCGCTGAAGGGGAAGCCGGCGAAGAACTTCAAGCTGCGGCTGGAGCCGGGGGCCCAGGCCCCGCCGACCAGCGCGCCGCCGGCCAGTTCCGCCCCGCCGACCTCCGCCCCGCCGACCGAGTCGGCACCGCCGGAGTCCTCCGAGCCGCCCGGCACCGAGGAGCCGCCCAGCGAGGAACCCAGCAGTGAGGAGCCCAGCGAGCCGGCCAGCCCCGGCGAGGACGGCGGCACCGAGGGCGGCGGACTGCCCATCGGCGGCCTCGACGGCGGACCGGGCGGCGAGGACGACTTCCCGTAGGAACGCCCGCCGGGTGGCGCCGGGGAGCTCCCCGGCGCCCCCCGGCGCGAG